>NZ_CP011994.1:346000-692000 GCF_001632845.1 Ectothiorhodospira sp. BSL-9 | reverse complement strand
CCTCGCGGATCGGGTCGATGGGCGGGTTGGTCACCTGGGCAAAGTTCTGCTTGAAGTAGTTGGACAGGTTCTTGGGCCGGGTCGAGAGCACCGAGGGTGGGTTGTCCGCACCCATGGAGCCCACGGCCTCCTGGCCGGTGAGCACCATGGGGGTGAGCAGGAACTTGAGATCTTCCTGGGTGTAGCCAAAGGCCTGCTGGTAGTCCAGCAGGGTGGCGTCATCGGGGGCCATGGGGCCCACGCCGGTGGGCAGGTCTTCCAGGCGGATCTGGGTCTTCTTCAGCCACTCGCCGTAGGGGCGGGCCTCGGACAGCTGGGCCTTGACCTCGTCATCACTGATAATGCGGCCTTCTTCCAGGTCGATCAGCAGCATGCGACCGGGTTGCAGGCGCCACTTTTTGACGATGCGTTCCTCGGGGATGTCCAGCACGCCCATTTCCGAGCCCAGGATCACCATGTCGTCGTTGGTGACCAGGTAGCGGGCCGGACGCAGGCCGTTGCGGTCCAGGGTGGCGCCGATCTGACGGCCGTCGGTGAAGCACATGGCGGCGGGGCCGTCCCAGGGCTCCATCAGGGCCATGTGATATTCGTAGAAGGCGCGGCGCTTCTCGTCCATGAGGGTGTTGCCCGACCAGGCCTCGGGGATGAGGATCATCATGGCGTGGGCCAGCGAGTAGCCTCCCATCACCAGCAGTTCCAGGGCGTTGTCGAAGCAGGCGGAGTCGGACTGACCCTCGGGGATCAGCGGCCAGATGGTATCCAGATCATCGCCCAGCACTTCGGAGCGCATGGTGTGGCGGCGGGCCGCCATCCAGTTCACGTTGCCGCGCAGGGTGTTGATCTCGCCGTTGTGGCAGACCATGCGGAAGGGCTGCGCCAGGTCCCAGGTGGGGAAGGTGTTGGTGGAGAAGCGCTGGTGCACCAGCGCCAGGGCACTGACGAAGGTTTCGTCCTGCAGGTCCAGGTAGTAGTGGCCCACCTGACCGGCCAGCAGCATGCCCTTGTAGTTGACCGTGCGGGAGGACATGGAACACACGTAGCAGGCGTCCACGCCGTGCCCCGCATCGCGGATGTCGTTGTCCATGCGCTTGCGGATCACGAACATTTTGCGCTCGAAGGTGTCCTGATCGGGGCAGTTGTCCCCCCGACCGATGAACACCTGGCGCACGACCGGTTCGCTGGGCAGCACGCTCTCGCCCAGGTCGCTGTTGTCCACGGGGACGTCGCGCCAGCCCAGCACGGTCTGGCCGCCTTCCTGGATGTGCGTCTCGATGATCGTCTGCATCTGCTCGCGCAGGCTGGCGTCCTGGGGCAGGAAAATCATGCCCACACCGTAGCGGCCGGCCTCGGGCAGATCGAACCCTACCTTGGAGCGGAAGAAGGCATCCGGAATCTGAACCAGGATACCGGCCCCATCACCTGCCTTGGGGTCGGCGCCGACGGCACCCCGGTGATTGATGCGTTCCAGGATCTCCAGCCCCTGTGCGACGATCCGATGGCTCTTCTCGTTTCTGATGTGGCACACAAAGCCGACACCACAGGCATCGCGCTCCAGGGATGGATCATACAGGCCCTGTTCGGGCGGTAAGGCGTGAAAACTCATCGTTGACCTCGCTGATATCTGGTCGCTGGTCGGCATCCGCGGCAATCTGACGCAGGGGGCTGGCGTTGCAAGGGCTGGGGAGGGCCCACTCTTACAGGCCCGCGCGGAAGGCCATCAACCGGCGGGCTTGGGAGAGTAAAGCTTAACTTTTCATTGTTCCAGTGTTTGTCGCCAAAAGGGCAAGGAATTGAGCAATATGCACTGTTTAAGTGCGCATCTGCGCCATTATGGGGCATTATTGACCCCTTTGAAGGTTGGCTCCGGTGGGGGCCAGGGGTGCCATATCCCGAATATGCAGGTCCATCTGAGGATAAGCAATTTCAATGCCTTCCTGCCGGAAGCGCTTGATGATGGTGGTGTGCAGTTCACTGATGGTGAGCAGCCGCTCTCGTAACTGACAGACATATACCCGTAGTTCGAAGGTGAGGGCACTGTCGCCGAACTTGAGGAAGAATACGGTGGGTTCCGGGTCGTCCAGCACCTGGGGGTTTTCGCGGGCCACTTCCAGCAGGATCTCCCGTACCTTGTCCACATCCGAGTCGTAGCTGACGCCCACCGGGATTACCAGGCGGGTGGTGGTGTCGGACAGGGTCCAGTTGATCAGGCGCTCGGTGATGAAGTTCTTGTTGGGGACGACGATCTCCCGGTTGTCCCAGTCCACGATGGTGGTGGCACGGGTGCGGATGCGGGCCACGGTGCCGCTGTATTCGCCGATGGTAATGGTGTCGCCGACGCGGATGGGGCGTTCCAGCAGCACGATCAGACCCGAGACGAAATTGGCCACCACCTCCTGCAGACCAAAGCCCAGGCCCAGGGTGAGGGCGGCCACCATCCACTGCAGTTCGCTCCAGCGCAGGCCCAGCAGGGAAAAGACGATGATCACCGCGACCACGGCCAGCACGTAGCGCAGCAGCATGGTGATGGTATAGCGACCGGCAGCGTCCAGCGTGGTGCTGCGGGCCAGCAGGATCTCCACCAGGCCCGGCAGGTTGCGCGCCGCCAGGGTGAAGACAATCCCCAGAAAACCCGCCAGCAGGAAGTCCTGCAGGCTCACCCTGCTCAGTATCTCGGTATCGCCCACGGCGATGGTGCGTGACCAGAGGGTGATGCCATCCAGCCAGGTCAGCGCCGGGAGCACATCCGACCAGGCCCAGAACAGGGCCAGGATCATGCCCGCTCCGGTGGTGGTGCGCAGCAGGGTCCGGGTCTGCTGGTTCACGTCTTCCAGGCTCAGGTGGCGCTCGGGGATATCCATGCCGCCCTCGGCACCCACGGTACTGCTGCTCTCCACGGCCGCCGCCTTGGCCCGCTGCTCACGCATGCGACGCAGGAGCAGGCGGGTTTCGCTGAGGATCAGCGCCCGGGCGGCGAGGCTGTAGACCAGCCATACGAGACCCAGCACCATGGCGGTGTCGATGATGCGCGCCATCAGTTCCCCCACGGTGAGCAGGTAACCGGCCAGGGTCAGGACCATCAGGGTCAGGGTAACGGCCATCAGGGTCATGCGCAGCAGGCGTCGGCGCCGTTCCTTCAGTGGGAAGGGTGTGTCCTCGGGAGGCGGTGCCAGCAGGTTCCAGCCCAGCAGGCCGGTGATGATGACGGCGGCCAGCAGGCCCAGACGCCCGAAGATATCGAACACCAGTTCACTGGGGTGCGCGAAGGTGAGGGCCAGGAACAGGATCAGGGCCAGCTGGACCGGGAGGAACCAGGTGAGATGGCGTCGCAGGCGCTGAAGGGTCAGCTCGTTCCAGCCAAAATGGGCACGGGCGACGCCATGGGCCGAGGTGAACAGCAGGACCAGGTGCCCCGCCAGCCACCAGATGGAGGCACTGAAGAGCATGGTGGCCAGTACCTCCACGCCGAATTCCATCTCCGGCATCCATTCCAGGCGCAGCGAGGTGATCATGAGCAGCAGCGGGATGGGGAGCACCCGGACCAGGCTCCACCACAGGGCTTGCACGGTGAGCTTGATGTGATCAGTGAATCGGTGGCGGGTCTTTTCCGCCAGTGCCTTGAGGTGGGCCGGCGTGCCCCGGCCCCAGGCGAAGAGCAGACCCACCACCATCAGCGTGAGCGACATGGCCAGTGGGCTGCCGATGGTTACTTCCCTGAGCGCCCAGCGGATCTCCCGCCACGAGGCAGGGTCCGCCAGGCTGGTGACGGCGCTGGGGGCCCCCATGGCCCAGTCCAGGCTCACCGGCAGGTGGCTGGGCCACCACAGCAGGGTTTCCCTGAGGATCTGTTGCAGTTCGTCCACCAGTGCCACTACCGACCGGGCCCGCAGGTCCGCGTGGCGCAATTGATCCGTGAGCACCTCCTCTGCCTGCAGGTGCGCTGTCAGGGCCTGTTGCTGGATGCGGGCCATCTCCGCCTGGGCAGGATCGTCGACGGTGCTGATGATCGGGCGGGAGGGCAGGCGCGAGGCCTGTTCCCGCAGGTTGATGCTGCGCAGGCGTGCCTGAGACAGTTCCCGTTCGATGGTGGCCAGGGTGAAGCGCACCTCGTCCAGGTCTCGCAGCCGTCGCTGTTCCTCCAGAAACAGTCCACCCAGGGCCTCGTTGAGGCCGCTGACCTCCAGGCGTTCGCGGATATTGATCAGCGTCTGAGTCAGGTCCTGCTCCAGGCGGGTGTAGCGTTCTCGGTCGGCCTGCAATTCCCGGATACGGCTCTGGATGCGGGCGATGTGCTCGAAACGGGCATTCAGCGCCTGGATCTCATCGGCAAAGCGCGTGCGGGCATCCGGTTCCTGGTTCAACAGCCGCTGCAGGTCGCCGCGCAGGCTGCGCAGTTCTTCCGTGGAGCGCTCATTCAGTGCCCGTTGCATCTGGGTGGCCCGCAGGGCCAGCCAGCGGGACTCCAGTTCCAGGGCCCGGACCTCCAGGGCCAGGGTTTCCATGCGCGGAGATAACGTTTGGGCGTCCAGCTGGGCGGCGATGATGCGGGCATCCGCCTGGCGGATCAGTGCCTCGGAGGCGGCTTCCTGTGCCTGGGGCATGTCCACATCATTAGGGGGCTGGGCCTGATCGATGGTGTCCTGTCGCTCGCGACTCAGGCGCTCCAGGGTTTCGGCCTGGTTGCGGGACTGCTCCTCCAGACGACTCAGGGTGAGCCGCTTCTGGTCAAGTTCCAGGGCGGCCTGCTGGCGACGCCGCTCAAGGGTGGTCAGTTCCTGATCGATTTCGTTGATGGTCCGCTCGTCTTCAACGGGTCGCAGGGGGGCTACCGCCTGCCTGATCCGGTCCATGAACTCACTCAGCCGCTCTGGCGTGGCACGGGCCGTGGTGGCCCGATCCAGGGCGCCACGCACACGATCCGCCGCGGACTGCTCCCGCTCCAATGCACTTTGCCAGAGCGCCTGTTCCGTGCTCGCAAGGCTCGCGTCCCCAGCCCGCTGACTCAGGTGTTGTTCGGGGCTTTGCTCCAGCCAGTCTTCGGCGGGGCCGGTGTCAATGGCATCGATCAGGGGGACCAGGCGGTCCTGGCCCGCCTCCATCTCGCCCAGCAGTGCCTCCACCTCCGCCTGGGAGATCTGCGCCATGGGTGCAGGGCCGTGCTCCTGGGCTTGCAGCGGGAATGTCAATGATAGGGTCAGACACAGGATCAGCAGGCTGAGGAGGATGCGGGACATGGTATTCCGGGAGGAGGGCAAGAGGGCATCGCGCTATAAGGGTATCCGCAATGCCACCATTTAAATTATCTTGTGATTATACAATTCGACGGTGCCATCCAGCATGAATGCAACAGACTCCCTGCCCGCTTCTTCCACCGCTCGCACGGTTTCCCTGGTGCTGGGGTCTGGCGGGGCGCGCGGGCTGGCGCATATCGGGGTGATCCAGGAGCTGGAGGCTCAGGGCTATGAGATCCGTGCCATCGCCGGCAGTTCCATGGGGGCGCTGGTGGGGGGGATCTATGCCCTGGGGGAGCTGGATACCTATGCGGAATGGGTCACGGGTCTGGACCAGTCGGATGTACTGGGTCTGCTGGACTGGAGTTTTTCCGGGGGAGGGATCATTCGTGGCGACAAGCTGATGAAGAAGCTCAAGGAACTGGTGGGGGAGAGTGATATCGAGCATCTGCCCATCAGCTACACGGCCGTGGCCGTGGACATCGATCGGGGCCGGGAGATATGGATGAGCGATGGTTCGCTGTTCGATGCCATCCGCGCCTCCATTGCCATCCCGGCGGTCTTCACGCCGCATCGCTACCGGGGACGCACGCTGGTGGATGGTGGCCTGCTCAATCCGGTGCCGGTGGCGCCCACGCTGCGCACGCTGACGGACCTGACCATTGTGGTGGACGTGAATGGCCCGGCCCCCGAGTCCGAACCGGAGTCCGATGGTCGGGGGGCGAACCACAACAAGAATGGGCTGCTGCAGCGGATGCGTGGCTACGTGGAGTCCTTCGGCAACGACACCAGTCCCTCGGCCGCCGAAGGGCTGGCCTTGTCCGAGGTGTTGATGCGCTCCCTGGATACCATGCAGGCCGCCATCACCCGGCAGCACCTGGCGGTCTTCCGACCGGATCTGGTGATCAGCGTGCCCAAGAACGTGTGCATGATCCACGAGTTTCACCGGGCGGGGCCGGTGATCGCCCTGGGGCGCAAACTGGCCCGGGAAGCGCTGCCCAGTGCCCGCCCTGGCGCATAAGGCCTACCGTCCCCGCTCCCCCTCTTTCGGCTCCAGTCCATAAGGCTCCACCAGGCGCCACACATGATCCGGAATCATGTTGTGCATGCGCTTGGGCAAGGCACGACGCAGGTGCAGGACCGTCTCCACCGCCTTCATCTCCACACGGGCGCGGGCGAATTCCAGGCCGCGGGGGCCGATGCGGGGCATGAAAAAGGCCGCGATGGGCCTGGCCCAGTCGGGCATGCTGCGCAGCGGCAGGCCACCGGCGGCCCGCTCGGTGTTCTTCATGAAACCGGTCACCGGCCCCTGACGCTTGCCGGCACTGGTGGGTGCCTGGAGGGTCACCTCGTCCCCGAGCAGCTCCAGCATCTCGCGCCCGCGGTCATTGCGTACCACCAGCCATTGCTCCCCACGCCCGGCCATGTAGCCCACGGTGATGTCCGCCAGCACGTTGGTGTAATCCACGCAGGTCTGACAGGTCAGGGGGAAGAAATCCTTGGGCAGCCTGGAGATGGGCAGCTTGAGGAAGGGGATGGTCTTGACGTGCCCGTCGGTGAAGCGCAGCTCCACGTGGTAATCGGCGCGAAACTCCAGGTAGGTGACGGTGTCGGGTTGATCCGCCAGCAATGCCAGGAATTCGTGGAAGCGCTCAGTGGTGGTGTTGTCGGAGCAGGGTGTGCCGATCACGTAGAGTGATTCAATCTCCAGTTCCTGCTGCAGCACACGCAGGGGATACACCTGGCAGGGCAGGCCGATCACCGCCAGTCGCTTGTAGCCCTGAGCCAGCGCCGGTTCCAGGTGTGCCAGCAGTGGGGCATAGCCCATGCGCATGCCCCGGCAGCGGGCCATGTCTTCGGCCCGGGTGACGAGCACGGGTTCCGGGCGCCAGAAATCATCGGCGGCCGCCTGCATGGTGAGTACAGCGTCCACCTGGTGGGTTTCCAGCAGGCGCTCGGCCAGGCGAGTGGTGATCCCCGTCCATTGGGCGCCCTCCCGGGGCGGTTGCAGCGCGGCCTGATGCATTGACTGATAGGGACCGAAAAAGAGCTCATCGTCCCGCTCCGGGTCCCGGGCACGCCCGTGGACCCGGGCCTCCATCTCTGGGTACCGGGGATGAATGAACTGACAAGCGTGGCCGCAGCGGCGTGGGTCGTGGGTGCGGGTGATGCCGCAATCGGTGCACAGGTCCCGGTGGGGGAGTGCCTCGCCGGTGGGCGTGTTCTGCTGGGTGGGCATGGAGCAGGCTCCTGATCGGTGCCGGGCGGTAACGGTGAGGGCGTGAGCTTACTGCATTTCAAGGGGCTTATCCCAGCCACGATGCCGGGATGCTTACGGCAGCACCCTGTCGATGCGCAGATTTACCCGGCCCTCCGGATCCGACGGATCCACGGGATCACTGATCCCCTCCAGATCACCGCTGCTTGCCTCGGCCATGCCGCCCTCGCTGATGCGGGCCACCACTTCGATCCACTGGTACTGACTCATGGAGTTCTGTGCGGCCATTCCCATGCCACCGCCGTCTTCCAGGGTGACCTGAAGCGGGAAGCGGGCCTCGGTGCGGACCACCGCCAGGGGCATGCGCGGACCGTCCACCGGGCGGGCGAATACCATCACGTGTTCATCCCCAGAGAGCCGCTCGGCCAGGGCCTCATCCAGCTCGATGGTGACCTCGAGAACCTTGGCATCGCCTTGCGGGTCAGTCGGGGCCCGGGCGCTGTCGGCCTGTTCCTGCTCCATGGCCGCGTTCACCTCCCGAAGTGCATCCTCCACCGCACGGGCCGAGCCGGTGTCAGAGTCCACCAGGGTCTGAAGATGTTCCAGATGCTCCTGAGAGCGGCTCAGGTCACCGTCCTGGAAGGCGCCGATGGCCGCCAGCCAGAGGGCGTTCTGGTTGTCCGGCTGTTGTTCCAGGGCCGTGTTCAGCAGTCGGGCGGCCCGGCTGGAAACACGGCCATCCTGCGCCACCACCAGGGTTTCGGCATAGTCCACGTTCAGGATGGGGTCATCGCCGATGAGGTCATGGGCCCGCTCGTAGGCCTGGGCGGCATCGCCGAAACGTTCCAGAAAGCGGTAGGTGCGGGCCAGCACCACCCAGCCCTCGGCATCATCCGGCTCCTGCTCCAGACGGGCTCTGAGCTGGCCGATCATGCGTTCCACTTCCTCAAGATCATGCTGGGTCGCACCCTGCTCTGATCCCCCGCCGGCCGAGGGGGCCTGCCCCATGGCGATGGTCTGGCGTGGATCCGGCCCGCCATGATCCAGCTGGAAGTGGATCAGCAGCGCCAGGATGGGTACCAGGGCGGCAGTGGCCAGCAGCACCACCCCCCCCTGACGGTGAGGGGAGGCCGTCCTCGCAGGCGCGGACGTCTCAGGGTCGTCCTCCACGTCCGTGATCAGGTTGTCTTCCAGCTCCAGGCGCGCAGCCTCATACTGCTCCCGGTTCATGAGTCCCGAGGCCAGTTCCTGATCCAGTTCGGCCATGCGTTGCCGATAGATGGTGAGGTTGAGGCCCCGGGACTCCACCTGCGGCCCGGTGCGATGCCTCAGGAACGGCCAGATGACCATTATCATGGCCGTGAGCAGGAGCAGCACGGCCGCGATCCAGAAACCGATTGTCATACGTCTTTTCCTTCACCCAGCAGGCGCCGGGCCCGCTCGCGTGCGGCGCTATCCACGCCGGTGGTCTTGGTGCCCTGACGGCTACCGCGTGAGGTGAGATACAGCACCACGAAGCCCAGCCCCAGGAGCACGAAGGGGCCTATCCACAACAGGTAGGTGGCGGGCGAGAACGGGGGGCGGTAGAGCACGAAATTGCCGTATCGCGACACCATGTAATCGATGATCTCATCGTCGCTGGAGCCGGCATTGAGCTGGGTGCGCAACTCCCGACGCAGATCCCGGGCCAGGCCGGCATCCGAGTCCGCCAGGGACTGGTTCTGGCAGACGGTGCAGCGCAGTTCATGAAGCAGGGCGCGGTAGCGTTCCTCCAGTCCCGGTTCATCAAAATCGGTCGGGTCGACCCCGCCGGCCGAGGCCATGGGGGAGAAGGCCAGCAGCGCCAGCAGCGGGATCAGGGGCAACCACGCCTTCATAGGGTTTCACTCCGCAGGCGCTCCACCAGGGGCAGGATGTCATTCTGAACCTTGTCCCAGGTGAGAGGGCCCACATGCTTGTAGCGGATGCGGCCCTCGCCGTCGATGACAAAGGTTTCCGGCGTGCCGTACACGCCCCAGTCGATACCGACGCGACCCTCCAGGTCATGGGCGTTCCACACGTAGGGGTTGCCAAAGGCTCGCAGATACTCCAGGCCGTCCCGGCGTTCGTCCTTGTAATTGAGCCCGTAAATGGGCACGCCATACCGATCGGCCATGCGCACCAGCAATTGGTGCTCCTGACGACAGGACACGCACCAGCTGGCCCAGATATTGAGCAGTACCACCTGGCCCTCGAAGTCCGCCGAGCCCACCATGCGTTCGGCGTCTTCCAGGGCCGGCAGTTCGAACGTTGGCGCCGGTTTGTCCACCAGGGGCGAGGGAACCAGACGCGGGTTGAGACCCAGACCAATCAGCAGGAACAGGCCCAGCAGGAGCAGCAGTCCCATGGGCAGCAGATACATCAGTCTTTTCATGCCGAGGGGCTCCGTTGGGCGGGACGGGGGGCGGCTTCCTGATCAGCCATCCCGCCAGCGTTGTCGATGCGTTGCGAGGCCGGCTCGGTGGCCCGACGCCGGGAGAACACACGGTAGCGGCGGTCGGCGGCGGCAATGAAGCCCCCCAGCACGATCAACGTGGCCCCGATCCAGAGCCACATCTGGAAGGGGTTGTGATAGAGCCGTAGTGACCAGGTGTTGCCGGACATGGGCTCGCCCAGCGCCACGAAGATGTCACGGGTAAATCGGGACTGGTATGACGCCTGGGCCATGGGTTGGGTCTGCACCCGGTACACCCGCCGCTGGGGGTACAGGTCGGTGACCGGTTCACCGTTGCGGGTCACATGCACGTGGGCCTCCAGGGCATCCCAGTTGGGTCCGGCCACGTTGTACACATCCCGCAACTCGTAGGTATAACCGCCCAGCTCATGGCTCTGCCCCAGGCCCATGCGCACATCACGCTCCTGCTCGAAGGCCATGAGCAGGGTGATGCCGATCACCAGGATGGCAAAGCCCAGGTGACTGGTGGTCATGCCCCAGTAGCTGGCGGGCAGCTTGCGCAGCGTGGTCAGGGGGGTGCCGCGCTGGCGCAGCCGGCTGTAAAGGTCACGCCCGGACGCCAGGATGATCCACACCGCCAGACCCACGCCCAGGGTGATCATCAGCGACGTGCTGCCCATCATGGCCAGCGGGAAGACCACGCCCACCGCCAGGGCCGCCAGCAGGGTGTGCCAGAAGCGCAGGCTGATCTCACGGGCGGAGGCGCTCTTCCAGCGCAGCAGTGGCCCCAGGCCCACCAGGAAGATCAAGGGCAGCATCAGCGGCGCGAACACCGCGTTGAAGTAAGGCGGTCCCACGGAGATCTTGCCCATGTTCAGGGCATCCAGCAGCAGGGGATACAGGGTGCCCAGCAGGACGGCTGCCAGCGCCACCATCCAGATGATGTTGTTGGCCAGCAGGCCCCCCTCCCGTGATACGGGCTGGAATTCGGCATGGCTATGCACGTTGGGGGCGCGCCAGGCATACAGGGCGAACGAGGCACCGGTCACCACCAGCAGCAGCGCCAGGATGTACACGCCTCGAGCGGGGTCAGTGGCGAAGGCATGCACTGAAACCAGCACGCCTGAGCGAACCAGGAAGGTCCCCAGCAGGCTCAGGCAGAAGGCCATGATGGCCAGCAGCACCGTCCAGGTGCGGAAGGCACCCCGCTTTTCCGTGACGATCAGCGAGTGGATCAGGGCCGTGGCAGCCAGCCAGGGCATGAGGGAAGCGTTTTCCACCGGGTCCCAGAACCACCATCCACCCCAGCCCAGGGTGTAGTAGGCCCACCAGCTGCCCAGGGCAATGCCCGCTCCCAGGAAGGCCCAGGCCACTGTGGCCCAGGGCCGCGTCCAGCGGGCCCAGGCCGCATCCAGTCTTCCGCCGATCAGTGCGGCGACGGCAATGGCAAAGGGTACGGCCAGCCCCACGTAGCCCATGTACAGCATGGGGGGATGGATCACCAGACCCGGATCCTGCAGCAGCGGATTGAGATCGCGCCCGTCGGCCGGTACCGGGAAGAGGGTTTCAAAGGGGTTGGAGGTGAACAGGGTGAAGGAGAGGATGCCCACACTCACCAGGCCCATGACGGCCACGGTGCGTGCCGCCATGTCCGTGGGCAGCCCCTTGCTGAGCCAGGACACCGCCAGCGACCAGCCACACAGCATCAGCGCCCAGAGCAGCAACGATCCCTCATGGCCGCCCCAGACCCCGGAGATGCGATACATCAACGGCAGCTCGGAGTTGGAGTGGTTGGCCACGTAGGCCACCGAGAAATCATGGGTGATGAAGGCATAGGTGAGCGCGATGTAGGCGATCACCAGGAACAGGAACTGACCGCCCACGGCCGTGTGAGCGGTGGCCATCCAGGCGGGTGTGCCCCGATGGGCGCCGATGAGGGGGATGATGCCCTGTACGGCGGCCATCAGGAGGGCAAGGATGAGGGCGAGCTGACCGATTTCCGCGATCATGATCAGTAGACCTTCTCGCCGGGGTGTTCCTCATATCCCGCCGCCTTGAGTGCTGCGGCCACCTCGGGGGCCATGTAGTTCTCATCGTGTCGCGCCAGCACCCGCTCGGCGCGGAAGATGCCGTCGCTGCCCAGACGACCGTGGGTCACCACGCCCTGACCCTCACGGAACAGATCGGGCAGCAGGCCCACGTACTCCACGGGGATGCTGTGGGCTGTGTCGGTGATGCTGAACTTTACGGTCAGGTCAGTATCGTTGTGCTGGATGGAGCCTTTCTCCACCAGCCCGCCCAGGCGGATGATGCGCTCGCCCGGTGCCTCGCCCTGGGCTATCTGGGAGGGCCCATAGAAGTACATCAGGTTCTCGCGGAAGGCGCTCAGGGCCAGGGCCGAGGCGGTGGAAACCGCCAGCACGACGAGCACCACGCCAGCCATTCGTCTCTTCTGTCGAGGCGTCATTGCATTCTCCTGCCAGGGTGTTTCCACCCAATGATCATGGTCTTTCCATGGGGCATTTCCATCCGTGGGCCTGGCCGCCCGGGGCGGCGCCGGCCATTCATAGCACCATCACAGACGGGGTCGCAAGCGGGCCGTTGTCCCCATTCGCGCCATCCGGCCTGGGCGTTTGTTCTGTTCATCCGTTATCAAGACAACCTGGATGGCGTCAGGTTCTATGGTTGCGATTTATCAGTATGATCCAGGTCAGAAAACGGTGCATGAACCCCGGGATGGAAAGTGGGTGCGAGCGTGTGCCCTTCTGGGCGCACTGGTACCATGGGGTGAAGATGGATCATCTGGAGTGTCGACATGGTCGAAGATCGCTGGGGGTCATCCCTGGAATCCAATCGGGTGGCCGGCAGCCGACTCGAGTTGCTGCTGTTTCAGCTCCAGGGCCAGCAACTCTATGGCATCAATATCTTCAAGGTTCAGGAGGTCATTCCCTATCAGCCCCTGTCCCATCTGGCGGGTTCCCATCCGCTGGTGAAGGGGATCGCCACCCTGCGGGGCATTACCATGCCGGTGATGGACCTTTCCCTGGCCATCGGCGGCCCGCCCCTCAAGGCGCCGGAAGACGGCTACATCATCATCACCGAGTACAACCGCTCGGTGCATGGTTTCCTGATCCGCCGTGTGGAGCGGATCATGAACACCCAATGGGGACAGGTTCAGCCACCGCCCCGGGCCACGGGCCGCAATGCCTTCGTCACCGCCATTACCCTGCTGGATGATCGCATTGTGGAGATTCTGGATGTGGAGAAGGTGCTGGATCAGGTGGTGCATGCCAGCACCCAGGTGTCGGCAGATTTCAGTGATGGCTTTCGCGCCGAGGACTGCAAGGTCCTGGTGGTGGATGATTCCACCGTGGCCCGTAATCAGATTCGCGCCGCCCTGGAACAACTCGGCGTGCAGTGCACCCTGGTGACCGATGGCAAGCATGCCATCGAGTTGATCGAGCGCATGCAGGCCGACGGTGTGGACGTGGCCCGGGAATTCATCATGATGGTCTCCGACATCGAGATGCCGGAGGTGGACGGTTATCAGCTCACCACGCGGGTTCGCGAGGACGAGCGCCTCAAGGATCTCTACATCCTGCTGCATTCCTCCATCAGTGGGGTCTTCAACGTGGACATGGTGCGTCGCACCGGGGCGGACAAGTTCGTGCAGAAATACCATCCGGATGACCTGGCCGAAGCCGTGCGCGAGCGCATGCGGCAGTTGGGGCAATGGCCATGAGCGATGCCGCAGCCGTGTCGGATGACACGCTGGATGCCCCAATCCCGCAGCCCTTTCCGGCGCATTGTCTTGCGGTGGAAGGCCTGGTGCTGGAGCGCGGCGAGCGCCTGCTCTTCAATGGTCTGACGTTCTCGCTGCAGGCCGGAGAACTCCTGCAGGTGGCCGGTCGCAACGGCGCCGGCAAGACCAGCCTGTTGCGGGTGCTGTGCGGGCTCACCCGTCCCATGGAGGGGGAAATGACCTGGGACGGTGTGCCGGTGCGTCGCCTGGATGACGGCCCTGGGGGGCACCTGGCCTATCTGGGGCATCACAACGCCCTCAAGGATGAACTCAGCGCCGAGGAAAACATCCAAAGCCAGTGCCGACTGCATGGCTGCCCGCAGACACCTGAAGGGGTGTTCTCCATGCTGGAGGAACTGGGTCTGGGTGGACATGCGGACCTGCCGGTGAAGCTGCTGTCTCAAGGCCAGAAACGGCGCGTGGCCCTGGCCCGGTTGTTGCTGCTGCGACGGCCCCTGTGGATTCTTGATGAACCCTTTGCCGCTCTGGATGTGCAGGTGATCGAAGTGCTCAGACAGGCACTGGAGGCCCATCTGGCGGCCCGGGGAATGATCATTCTCACCACCCATCAGGCCGTACCCGTGCGCGGCACTCAGCGCACACTCACCCTGGGGAATGGGGCATGAGAGCGCTGCTGAACGCCCTGCTGTCTCTGTTGAGGCGGGATCTGCTGCTGGCGGTGCGTCGTCGCCAGGATGCGCTGGTGGTGCTGGGTTTCTTCGTGGTGGTGGTGTCCCTGTTTCCCCTCGGGGTGGGGCCGGATCCACAATTGCTGCGCAGCATGGCACCCGGGGTGCTCTGGGTGTCCGCCCTGCTGGCCACCATGCTCTCCCTGGAGCGTCTGTTTGCCGATGACTTCCGGGACGGCTCGCTGGAGCAGCTGTTGCTCACGCCTCAGCCCCTGCCGCTGCTGGTGCTGATGAAGATTCTTGCCCACTGGCTGGTCACGGGCCTGCCCCTGGTGCTGATTTCGCCCCTGCTGGGCATGCAGCTCAACCTGGATGGCACCGAAATCGCGGTGCTGATGATGGCCCTGCTGCTGGGTACGCCGATTCTCAGCCTGGTGGGAGCCATCGGTGCGGGGCTCACGCTGGGGCTGCGGGGTGGGGGTGTGCTGATTTCGCTGTTGATCCTGCCCCTGTATGTACCGGCACTGATCATGGGGGCAGGGGCCGTGGATGCGGTCATGTACGGGTCCAGCCCCGATGCCCACCTGTCGCTGCTGGCCGCACTGCTGATCTTTACCCTGTTGTTGGCGCCCTGGGCGATCGCCGCGGCGCTGCGCATCATGCTGGACTGACTGGAGGAAGGCCGTGGCTCAACCGCGTGTGCAGTGGTTCAAGTTCTCTTCACCACCGAATTTCTACGACCTGTCGGGACGCTTGATCCCCTGGTTTGGAGGCCTGGCGGCGATCCTGTTCGTCGCGGGGCTATATGTGGGTTTCGTGGTGGCTCCACCCGATTACCAGCAAGGGGACAGCTACCGCATCATGTTCATCCATGTGCCGGCGGCCTGGATGTCCATGTTCCTCTACGTGCTCATGGCCGTGTATGCGGCCATCGGCCTGATCTGGCGGGTGAAGACCGCCGAGGTGATGGCCAAGGCCATTGCCCCCACCGGGGCGCTGTTCGCCTTCCTGTGCCTGTGGTCCGGTGCCCTGTGGGGCAAGCCCACCTGGGGCACCTACTGGGTGTGGGACGCACGCCTGACCTCCCAGTTGATCCTGCTGTTTCTCTATCTGGGCTACATGGCGCTGCACGGTGCCATCGAGGACCGTCAACGGGCCGCCAATGCCAGCGCCGTGCTGGCCCTGGCCGGGGTGGTCAACGTGCCCATCATCTATTTCTCGGTGGTCTGGTGGAACACCCTGCACCAGGGGGCGTCCATCACCGTGACCAGTGCGCCCACCATGGAAACGGTCATGTTCACGGCGCTCATGCTGATGACCTTCGCCTGCTGGACGTATGCCATTGCCGTGGTGCTGTGGCGGGCACGGCTGGAATTGCTGGAACGTGAACGCCGCGCCAAGTGGGTGCTCGAACGCATGGGGGGCAAGGCATGATGGATTTTCTCGCCATGGGCGGCCACGGGCCGTTTATCTGGGGCTCCTATGGGGCCGCCCTGCTGGTGCTGGTGGGGGAGATGATCTGGCTGCGCCGACGGCGCATCGCGTTGCGCCGTCAGCTGGCCCGGCTGGCAAGGCTCCAGGAGAGCCCGCCGTCATAGCCCGGTTCGCCGGGTGCGCCTAATCGTCCTGCGCGAAGCGCGGTGCCTCGAAGCGCAGGGCCTGCAATTCCGGGTCATGCCCTGAATAGTCGTGGCAGGCCTGGCAGGTATCGAAGTTCTCCATCATGCCCGTGTGCTGGGCGAAGAATGCCGGATCATTCGCTTCCACTTCGCTGGTCATGTGGCAGGCGGCGCAGTTGGCACTGGTCTTTTCCGGGTGGAGTTGCGACGGCGGGTCGTTGTGGGGATTGTTCTGACCGCTGAACATCAGGTAGACCTTGCGCGCCCCCTGCACCTTGTCGGTGACCAGGCCCTTGGTATGGCAGTCCAGGCAGTTGCTGAAGGCATGATCGCCGTGGTCCCAGGAGACCTTCTCGTAGGCATGACAGGTGATGCAGAAATCGTTCTGCTTGGACACGTGGTGGCCGCCCACGCCCCCACCCACCAGCAGCGCCAGAACGATGACGACGATCAGGATGACCCAGAACCTGCCCATGACGGACTCCTTGGTGTTGTTACGTTGATGTTTGTAAACTGAGGAGACGAATCGCGCGAGACGATTCCCTTAATGAATGTAGCAGAATGCCCCGGGTGTCGTTTGGGGCAGAATCGGGTGCCCACTTGCCACGGGAGGCAAAACACTGATGGAGAATGTGCTGGAGCGGTTGTCGGTCCTGATCATCGACGATTTCCACACCATGCGCTCCAATCTCTCAGGAATGCTGATGTCCATGGGGGCGCGGCAGGAGCCGGACGTGGCGGCCAATGCCGAGGATGCACTGGGCCAGTTGCGCGCCAGGCGCTACGACATCGTTCTATGCGACTACAACCTGGGCGCTGGCATGGACGGGCAGCAGTTGCTGGAAACAGCCCGCCGCGAGGGGCGGGTGGGTGTGGGCACCGCCTTCCTGATGATCACCGCCGAGAACACCCCGGAGATGGTCATGGCCGCACTGGAGAGTGCTCCCGATGCCTATCTGGCCAAACCCATCACCAAGGACCTGCTGGCCGTCCGGATACAGCGGGTGCTGCGCCGTCGTCTGCCCTTGAGGCCGGTGGCCGAGGCGCTCTCGCGCAAGGATCTCCCTGGTGCCCGCCATTTGCTGCAGGACATGCTCACATCGGGGCGCGGCCAGCGGGCCGATGTGTTGCGTCTGCAGGCAGACCTGGCCCTTGAGGAAAACGACGCCGACGGCATGGAGGTGGCAGCACGCGCCGCCCTGGCGGAGCAGGAAGTGGCCTGGGCCCATGTGGCCCTGGGGCAGGCGCAAGAGATGCGCGGTGACGATGGCCAGGCGGAGGCCTGTTATCGCAAGGCCCTGGAAGTGACGCCCCACTTCATGTCTGCCCACGATCGATTGGCTGGCTCCCTGGAACGCCAGGGGCGTTCCGCAGACGCCTTCAACATTCTGGTCGAAGCGGTGAGACGCTCGGGGCGATCCCTGGGGCGTCAGCGTCATCTGGGGCGTCTGGCCACGGCGCTTCAGGATTGGGAGCAGGCGGTGGCCTCCTGGAAACAAGCCGTGCAACTGGGCCAGTCGCAACGCCTGGGCCATCCCTCCGATGCTGTCTGGCTCGCCCAGGCGCTGGCCAGGCAGGGTGAGTCCAGCGAGGCGGGGGCATGCCTCAAGCAGATGCGCATCGATCTGCGGGGGCATGAAGAGTTTTCCTGGTGGGAGCTGGTGGGGCAACTGCTGGTCTGCAGCGAACTGGCACTGGACAAGGACGCCATCCTGGACGCCCTGGATGTGCAGCTTTCCCGTGGGCAGCCGCCTGCCCTGGTCCGGGCTGCATTGATCCAGGGCCTGTCCCATCTGGGAGAAGTGGAACGGGCGGAGATGCTGCGCCAGGAGGGCCTTTGATGGTCTTGCTCCCCGTGAAACGGTTAGGATGATGGAAAGCAGCCAACGGGGGAGTATGTGAGCCGACTGGATTTCAGCGCGGTGCTGGCCATCAGCATCCATGACATGAAGAACTCGCTCAACATGGTGCTCAACTCACTGGACACCCTGTTGGAAGATCATACAGGCGGCCCCATCCAGTGCGATCCTGGCCGCCTCACTCAGCTCCGCTACGAGGCGCGCCGTGTCAATGATGCGCTGATCCAGTTGCTGACCCTCTACCGGAACAACGCGGGCGGCTTCACACCCCGTTTCGCCCCGGTGATGATCCAGGAGCTGCTGGAGGATTACTGGCTCAGTAACAAGCCCCTCATGGATCACCGTCAGGTGAGTTGCGAACTCCATTGCGATCCGGATCTGATCTGGGTGATGGATCGCGGCCTGGTGAACAGCCTGCTGGAAAACGTCATTAACAATACCATCCGCTACACTCAGGATAAGCTGTCCATATGGGCCCGTGAGGAGCGGGGGTGGCTGGTCCTGCAGGTGGACGATAACGGCGCCGGTTACCCCGATTCCATGCTGGGTCGCCGGTCGCTGGAGGATCAGGGCGATTTCGATCCCACGCAGGGACGCACCGGGCTGGGGCTTTATTTCTGTGCCCTGGTGGCCGACATGCATGCGGATGAAACGCGACGGGGTTATGTGGAGTTATCCAACCGGGGCAACCTGGGAGGTGGCTGTTTCACCCTGCGTCTTCCGGAAGTACTGACCTGAGAGCCTGTTATGTACGATGCGTCCTTCACTGACCGACTCACTGAGCTGTCCCGCTTCGTGGAGACCACCCAATCCCTAGAGGCAGGGCTGGATCAACTGAGCACGCTGGTGGCGCATGCCATGACCTGCCACCACTGCTCCATCATGCTGGTCAGCAGGAGCGAGGGCGAGGAGCTGCCGCATCTCAGGGTGGAGGCCCATTGTGGACGCCTGCCGGAGGAGGCCCGCCAGCATGCTCAGCCGCTTGGGGATGGCATCGCGGGACGGGTGGCCAGTTCCGGGGAGCCACTGCTGATCCAGGACCTGCATCATTCACCCTATGCGCCCCTGGCCCGTCGCGGCGAGTCCGGCACCGTGGACGTGATCTCGGTGCCGGTGATCCTGGAGGATCAGGTGATCGGCGTGATCAACGTGGACAGCCCCGTTGGCCGGGAGCGCCTGGATGATGCGGATCTGCGCCTGGCCAGCATCCTGGCCCTGGTGGTGTCCAAGTCGGTGCATATCCACCGTCTCCAGGGCCTGCTCAAGACCCATTTCATGCAACTCACCCTGGCCCGCGAGGCCCGCCGCACCGGCCGCATGACCCACGATCCTGAGAAGGTGGCGCGCCTCATGGCCCACACCCTCTATGACGAGATGATCGACGCGGGCTTTGCCCGGGATCATGTGCTGATGGTGGCTACCGAGATCCTGTCACAGGTCCACGATGCCCTGAGCAAGACCTGACCCAGTGAGCAAGATCGGGTCACGGCGGGTATAATCTTCCGCCTTTCCCACCATCGGTCACTTCATGTTCAAGAACGCCAGACTCTTTCGCCTGGGAGACCCCCTGGGTCTTTCCGCCTCCGAACTCGAAGACAAGCTTGCCGAGCACCGCTTCAAACCCTGCGGCCCTCTGACCCTGTCCACCATGGGCTGGACCGAGCCCCTGGGCAACGACACCCAGGCCCTGGTGCACGGTGCCGCAGGCTGCCTGCTGATCTGCGCCCGTCGCCAGGAGCGGCTGCTGCCGTCTTCGGTCGTGGCCGAGATGCTGGAGGAACGGGTGGCCGAGATCGAGGCTGGCGAGGCCCGCAGTGTGGGTCGTGCCGAACGCAAGCAATTGCGCGAGGCCATCACCGCCGAACTGCTCCCCCAGGCCTTCACCCGCTCGCGGCGGCTGATGGCCTATGTGGATACCGTGGCCGGCTGGCTGGTGGTGGATGCCTCCAGTGAACGCCTGGCCGATGACCTGGTCAGCCTGCTGCGGGAGACCCTGGGCAGCCTGCCCGCGGCCCTGCCGCAGCCGGCCAATCCCCCGGCCTCCCTGATGACCCGCTGGGTGTCGCAGGGCCACGGTGACGAGGGCTTTGAGCTGGGCGATGCCTGTGAACTGCGTGACCCCAAGGACACCCAGTCAGTGGTTCGTTGTCGCGGGCAGGATCTCGCGGGCGAGGAGATCGCCAAGCATCTGGAGGCAGGCAAGCAGGTGGTTCAACTGGCCCTGGACTGGAACGAGCGTCTGAACTTCGTGCTGGCGGATGATCTGTCCATCAAACGCCTGCGCATGGCCGATGAGCTGATCGAAGAGGGCGGCGTGGCCGAGGCGGAGGACGCCGTGGCCCGCATGGATGCCGAGTTCACCCTGCTGGGTCATGAGATGCGGGGGCTGATCCAGCGACTGGAGGCGGTCTTCGAGTTGCCGCAACCGGTGTCATCCGAGGCAGTGCCCTGGTAGCGGGTACAGGGCATGGCCCCGTGCCCGCCTTCCCCCCTCTCTCCCCTCAGTCTGCACCCTCTGGCAGCGCCGTCTTGTTCCCCTCATCATCCAGATTCACAAAGGTCACGCAGGTGGAAAAGATCGGCTCTTCCCGGCCGCTTTCCAGGTCATCCGCAAAGGCGCTCACCGCGTATTGCACGGAAGTCCTGCCACGTTGGTGCTCATGGGAGTTGAAGCGCAGCACGGTCCCCTGATGCACTCCCTTGTGGAATTCCACGCTATTCATGGCCACCGTCACGAACCGGCAACCCGGGTGGTCACGGCTGGCGGCAATCCAGGCGATCTCATCCACCCATTTGAGCAAAAATCCACCAAATAGATAACCGTAATGGTTCAGGTGTTCCGGTCTGACCAGCTTGAACGTGTCCAAGTCGGACTCCTTTCATCATGTTGAGAGACAACGGGGCACGATGCCCCAAAGCGTGAGGCTTACCCGAGAATGCGCCAGCCGGCCCAGACCAGGGAGAAGCTGATCAGGAAAATCAGCCCCACCCAGGCCAGCCCCAGGAGCACGGGCCCCGGTCGCGCCGCGGGGGGCATGTGTTCATCGGTGACCACCCGCAGGGTGAGCCAGGCCAGCACCGGGGCCGAGAGGAACGAAATGGTGGTGGCCAGATCCACAAACGTGGTGAAGCGCTCACCAGCCAGGTAAATCAGGGTGAGGGCGCCGCTGAGTACAACCACCAGCGAGAGCACATAGGGCCAGCGATGGTCTTCCGGCGGGCCCAGCACCACACCCCGCTCATCGGCCCGGGCTGCCCGGGTCAGGGCAGTGATCACCCGCGGATAGGCGTCCGTCACCGCCAGGGTGGTGCTGAACATGGTGGTGAGGGCGGCCACGGCGATGAGCGGTCGGCTCCACTCACCCAGGGCGCCGGCGTACAGATCCACCAACTGTGCCGAGAAGCCCACCGCCGAGTCGGCAAAGCCCTGCCCGGTGCCATGCAGGGTGAGCGCCCCCAATAGCAGGAAGGCCAGGGCCAGCAGGGTGGCGGCCATGAAGCCGATGCGAAAATCCGTGAGTGCCTGGCCCAGGCTGGGACGGGTGCCGGTCTCCCGGGAGCGTTCAAGAGTCCATAGGGAGTGCCACACGGCCACATCCAGGGGGATGGGCATCCAGCCCAGCAGGGCCAGCAGGAAGGCCACGCCGGCGGCGGTCCATACCTGTGGCGCCTGGGCAATGCCGGAGAGGGTGGACCAGTCCGGCGACTCGCCAAAGGCCAGGGCCACGGTGGCCAGGGTGGAGATGGTCAGGGCGCCCATGATCAGCTTCATGCCCAGGTCCACCCCCCGGTAGTTGCCGATGGCCAGCAGTAGCAGGCAGCCCCCCATGATCCAGGCCGACAGGGTGGCCGGCGAGGCGTCCATCCCGAACACCATCCCGAACAGTCCCGCCGTTACCACGGTCACCACCGCCTGGATGATGAACATGGTGCCCAGGGTGACCAGGGCAAAGAGCCCAAGCGCCCAGCGCCCCAGACGCCGATAGCCGATCAGCAGGTTCTCGCCGGTGGCGGCCGCGTAGCGGGGTCCGAATTCCAGGAAGGGGTATTTGAGGAGGCAGGCCAGCAGCACCACCGGCAGCAACAGCAGGCCGTACTCGGCCCCGGCGCGGGTGGATTGCACCAGGTGCGACACGCCGATGGCTGCCCCGGCCATGAGCAGCCCGGGGCCGATGGCGTGGCGCAACAGGCCCGGGCGGAGTGTGTTCTTCATGGGGCGGCCTCCGGGGTGGGCCGACCGGCGCGGTGGTATGGGGCGACAATCAACATGGGCGCGGATTATACGAAGCCTGGTGCGCCCGATGCCATGCCGGTGTGCTCGGGCAAGGGCCCATCAGGCCCGCTTGAGACACTTCAATACGGGAGAAGGGAAGGGACGCTCCCGGGTCCTGTGGCAGACGATATCCCGGCGTTCCCGCAACCAGGCCTCGATGGCGGCGTGTTCTTCCTGCCCACCGGAGTGGCCCCGATACATCATCAGGCTGATCATTCCATCAGGGTGCAGCCAGGCCAGCGAGGCCTCCAGGGCCGCGAGGGTGTGCCGTGGATGGGTGACGATGCCATGGTCCCCGCCGGGCAGATAACCCAGGTTGAACATCACAGCCTTGATCCTGCCACGCAGGTTTTCCGGCAGGTATTGAGCCAGGTGCTGATGCCCGGAGTGGATCAGCGTGACCCGTGATGCCAGGCCCTCGGCCTCCAGGCGCGCGCGGGTGGCCTCCAGGGCCTGGGCCTGGATATCAAACGCCCATACATGCCCCGTGGCCCCGGACTGGTGTGCCAGGAACAGGCTGTCATGCCCGTTCCCCGCGGTGGCGTCCACCGCGTGATCCCCTTCATCGAGGCAGTTTTCCAGATAGTGGTGCGCCTGCCGGGTCAATGGCAGGGCATCGATTGTGGCGATGGTTTCGGGCGTCATGGTCCGGGTCGGGCCTGGCGCTCGCAGGCCTCCAGCATGGCCTGCAGGGGTTCCGGGTCGGCCAGGCGATGATCCCTTCCCACTTCGATGAGGCAGCTTTCGGGCAGACCGCTGCGCGTCAGCAGTTCCTGGGAATCGGCGAAGGGGATGGTCTCGTCCCCACGGGAATGCAGGATCAGCGTACCCGGCTTGACGCGGTCAGCCTGGCCCCAGTGTCGCCAGGCGGGACACAGCAGGACCAGGGGGATGTCCCCCGTGTGCAGGTTCATGGCCACCGCGCCACCCCGGGATGACCCCACGATGACCTGGGGTCGATGGGCCTGAAGGGTGGCCTGTGCGGTGTCCATGGCCGCCTCGAAGTCATCATCGTCCAGGGGTGGATTGATCACATCATGGCCGTGACGAAGCAGATGGGTGGGTTTGAGGCCCCCGGGGCTGGATTGCCAGCCGTGCAGGAAGAGGATGCGGATTGGATGCATGCAGGATGACCGCCCTTGAAGCGGGTTTGTGGCTGGTAGGGGGCGTATTGTAATCAGCCTCATACCGGTGAGGCCATCACCCGCCGGCAGCGCGTGAAAGTAAAACCCGCTTGAGTATTAAAAACATCAAGAGTGTTACCAGGGAGTCTCTTTGAGGTTTTATGAGGCACTGCAGCAAAAAGCCGTGTGAAACTCTCGGACTTGCTCAGAAGCATTCTGTCAGCGAAAATGCACCGCTCCAAAGTTGTGACCAGGCCATGGAATGCGCAATGTCAAGGTAGCTGAGAGCGAGATGTGTCAGGCGCCCAGATCCCTTTCCAGGCCGGTCTTGCAACGCCAGATTCCCGGTTGTCGCGATCGTTGAATATCGTCGAGAAGAACAAGAACACCATCGAAAGGTGTCATCGCGGCTGCCCTTGTTTTCGTCGTTTTAAATCACTTGAGGAGAACTGCATGCCGTCTCGCAAAGAGCTAGCCAACGCCGTACGCGCGCTTTCCATGGACGCGGTCCAGAAAGCCAAGTCCGGTCACCCGGGCGCCCCCATGGGCATGGCCGATATCGCCGAAGTGCTGTGGAATGATTTTCTCACCCACAACCCGGGCAACCCTCACTGGGTGAATCGCGACCGCTTCATCATGTCCAACGGTCACGGCTCCATGCTGGTGTACTCCCTGCTGCACCTCACCGGCTACGATCTGCCCATGGACGAGCTCAAGCAGTTCCGCCAGTTGCACTCCCAGACCCCCGGGCACCCGGAATATGGTTACACCGCGGGTGTGGAGACCACCACCGGCCCGCTGGGTCAGGGCCTGGCCAATGCGGTGGGCATGGCGATCGCCGAGAAGGCCATGGCCGGTCAGTTCAACCGCCCCGGTCATGACATCGTCGATCATCACACCTATGTGTTCCTGGGCGACGGCTGCCTGATGGAGGGGATTTCCCACGAGGTCTGTTCCCTGGCAGGCACCCTGGGCCTGGGCAAGCTCATCGCCTTCTATGATGACAACGGCATCTCCATCGACGGCGAAGTGGAAGGCTGGTTTACCGACGACACCCCCGCCCGTTTCGAGGCCTACGGCTGGCACGTGGTGCGCAACGTGGACGGCCACGATGCCGAGGCCGTGAAGAAGGCCACCGAGGAGGCCCGTGGCGTCACTGATCGTCCCACCCTCATCTGCTGCAAGACCATCATCGGCTGGGGCTCCCCCAACAAGCAGGGCAAGGAAGAATGCCATGGCGCCCCCCTGGGTGATGACGAGATCAAGCTGGTGCGCGAGACCCTGGGCTGGAAGCACGAACCCTTCGTGATCCCCGAGGACATCTATGCCGGCTGGAATGCCAGGGACAAGGGTGCCAAGGCCGAGCAGGCCTGGCAGGCCCGCTTTGATGAGTACAAGAAGGCCCATCCGGAACTGGCCGCCGAATTCACCCGCCGCATGAAGGGCGACCTGCCCGCCGACTGGCAGCAAAAGGCCGCCGCCTTCGTCCAGGCCACCGTGGACAAGGCCGAGAAGGTGGCCAGCCGCAAGGCCTCCCAGCAGGCCATCGGTGGCTATGCCCCGGCGCTGCCGGAACTGATGGGCGGCTCCGCCGATCTGGCCGGCTCCAACCTCACCCTCTGGGGCGGTGCCCGCGGTGTGAGCCGCGAGAACGCCGATGGCAATTACATCTACTACGGCGTGCGCGAGTTCGGCATGGCCGCGATCATGAACGGGATTGCCCTGCATGGGGGCTTCATCCCCTACGGTGGCACCTTCCTGATCTTCAGCGACTATGCCCGCAACGGTCTGCGCATGTCGGCCCTCATGAAGCAGCGCGCCATCTATGTGCTCACCCACGACTCCATCGGCCTGGGCGAAGACGGCCCCACCCACCAGCCGGTGGAGCAGGTGCCCAGCCTGCGCCTGATCCCCAATATGTCCGTGTGGCGCCCCTGCGATGCGGTGGAAACCGCCGTGGCCTGGAAATGCGCCATCGAGCGCCAGGATGGCCCCACCGTCCTGAGTCTGTCCCGTCAGGGATTGCCTCACCAGCAGCGTGATTCCCAGCAGCTGTCCAACGTATCCCGCGGTGGTTACGTCCTCAAGGACACCGACGGCACCCCCGATGCCATCCTCATCGCCACCGGTTCCGAGGTGGCCCTGGCCATGGATGCCGCCGCGAAACTGGCGGACAAGGGCCGCAAGGTGCGCGTGGTATCCATGCCCTGCACGGACCTGTTCGAGGCGCAGGATGTCAGCTACCGCGAGTCGGTGCTGCCTGCGTCGGTGCGCGCCCGTGTGGCCGTTGAGGCCGCCGGTACCAGCGGCTGGTTCCGCTACGTGGGCCTGGATGGCAAGGTTGTCGGCATGGAAGGCTTTGGCGAATCGGCCCCGGGTGATGCCCTGATGGATTACTTCGGCTTCACGGTGGACAACGTGGTGCAGGCAGTGGAAGACATCCTGTGATCCACCGGCCGCTGCCGGCTTCGGCAGCGGCCAACCATTACAAGAATGATGACCCGTAAGATGGAGACAGTAACGTTATGACGATCAAAGTCGGTATCAATGGTTTTGGCCGCATCGGCCGCATGGCTTTCCGTGCCATCTCCCAGGACTTCCCGGAACTGGAAGTGGTGGCCATCAATGACCTGCTCGAGCCCGAGTACCTGGCCTACATGCTGCGTTACGACTCCGTGCATGGCCGCTTCAATGGTGATGTGTCCGTGGAAGGCGATCACATGGTGGTCAACGGCAAGAAGATCCGCCTGACCGCCGAGCGGGATCCGGCCAACCTCAAGTGGGGCGATGTGGGCGTGGACGTGGTGATCGAATCCACCGGCTTCTTCCTCACCGAAGAGACCTGTCAGAAACACATCGACGCAGGTGCCAAAAAGGTGGTGCAGAGCGCCCCCTCCAAGGACGCCACCCCCATGTTCGTGTACGGCGTGAACCACAAGGAGTACGCCAATCAGGCCATCATCTCCGCCGCCTCCTGCACCACCAACGCCCTGGCCCCGGTGGCCAAGGTGCTGAACGATCAGTTCGGCATCAAGCGTGGCCTGATGACCACCGTGCATGCGGCCACGGCCACCCAGAAGACCGTGGACGGCCCCTCCCAGAAGGACTGGCGCGGCGGGCGCGGCATTCTGGAGAACATCATCCCGTCCTCCACCGGTGCCGCCAAGGCCGTGGGCAAGGTGCTGCCCAGCCTGAACGGCAAGCTCACCGGCATGGCCTTCCGCGTGCCCACCTCCGATGTCTCCGTGGTGGATCTGACCGTGGAACTGGACAAGGACGCCAGCTACGACGACATCTGCAAGGCCATGAAGTCCGCCTCCGAGGGCGAGCTCAAGGGCGTGCTGGGTTACACCAGCGACAAGGTGGTGGCCACGGATTTCCGCGGCGTGAGCATGCCCTCCATCTTTGACGCCGAGGCCGGTATCCAGCTGGATTCCACCTTTGTGAAGGTGGTGGCCTGGTATGACAACGAGTACGGCTACACCTGCAACATGCTGCGCCTGGTGCAGCACGTGGGCTAAGGGGCGCTTGGCGCCCTCACCCCAACCCCTCTCCCCAAGGGGAGAGGGGCTCCGACGCCCTTCTCCCCCGTGGGGAGAAGGACCGGGGATGAGGGGCAAACGGAGGGCACCCCAAGAATCCTTTGCCAAGCCCCCACCGGGTTTGCCAAAGTGTTCTTAAAACAAAAAATGCCAAAACCACCAAAGGAGTCTTTTCAATGTCCGTCATCAAGATGACCGATCTGGATCTCAAGGGTAAACGGGTACTGATCCGGGAGGATCTGAACGTGCCCGTCAAGGGCGGCAAGGTGACGTCCGACGCCCGGATCCGCGCCAGCCTGCCCACCATCCAGCACGCCATGAAGGCGGGTGCCAAGGTGATGCTCATGTCCCACCTGGGGCGGCCGGAAGAGGGGGCATTCTCCGAGGAGGACTCCCTGGCACCGGTGGCCGAGCACCTCTCCGGTCTGCTGGGCCAGAAGGTGAGGCTGGTGCGCGACTACCTGGATGGCGTGGAGGTTCAGGACGGCGAGGTGGTGCTGCTGGAGAACGTGCGCTTCAACAAGGGCGAAAAGAAGGACGACGAGGCGCTCTCAAAGCAATATGCCGCCCTGTGCGACATCTACGTGATGGATGCCTTTGGCACCGCCCACCGGGCCCAGGCCTCCACCCATGGCGCCGGCAAGTTCGCCCCGGTGGCCTGCGCCGGCCCGCTGCTGGCCGCCGAACTGGAAGCCCTGGGCAAGGCCCTGGGCAACCCCAAGCGGCCGCTGGTGGCCATTGTGGGCGGCTCCAAGGTGTCCACCAAGCTCACCGTGCTCGAATCCCTGTCCACCAAGGTGGATCAGCTCATCGTCGGTGGCGGTATCGCCAACACCTTCATCGCCGCCCAGGGCCATGGTGTGGGCAAGTCCCTGTACGAGGCGGATCTGGTGGCCGAGGCCAAGCGCCTGATGGAGGCCGCCCAGGCCAAGGGCGGCGAGATCCCGGTACCCACCGACGTGTGCGTGGGCAAGGAGTTCTCCGAAACCACCGCGGCCACCAACCGCCCCGTGGACCAGGTGGCCGAGGATGACATGATCTTCGACGTGGGTCCCGAGACCGCTGCCACCTATGCCGAACTCATGAAAAAGGCTGGCACCATTGTCTGGAACGGCCCGGTGGGCGTGTTCGAGTTCGATCAATTCGCCGCCGGCACCCAGGCCATGGGCCAGGCCATCGCCGAGAGCGATGCCTTCTCCATCGCCGGTGGCGGTGACACCCTGGCGGCCATCGACAAATACGGCCTGTCCGAGCGCATCTCCTACATTTCCACCGGTGGTGGCGCCTTCCTGGAGTTCCTGGAAGGCAAGACCCTCCCGGCGGTAGCCATGCTGGAGGCCCGGGCCAAGGCCTGAGTTCCGTGCTGTTCGGTTCGTGACCGTCGCCGTTCCCGCCATGGGTACTCGGATGCCCGGTGGGAGCGGCCCTGGCCGCGAACGAACGATCCGGCAGGGGGCATGCGGCCCCTGCCCCGAACGAAGTGCCCAGAACACAGGAACAGGCCCAACATGCGTAGAACCAAGATAGTAGCCACGCTGGGACCGGCCACGGACTCACCCGCAGCCATGCGGGCGTTGGTGCGCGCTGGCGTCGACGTGGTGCGCATCAATTTTTCCCATGGCGAGGCGGATGATCATCGCAAGCGCGTCAACCTGTTGCGGGAAGCCGCCGCCGAGGCCTCCCGCATCATCGCCGTGCTGGGGGACCTGCAAGGCCCCAAGATACGCATCGCCCGTTTTGCCCAGGGCAGTGTCGAACTGAATGAGGGCGATCCCTTCGTGCTGGATGCCGAACTGGATCCAGGGCAGGGAGATGTTCAGAAGGTCGGCCTCACCTACAAGGATTTGCCCGGGGACGTGAATGCCGGGGATGTCCTGTTGCTGGATGATGGCCGTCTGGTGCTGGAGGTGCAGCGGGTGGATGGCCCGCGCATCCACACCCATGTGGTGGTGGGTGGCACCCTGTCCAACAACAAGGGTATCAATCGCCAGGGCGGCGGCCTCTCCGCTGCCGCGCTCACCGACAAGGACGTGAACGACATCCGCCTGGCGGCGGAACTGGGGGTGGATTACCTGGCCATCTCCTTCCCCCGCTGTGCCGACGATGTGCATCAGGCCAGACAGCGATTGCGCGATGCCGGTGGCGATGGCGCCATCTGCGCCAAGATCGAACGGGCCGAGGCGGTCACCGCCAGTGACGCGATCCTGGATGCCACCGATGCCATCATGATCGCCCGAGGCGATCTGGGCGTGGAGATCGGCGATGCGGAATTGCCCGGCGTGCAGAAGCGCCTCATCCATGACGCCCGCACCCGCAACAAGGTGGTGATCACGGCCACCCAGATGATGGAGTCCATGATCACCAGCCCCATTCCCACCCGGGCCGAGGTGTTCGATGTGGCCAACGCCGTGCTCGATGGCACCGACGCCGTGATGCTCTCGGGTGAGACGGCCACCGGTCGGTATCCCGACAAGGCCGTGGCCGCCATGGGGCGCATCTGTGAGGCCGCCGAGCGCCAGCGTAGCGCCCGTGTGTCCACCCATCGCATGGACAGCTATTTCCAGCGGGTGGACGAGGCCATCGCCATGGCCACCATGTACACGGCCAATCATCTGGACGTGCGCGCCATCGCCGCCATGACGGAATCCGGCTCCACGGCCCAGTGGATGTCCCGGATCAGTTCCGGCATCCCCATCTTCGCCATGACCCGCCACGAGCGCTCCTGCCGCAAGATGGCCCTGTACCGCGGTGTTTACCCGATACTGTTCGTGAGCGAGAACAGCAGTCACGCGGAGAATAACCGCCAGGTGGTGGATATCCTGCGGGAGGCCGGCGTGGTGCGGGACGAGGACCTGGTCATCATCACCAAGGGGGATCTGAGCGGGGTGATGGGCGGTACCAATGCCATGAAGATCGTCCAGGTGGGCGCGCTCCAGGATGGCGTCACCTGAATGCAGCAAACCGCCGCTGTCGGTCCGGGTGTGTGACCGCGGCGGTCAGGTCATGATAACGATAGCGAACCTGCGATAGATTGTTTCTCAAGTAAACCAAAAGGAGGTCCCAATGGCCCTGATTTCCCTTCGACAACTGCTGGACCATGCCGCCGAACACGGCTACGGCATGCCCGCCTACAACGCCAACAACCTGGAGCAGGTGCAGTCCATCATGCAGGCCGCCGACGAGGTGGACTCGCCGGTGATCATCCAGGCCTCGGCCGGTGCCCGCAAATACGCTGGCGAGCCCTTCCTGCGTCACCTGATCGTGGCCGCGGTGGAACAGTACCCTCACATCCCCGTGGTGCTGCACCAGGACCACGGCGGCGAGCCGGCCGTGTGCCAGGCCTCCATCCAGTCCGGCTTTACCTCGGTGATGATGGACGGCTCCCTGATGGCCGACATGAAGACCCCGTCCACCTACGAGTACAACGTGGAGGTCACCCGTACGGTGGCTGACATGGCTCACTGGGTGGGGGTCTCCGTGGAAGGCGAGTTGGGTTGCCTGGGCTCCCTGGAAACCGGCCAGGCCGGCGAAGAGGACGGCTCCGGTGCCGAGGGCACCCTGTCTCACGACCAGCTGCTCACCGATCCGGACGAGGCCGCCGACTTCGTGAAGAAGACCCACGTGGACGCCCTGGCCATCGCCATCGGCACTTCCCACGGTGCCTACAAGTTCACCCGTCCGCCGACCGGTGACATCCTGGCCATCCAGCGCATCAAGGAAATCCACGCCCGCATCCCCGATACCCATCTGGTGATGCACGGTTCCTCCTCGGTGCCCCAGGAGTGGCTGAAGATCATCAACCAGTACGGCGGCGACATGGGCGAGACCTATGGTGTGCCCGTGGAGGAGATCCAGGAAGGCATCAAGCACGGTGTGCGCAAGGTCAACATCGACACCGACCTGCGCATGGCTTCCACCGGCGCGGTGCGCAAGTTCCTGGCCGAGAACCCCAAGGAGTTCGATCCGCGCAAATTCCTGAAGGCCTCCACCGCCGCCATGAAGGACATCTGCAAGGCCCGTTACGAGGCCTTCGGCTGCGCCGGCATGGCCTCCAAGATCCGTCCCATGAATCTGGAGGCCATGGTCGCCCGCTACAAGTCCGGCGAACTGGACCCCAAGGTGAAGTAAGCCTGAACCAGGGGCCGGTGCCCGACCGGCCCCTCACTCAAGCTGCCCGCGGCCCCTTCAACCGGGTCGGGCTCCCTGACAGCACCCGATACACCGGCACCTCCGACGGGGCCAGTGCCTGACGACCACGAATTCGATCAGCGATCTTCTCCGCCATCATGATGGTGGGGGCATTGAGATTGCCCGTCACGATGCGCGGCATGATGGACGCATCCACCACCCGCAGCCCCTCCACACCATGTACCCGACCCTGGTCGTCCACCACGGCCATGTCATCATCGGCCGTACCCATGCGGCAGGAGCCGCAGGGGTGATAGGCCGTTTCGGCGTGGTTGCGCACAAACTCATCCAGCTCCACGTCCGACGTGGCCTGGGCCCCGGGGGCCAGTTCGCGGCCCCGGTAACGGTCCAGGGCCGGCTGGGCCATGATCTCCCGGGTGAGGCGGATGGCGTCCCGAAATTCCCGCCAGTCCTGCTCATGGCTCATGTAGTTGAAGCTGATCCGCGGCGCCTGTCTCGGGTCTGCAGCGGCCAGGCGCACATGGCCCCGGCTGGGTGAGCGCATGGAACCCACATGGGCCTGAAAGCCGTGGGCTTCCACTGCCTGGGTGCCGTTGTAATTGATGGCGATGGGCAGGAAGTGGTACTGCAGGTTGGGCCAGTCGAAGCCGGTTTCACTGCGGATGAACCCCGCCGCCTCGAACTGATTGCTGGCCCCGATGCCGCGCCCCCCCAACAGCCACTGGGCGCCGATCCAGGGCTGGTTCCACCACTTGAGCGCTGGATACAGGCTGATGGGTTCCTTGCACTCGTACTGCACATAGATTTCCAGGTGATCCTGCAGATTCTCGCCCACGCCGGGGAGTTCATGGACCACGGGGATATCCAGGTCGACCAGTTCCTGGGCGGGGCCGATCCCCGAGCGCTTCAGAATGGCAGGGGAGAGGATGGCGCCAGCGCAGATCAGCACCTCCCGCTCGGCCCGAACCTCCTGGCGGCGGCCCCGCTGGATGTAACTCACGCCCCGGGCGGTGCGGCCCTCCATGATGATGTGGTCGGTGAGGGCGCGGACCTGGATGTCCAGATTGGGCCGCTGCCGGGCCTGATCCAGATAACCCCGTGAGGTGCTGGCGCGACGCCCCTGGGCCGTGGTGGTGCGATCCATGGGACCAAAACCTTCCTGCTGGTAGCCGTTCACGTCCTCCGTGCGGGGATAACCGGCCTGTTCACCGGCCTGGATGAAGGTTTCGAACAGGGGGTTGTTGTCCGATTTGGGGGTGGTGACATACAGCGGCCCATCGTCGCCATGATACTCATTGGCGCCGATGTCCCGGGTTTCGGCCTTGCGGAAATAGGGCAGGCAGTGGTCGTATTCCCAGCCGGGCAGGCCAAAATCGCTGGCCCAGTGGTCGTAGTCCAGGGCGTTGCCGCGGATGTAGCACATGCCGTTGATCAGGGAGGAGCCGCCCAGCCCCTTGCCCCGGCCGCAGTCCATGCGTCGCCAGTTCATATGAGGTTCGGGTTCCGTCTGGAAGGCCCAGTTGTACTGCCGACCCTGCAGCGGGTAGGCCAGGGCGGCGGGCATCTGGGTACGAAAGTCCAGGCGCCAGTCGCGGCCACCGGCTTCCAGCAGCAGCACGCGGGTGTCCGGGTCTTCGGTGAGGCGCGCCGCCAGCGCGGCTCCGGCGGAGCCGGCGCCGATGATGATGTAATCGTAAGTTTTGGTGGTCATGGGGTGATGCCCCTTGGTTGAATGGATTAGGGGTGGACAGGTGAGGGGCGCGGAGGCCCCGCCGTTAAAACACGCTCTCCACCTCTCCCAGTTCCACGTACACCGACTTGCGCTGGGTGTAATGCTCCAGCGCCGCCAGCCCGTTCTCCCGCCCGAGCCCCGATTGCTTGTAACCTCCCACCGGCATCTCCACCGGCGAAAGGTTGTAGGTGTTGATCCAGCAGATGCCCGCCTCAAGCTGATGGATCACCCGATGGGCCCGGGCCAGGTCACGGCTGAATACCCCCGCCGCCAGGCCGTAGCGGGTGTCATTGGCCCGCCCGATCACCTCCCGTTCGGAATCAAAGGATTGCAGCACCATCACCGGCCCGAAGACCTCCTGGCGCACGATGGGGTGATCGTCGGGGCAATCGGCAAACACGGTGGGGGCCACGAAGGCCCCATCCGGGGCCGAGCCGGGAGACAGGGTCTCGCCCCCAATGAGCAGTTTCAGGCCATCGGCACGAGCCCGGTCGATATGGTCCATCACCTGATCCCGGTGGGCCTGGCTGACCAGCGGCCCCAGGTTGGTCTCGGGATCCAGGGGATCCCCGGCACGGATCTGCCCGATGCGCTCCAGCAAGCGCGCCTCGAACGCTTCGCGGACGGACGATTCCACGAACACCCGGGTGCCGTTGGTGCAGATCTGGCCGCTGCTGTAAAAATTGGCCATCAGGGCGGCGCTTACCGCCTGTTCCAGGTCCGCATCCGCAAAGATGATCAGCGGTGACTTACCCCCCAGTTCCATGGTGACCTGCTTGAGGTTGCTGCTGGCCGAATCGGCGGTGACCGCCTTGCCCGTTTCCACCTCGCCGGTGAAGGAGACCTTGGCAATGTCCGGGTGACGGGTGAGGGCCCGCCCGGTGTCCGCATCCCCCTGGACCACGTTGAATACCCCATCTGGCAGGCCCGCTTCGGTGAGGATCTCCGCCAGCACCAGGGCCGAGAGCGGCGTCACCTCGCTGGGCTTGAACACCATGGCATTGCCGGCGGCCAGGGCGGGGGCTGCCTTCCAGCAGGCGATCTGCAGGGGGTAGTTCCAGGCGCCGATACCCGCGCAGACCCCCAGGGGTTCGCGGCGGGTGTAGATGAAGGCCTGATCCCCCTGGGGGATCTGTTCACCTTCCAGCCCCATGGCCACACCGGCAAAGTATTCCAGGGCGTCCGCGCCTGTCTGGATATCCACGGAGGTGGTTTCGCTGATGGGCTTGCCGGTGTCCAGGGTCTCCAGGGCGGCCAGTATGTCGTTGCGCTCACGCAGCAGATCGGCGGCCCGGCGTAGTACGCGGCCGCGCACCATGGGGGACATGGCGGCCCAGGCCTGCTGACCTTCGCGAGCCGAGCGAACGGCGGCGTCCACCTGCTCCGGGGTGCTGCCTTGCATCCGGGCGAGGGTTTGCCCTGTGGCCGGATTGACGGTGTCGAAAGACTTGCCGTCGGGGTCGGTCACCCGACGGCCGTGAATGTAGCTGCCCTGAAGGGGGTCGATCTGAGGGAGGGGCATGGGGGGCTCCGGAATGAGGGTGGGTTTAGCGGCCCTGCGCGAGCCAGAATCGGGCGTTGTCCCGCGCCAGGCGGCGGCAGCCATCGATATCGATGCCATCGGGGTGCAGCGCGCCGCGCAGCCACAGGCCGTCGATCAGGCCGGCCACCGAGCGGGCGGCATCCCTGGCCTGTGCCGGCGGCAGCCGTTTACGAAGCAGGTGGCACAGGTTCGAGTAAAGGCGCCGTTCGTTCACCCGCTGCAGTCGCTGCAGGCTGGGCTGGTGCATGCTGGAGGCCCAGAACTCCAGCCAGGTGCGCATGGCGGCCCGGTTGGTCTGGGTGGAATCAAAATTGCCGTCGATGATGGCGTCCACGTGGCCTTCCACGTCATCGGCATCCAGCCCCTGGCGGCGTTCGGTAACCGCCCGGCCCAGTTCGGTGAGCAGATGGCGCATGGTGGCCTCCATCAGTCCGGACTTGCCGCCAAAGTAATGGCTGATGATGCCGGTGGACACCCCCGCCAGTCGGGCAATGCGCGCAATGGTGGCGTCTGCCAGTCCATACTGGTGGATGGCCGTCAGGTTGGCCCGGATGAGTTGTTCGCGGCGTCCGTTGAGTGATTCGTGATGAGGCATGATCCATCTCTACCTGTAAGAATGCCATTCACTCTAACGAAAATTGAATGATCGTTCAATCTGTGTTTGAATGAACGTTCAATCAGTATGTGATCAACTGTATGGGAGAGAACCTTTTCATGGCTTCATTACCCCGAATCCTGACCGCCGGTGCGGCGGTCTTCATGCTGGCCACACCGTTTGCCACCCTGGCAGGCAGCGACGAACCCGAGGCCTGTGGCCAGGTGCGCTTCGCCGAGGTGGGCTGGACAGACATCACGGCCACCACCGCCACGGCCCGCGTGGTCCTTGAGTCCATGGGCTACGACACCACCAGCCTCACCGTGTCGGTTCCCATTGCTTACGGTGGTCTGGCCAATGATGATTTTGATGTCTTTCTGGGCAACTGGATGCCAAGCATGGCCAGCATCATCGAGCCCTACGAGACCCGAGGCACGGTGGAGACCATTGCCACCAATCTGGAGGGCGCCAAGTACACCCTGGCGGTTCCCCAGTATGTGTACGATGCGGGTGTGACGCATTTTGCTGACCTGGCCGATCACCGCCGGGAGTTCGGTGGACGGATCTACGGCCTGGAGTCGGGCAATGACGGCAACGAGATCATCCATGACATGATCGACCAGGATGCCTATGGCCTGGGTCGCTTCCGGGTGATGGAGTCCAGCGAGGCGGGCATGCTGGGCGAGGTGCGCCGCAGCACCGGGAACGGGGACTGGATCGTGTTCCTGGCCTGGGAACCCCACCCCATGAACACCCGTTTCGATATTGCCTATCTGGAGGGCGGTGAGGACTTCTTTGGTCCGGACTTCGGCGCCGCGACGGTGCACACCAATGTGCAGACCGGCTATGTGGACCGTTGCCCCAACGTGGGCCAGTTCCTCAAGCAGTTGAGCTTCACCCTGGAGATGGAAAACCATCTCATGGATCAGATCATGAACCAGGACGTGGATCCCATGCAGGCGGCCCGACAGTGGCTGCAGGATAACCCCGAGGCGATGGAGCCCTGGCTCGAAGGCGTCACCGACCGCCAGGGCCGTCCCGCGCTGGAAGTGGTGAAAGAGGCCGTGGGAGGCTGATCTTCGCGCCGCCAAAGCCACTTCCCCAGGGACAACACTTCGTGTCTGGTGCCTGGTGGGAGCGGCCCTTGGCCGCGAAGGGCTTTTCGAAAAAAACTCCGGACTGTCCGGGCCTCGGGGTGTCCGGGTTCCTGTAAGCGGGCTTCAGCCGCAGGAAGCGGCTGCAGAGCCTACAGGGACGTATTTACGGCGTCCCGCTGTAAGGAATCCGGGCACCCCGAGGTCCACCCCGATCTCTGGCCTGGCTGCGAGGCCGAGGGCCGCTCCCACGGGGGCGGGGCTCGCGCCAGCGATGGCATCGGGCTGTCGGTTGCCTTGGGTGGATCCCTGCGGGACTGCCTTCCATCCGGATAGCTTGCTGACCTATGCTGTGGCCTGACCCCAGCCCCACACCCCCCCTCATGCCCCCCAATCACTTAGCAAAGCTCCAGCTGACGCCCCGTCGCTTCGGCAGGCTCTCCCCGTTGACGCTGGCGTTCGTCGCCTGCTGGCCGATGTCGGCCGTGGCGACCACCTGGGAGGACTGCGCCCGGATCGACGCGGATGACGAACGCCTGGCCTGTTACGACGCCCTGGCCGGGGAGCGGACGGATGCGGCCCCCGCCACGGAAGGGCTTACCGCCATCGAATTACCCGAGTCGGAGCCAGCCGAGGCGCCCGCCCGTGAGCCGGCACAGGGGCGTTCCAGTTCCCGGCTCGCCAGCACCTGGGGATTCTCGCCCGACTCCGATACGCACATGCTGCGGGTGCATCAACCCAATTACTTCCTCCCGGCCCGATACTCGGATCGCACCAACGACCGGCCGTTTGCGCCGCTGGCAGGCATTGATCCTGCCGCTGACCAGGATCTGGACTCGGTGGAGTCCAAGTTTCAGTTCAGTTTCAAGGCGCGCCTGTGGACCACCCATGACCGTCGCTGGGGCCTGTGGGCCGGGTATACCCAGCAGAGTCAGTGGCAGGTGTATAACGAGGACGTTTCACGTCCGTTCCGGGAGAGCAACTATTCGCCCGAGTTGATCCTCAGTTATCGCCCCGGCCTGCATCTGGCCGGTTTCGACTGGGAGTTGCTCAACCTGGGGTTCCTGCACCATTCCAATGGTCGTTCCGAGATCCTTTCCCGTAGTTGGGATCGGTTGTATGCGGGGGTGGGGCTGGAGCGGGACGATCTGGCCCTGATGGGGCGGCTGTGGTATCGCCTGCCGGAAGGCAAGCGCCGGGACGATAATCCGGACATCACCGACTACTACGGCTATGGAGACCTGACTGCCTCGTACCGCCATGGGGATCACCGTTTCACCACCATGCTGCGGGGCAATCCGTCCACGGGTCGGGGTGCGCTATCGGCCAGTTGGACTTCGCCACCGGTGCTCGGGCCGCTGCGCGGCTACGTGCAGGTGTTCTCCGGCTACGGGGAGAGCCTGATCGATTACAACTGGTACCAGAATACTGTGGGGGTTGGGGTCACCCTGAACGACGTTGTGGACTGATGCCTCGGGGCAGGCTCAGTCCATCAGGCTCACTCCATGAGGTCCATGGCCCCGATCTCCAGCACGAACGGGCCGGGGGCCTTGTCGGCGAGCATGAAGCCCAGTTGACGCACCTGGGCCGGTTCCAGGGGCGGTGCATCGGAGAGGATGCGACCACGGAACACGGGTTCGAAGCCGTCGAAGGGCAGTTCCACCTCCCGCCATTCACCCGCCGTGGTATCAAAGTGCTGGCGGTAGGCCATGGCATCGTCCCCGGTGTCGGTGCGCAGTCGCAACTGGTAGGTGCGCCCGTCACCACGGACCCGCAACTGGATGCCCCGGGCCTGGCCCATCTCCAGGGTGTCGGGTGCCCGGCGCACGGAGGCGAAGCCGCCGTTGTTGGCCAGGGAGATCTCCCCCGCGAACACGGCCACACCGTCCTCGCTGATCTGGAACCGGCTGCGTGACAGCCCCCCCATGACACCATCGTTGACGATATGCCAGCGTGCTGACTCATCGGCTGCATGCAGGTCGATCAGTGTGGTCATCATTCCCTCCTGGATCGAGAAGAACCCGGGTTTGCTCAAGTCTTTAAGCACCGTATCACCGGAAGCTGGCTTCAGGCGATGTTTCAGTGCCAGGTCATCCTGCGGGAAAAGAGGAGGGTGCCCGGTCTGGCCACCCGTGGGCGAGGCCCATACCCCCTCCAGATAACCCGCCCTCTTCAGCTGCGGCACCTGGCGCTCGATCCAGGCCTGTCGCTCCAGCACATAGGACGATGGACGATTGGCCCTCAGGCGCACCGGGCCCGGCAGCACGGCCGCCAGGCGCGCCGCCTCGGACTGGGTCAGGGCGCTGGCCGGTTTGTCGAAATAGGCCTGGCTGGCCGCCTCCACCCCGTAGATGTTCGGCCCGAACTGGGCGGCGTTGAGATATACCTCCAGGATACGCTGCTTGGGCCAGAGTGCTTCGATGAATACGGTCAGGTAGGCCTCCACCCCCTTGCGCAGGAAACTGCGCTCCGGCCACAGGAACACGTTCTTGGCCGCCTGCTGGCTGATGGTGCTGGCGCCCCTGAGCCGCCCTCCCTCCCGGTATTCCCGAAGGGCCGCACGGATGGAGCCGAAATCAAAGCCCCGATGGTTCATGAAGTTCTGATCCTCGGCGGCGATCACCGCATAGGCCGCCTCGGGAGCGATGCGATCCCTGGGCACCCATTCATGGCGCACCGGCACCTTGTGCCCGGAGGCACGGTTGGAATTCTCGTGCAGGAGCATGAAGGCCGTGGTGGGCGGATCAATCCAGCGCAGTCCACCCACCACCAGGGTGGTGGAGACCAGCAGCAACAGGACGATTCCCACCGTCAGGCGGATCAGGAAGCGCCGGAATGACCAGCGTCGGGGTCTGTGATAATGGCGGCGTCTCACAGGGCGTAATATCTCAAGTTCATGGCGGCAGCGGAAGGCCGTTTGGGCACGTTTGTCGCGAGGACCCGGACCTGGGGCTTGTGGACCAGAGCTGAAGTGTTTGGTGCCCTCGACGACGCAAACGCTGCGTACCACAGGGGAATTTCCCATTATCCACAAAAGCTGTGGATAACTCTGTGGATGGTATGTCGGAAACTGTTCCCAGCCCCCGTGGCACAGGGCCTGTTCTCAAACTGATCACTTTTTAATCAATATCGTAACTTTTTGATATTGCGAGTTTATTTTGAGTGTTCTCAAATCTGACTAAACGCGGCGGGATCAGCGTGCATGGTGTGCCCGTCGCTGCCTCCTTGTGCATAATGTCAAGTGTTCAGGCGCCGCCCTGACCCGTTTTCCGGGCTTACTGGTGGGCCGCGGCCCCATCGCCCATTTTCTGTGTGGATTCTGCCCACCTTGCTCCGTTTCGCCTCGCCAACCTGGTGGCTGATCACCCTGCTGCTGATGGCATCGCCGGCCTCGGGGCAGTGGATGCTGGACATTGGCGATGTGCAGGGCGATGGCTGGTCCATGACGGGTGTAACGCTGGAGATGACGCTGGCGCCCGGGCCGACCGGGACGGACGCGATCCGTTTGCATGTGGATCACCTGCACTTGCCGGCCCCGGTGGGCTCGATGAAGGCCGTGGAGGTGAGCTGCCCCGGGGGACGTCTGGAGCCCACACGACTGAGGTGCCCCGCCATCCGGTTCTCTGGACGTCATCCCTGGCTGACCGTCAGCCAGGTGCCCGGGCAACTGGATCTGGGATTTGATGGCCGCCTGGACCTGACACTGAAGCAACTCCCCCTGGCGGATGGGCATATGGACGTCTCCTTCACGCATGACGCGGGTCAGTGGGGATTACAGGCTCGGGGCCAGCGGCTGGCGTGGCGGCAGGTCCACGGGTTGGCAGAAAGGGTGGGGGTGCCGCTGGAGGATCTGTTGCCCGAGGGCTTCCAGGTGGAAGGCCATCTGGAGCTGGACCTCAAGGGCCGGGGCGGGATGGATGGCATTCATGCCACTCAAGGCCGAGTGGTCTTGGGCGACGGTGCCTTCGCCAGCGCGGACGGTACCCTGGCGGGGGAGGGTCTGGGTATGGCCCTGCAATGGGATGTGCGCCAGATGGGGCCGGCCTGGCAGGGCGGGGTGACCCTGGATTGGGATGAGGGCGCCCTGTACGTGGATCCGATCTTCGTGGAGGTGGGGCCTGAACAGCCGGTCCGGGTCAGCACCCGGCTGGGGTGGCATGACGGCAGGCTGTCCGCGAAGGATCTGGCGCTTGCCTGGGGGGAGGATCTGCGTCTGGCAGGGCAGGCAAGCCTGGATACGGCCCACCTGCCCGGTAGCTTGAAGGCCACCCTGGACGTGGATCGGGCCAGGCTGCCGGCCGTTTACGAGGCCTTCCTGCAGCCCTTTGCCTACGGCACCGTCCTGGACGACCTGGAGACCGGTGGCCTCATCTCCGGGCGCCTGAAAATCCGCGAGGGCGCCCCGCAGCAGGCAGCCCTCACCCTTTCCGGCGTGGATGCGGACGACCGCAAGGGTCGCCTGGGCCTCTATGGTCTGGATGGGCGATTGATCTGGACGTCTGATGGGGCGGCGCCCGTCAGCCATGTATCCCTGGAGGGCGGGCATCTGTACCGCATTCCCCTGGGCATGACCCGCATGGCACTGCAGCTTGAGCAGGACGGTGTCCGGCTGACTCAGGAAGCACGGGTTCCAATACTGGATGGTGAGTTGCGCATCCATGGACTGGAGGCCCTGGGCCTGGGCGGCGATGACCCCGTGGTGACCTTCGAGGCCAGCGTCATGCCCATCTCCATGGAACGTCTGGCGGCCACCGTGGGGCGCCCCCTGTTCACCGGAACCCTGGCGGGAAGCATCCCCCGGGTGCGCTACCAGGACGGTGAACTCACCGTGGGCGGGCGTCTGGTGATTCAGGCCTTCGATGGCATGATCCGCGTGGGCAACCTGCGCCTGCGGGACCCCTTCGGTGTGGCACCAGTGCTGTGGGCAGACATCGAGATGGAGGATCTGGACCTGTCCTCCATCACCAACACCTTCGAGTTCGGCCTGATCGAGGGGCGCCTCAAGGGCCATGTGCGTGACATGATCCTGGTGAACTGGGAGCCGGTGCGCTTCGATGCTGCCCTTTACACCCCCCTGGATCAGCGTTTTCGGCGACGGATCAGTCAGCGGGCCCTGGACAACCTGGTGAGCCTGGGGGGCGGTGTCGGCGGCATGCTGGGTACGGGGTTCCTGCGTTTCTTTGACTCCTTCGCCTACCGGCAACTGGGGCTGTCGTGCCGGTTGCGCGGGGAGGTGTGCGAGATGGATGGCGTGGCGCCCGCACCGGACGGGGAGGGGTATTACATCATCCAGGGGGCCAGCCTGCCCCGGGTGGAGGTGATCGGCCATACCCGTCAGGTGGCCTGGCGGGACCTGATCCTGCGCCTGCAGGCGGCCATGGAAGCCGGGGGCCAGGCACCATAGTCACAGTCCTGTGCTATCGTCCCGCCATGAACGCCCCCGAACTGCTTGCCCCCGCCGGCACCCTCAAGAACCTCCGCTACGCCCTGGCTTACGGCGCCGATGCCGTTTATGCCGGGATGCCCCGCTACTCCCTGCGGGTGCGCAATAACGAATTCGCCTCCCTGGAGGCCCTGGCGGAAGGCATCCGGCTCACCCATGAGGCCGGTCGACGCTTCTTCCTGGCTGCCAACATCAGCGCCCATCAGCCCAAGCTGGCCACCTTTGCCCAGGATATGGCCCCCGTGGTGGAACTGGGCCCCGACGCACTGATCATGTCCGACCCCGGGCTCATCATGCAGGTGCGCGAGCGCTGGCCCCATATGCCCGTGCACCTCTCCGTGCAGGCCAATACCGTGAATGCTGCCAGCGTGCGCTTCTGGCAGGGCCTGGGGCTGACCCGGGTGATCCTCTCCCGGGAGCTGTCCCTGGGGGAGATCGAATCCATCCGTCAGGCCTGCCCCGACATGGAACTGGAGGTGATGGTCCACGGGGCCATGTGCATCGCCTATTCCGGGCGCTGTCTGCTCTCGGGCTATTTCAACCACCGCGACGCCAACCAGGGCGCCTGTACCAATGCCTGTCGCTGGCAGTATCGCCTGCATGCCGCCGAGCAGGACGAGGGCGGCGATCTGATCCCCCGGGAAGAGACCAGCACCGCCAGCCGTCATCCCCAGGCGGGCGAGCCCTTCCTGCTGGAGGAGGGCGAGCGCCCCGGGCAGCTCATGCCGATGGAGGAGGACGAGCACGGCACCTATATCCTCAATTCCATGGACCTGCGGGCCGTGGAGCATGTGCAGCGTCTGGTGGCCATTGGTGTGGATGCCCTGAAGATCGAGGGGCGCACCAAGTCCCATTACTACGCGGCGCGCACGGCTCAGGTGTATCGCCGGGCCATCGACGATGCCGCCGGGGGCCGCGCGTTCGACCCCACCCTGCTGGATGCCCTGGAGGGGCTGGCCAACCGGGGTTATACCGATGGCTTTCTCACCCGCCCCCGGGAGCGTACCGCCCAGAACTACACACGCGGGCATTCCGAGTCCGACCGGCGGCTGTTCGTGGGGGAGATCCAGGCCTATGATCCGGCCTCGGGCATGGCCCGGGTGGATGTGAAGAACCGCTTTTCCGTCGGGGACCGCCTGGAGATCATGACCCCCACCGGAAGCCGCGAGGTGGTGCTCGATGCCATCACGGGCCGGGAGGGTCTGCCGGTGGAACAGGCCCCCGGGGCCGGTCACCGGGTGTCCATCCCGTTGCCGCCCGGGGATTACCACCTGGGGCTGATTCTCAGACACACGGACGCCCCGCCTTCCCCTTGATGCCGGCGCCGGGGTGACCGAGACTATGGCGCAGGAACCTTCCTCGACCTGGAGATCACCCATGACCCCCATCGCCCGATGCGCACGCCCGCTGGCCTGGTTTGGCCTGGCCTTGCTGCTGTCCGCCTGCGTGACCATCAACATCTACTTCCCTGCCGCAGCGGCAGAGGATGCAGCCCGCATCATTGTGCGCGATGTGCTGGGCGAGACGGAGCAGCCGCCGGCCCGGGATCCGGCCGATGCGTCCGGTGCCTCGGATCAGGGGGCCCTCAGGGAGATGGGCAGCCGGGCCATGGTGGCCCTGCTCAACGGGGTGATCTCCCCGGCCCAGGCCCAGCAGCCGGACATCAATATCCGCTCCTCGGCCATCGATTCCCTGCGTGCCTCCATGCGCCAGCGTGCCTCGGCCCTGCGCCCCCACTACCAGTCCGGAGCGGTGGGTTTCACCAGCGATGGCCTGGTGGCCGTGCGTGATCTCAATGCCGTCCCCCTGCGGGATCGGTCCACGGTGCAGCGTCTCGTCTCCGAGGAGAACTCCGATCGCAGCGCCCTGTATCGAGAGATCGCCCGCGCCAACGACCGACCGGAATGGGAATCGGATATCCGCAAGACCTTCGCCCGGGTCTGGGTGGAGGAAGCCCCCTCCGGCTACTGGTACCAGGATGACCGCGGCCGCTGGCAGCAAAAATAGCCACCGCTTTCTGGTCACCCTGGGGGCCTGCCTGTTCCTGTGGTGGGTGCTCACTGAGGGTGATCCGGGGTCCTGGACGCTTGGGGTGCCGCTGGCCGTGCTGGCGGCCCTGTCGGTGTTCGCCCTGCCTGCCGGGCGGCCCTACCGGATCGCCTGGCGGCAGGTGGTGCCCTTTGGCCTGAACTTCTTCTGGCAGTCCCTGGTGGGCGGGCTGGATGTGTCGCGGCGTGCCTTCTCCCCCCGACTGCCGCTGCGCCCGGGGTTCATCGATTATCCCGTCACCCTGCCCCGGGGCCCGGCCCTGACCTTCTTCATGATCGTGATCAGCCTGCTGCCAGGTACCTTGAGCGTGGGACTGCATCGGGACTGTGTGCACGTGCATGTGCTGGATCTGGGGCTGGACGTTCAGGGCTCGCTTGCGGATCTTGAGCGCCGGGTGGCACGCCTGTTCGCATTGCCCATCACCCAACGGGAGGCAGCATGAGCGCGATCTGGATTGCCGCAGCCCTGTTTCTGTTGCTCACCGTGGCGGCCGGGATGGTGCGGGTGCTGATGGGGCCCCGCCCTGGGGACCGCATGCTGGCGGCACAGCTCTTCGGTACTGCCGGTGTCGCCATACTCCTGCTGCTGGCCTGGGGGCTGGAGATGCCGGCCCTGGTGGATGTGGCCCTGGTATTCGCCCTGTTGTCGGCGGTGGCCACGGTGGCCTTCGTGCGTCAGCGGGGATTACCCCGGGGCGGAGGTGAAGCGCCATGATGAGCCTCGCGGACATGGTCAGTCTGGCCCTGGTGGTTGCGGGGCTGGTGTTCTTCGCCGCCGGCAGCCTGGGGATGCTGCGCTTTCCCGATGTGTACACCCGCCTGCATGCCCTCACCAAGGCCGACAACCTGGGTCTGGGGCTGGTCATCCTGGGCCTGACCCTGCAGGCGGGCAGCCTGCCGCTGGTGCTCAAGTTGTTGCTGATCTGGTTTCTGGTGCTGTTCAGTGGTGCCGCCGCCTGTCACCTGGTAGCGCAACGGGCGCTGACGCAAGGCGAAGCAGAGCCTGAGAACAGGCCGGCTTCGCGGGGTGGCTCGACGCGCCCCGAGGAGAGGTCATGAACACCTGGCAGGCGGGTCTGCTGCTGGCCTTTGATCTGACGCTGGTCCTCACCCTGCTGGGCGTGGCCTGGCAGTTGCTTCGGGGACAGGATCTGTTTCGCTCGGTGGTGCTGTTCATTGCCTTTGGCCTGCTGCTCTCCCTGGCCTGGGTACGATTGCAGGCCCCGGACGTGGCCCTGGCCGAGGCGGCCATCGGCGCGGGGGTGACCGGAGCCCTGCTGCTGGTGGCCCTCGGGCGACTCAGACGCATGGAGTCCGTGGCGAATGAGGAGGACGGATCTTGAGCCGTTGGCGACTGTCCCATGTCCTGGCGTCCCTGCTGACTGGGGTGCTGTCGGTGGTCCTGGTGTTGATCCTGCTGGATCTGCCGGACCACTCGGGCTTGTCCGAACCTGTGGCTCAGGCCATGGACCGTTCCGGCGTGGGTCACGATGTGACGGCCGTGCTGCTGAACTTCCGGGGCTACGACACTTTCCTGGAACTGGCGGTGCTGGTGCTGGCGGTCTGGGTGGTGTGGTCCCTGGGCCGCCATGATCCGGTGCCTGTCCGTTCGGTGCGGGGCCCCGTGATGCGCGGTACCCTGCGGCACCTGCTTCCGGTGGCCGTGCTCACCGGCGGTTATCTGGTCTGGGCAGGTGCGAGTGCCACTGGGGGGGCCTTTCAGGGCGGTGCGGTGCTGGGTGCAGCGGGCGTGATCCTGGTGCTGTCCCGGCCCCGGTCCCTGCCCGGGGTGCCTAGGCCCTGGTTGCGATTCGGCATTGCGCTGGGGGTCATGGTCTTTCTGGCCAGTGGTGTGGCCGGCCTGTTGGGGGGGCACGGGTTCATGGGGTATCACCCGGAATGGGCCTATGGCCTGATCCTCACCGTGGAGCTGGCGGCTGCCGTGTCCATCGGACTGGGGCTTGTGCTGTTGTTCCTGGGGGGGCGCGTTCAGGGAGATAATGATGGTCGCTGAGAACCTTGTTGGTGAAGTCTATCTGGTGTGCGGAGCCCTGCTTTTCATGCTGGGCCTGCATGCTCTGGTGGTGCGGCCTCATCTGCTGGTGAAGGTGTTGGCCATCAATATCATGGGCTCCGGGGTCTTCATGGTCTTGCTGACCGCTGCCAGGGGGCCTGCTGTCACGGATCCCGTACCCCATGCCCTGGTCATCACCGGGATCGTCGTCGCCGTGTGTGCCAGCGCCGTGGCCCTGACGCTGATGCTCAAGGTCCGGGCTGCCACTGGTCGGGCTCATCTGCCGGCGGATCCGCCCGAGGACTGAGATGCCCGTCGCTGGCCTGACAATCGGGCTGTCCTGGGCAGCCTGGATCGTGATCGTGCCCCTGTTCGGGGCTCTGCTGGCAGGGTTGTGGCCCCGTGCCGGCGGCTGGGTGGCGCTGCTCGTGGCCCTGCTCACCCTGGGGACGACCCTGGGTGGTGCCCTCCACGTGTGGTTCCAGGGCCCGGCCATCCATGCTCTGGGTGGTTGGGATGCCCCCCTGGGGATCGCTCTGGTCCTGGATGGTCTGGCGGCCTTCATGCTGCTGCTGACGGCGGTGGTGGGGCTGTTTGTCACCCTGTATGCCATGGGCTACGTGGGCGGGCAGGAGCGGGCCGGGCGCTTCTGGGTTCTGTGGCTCTGGCTCTGGGCGGCCATGAACGCCCTGTATCTCTCCGGTGATGTCTTCAACCTCTATGTCGCCCTGGAACTGGTGGTTCTGGCCTCGGTGGCCCTGGTGGCGCTGGCCACCGGTGGCCCCGCCCTGGTGGCCTCCATGCGTTATCTGCTGCTGAGCCTGCTGGGGTCGTTGGCCTATCTCATGGGGGTGGCCCTGTTGTACGCGGCCCATGGGGTGCTGGATCTTGCCTCGCTGGCCATGCAGGTGACGCCCACGTACCTGCTGATGTTGGTGGCGGCCCTGATGACCGTGGGCCTGATGGCCAAGACCGCACTCTTCCCGCTGCACGGCTGGTTGGCGCCGGGGCATGGCAGCGCCCCGGCGCCTGCCAGCGCGATTCTGTCGGCCCTGGTGGTGAAGGTCTCGTTCTATCTGATGCTGCGTCTGTGGCTGACCCTGTTCCCGGACCTGGCCACACCCTTGCTGGGCATGCTCATGGGGGCGCTGGGCGGCGTCGCCGTGATCTGGGGGGGTGTCATGGCCATGGCCGCGGATCGGCTCAAGCTTTTTGTGGCCTATTCCACCGTGGCCCAGGTGGGATACCTGTCCCTGTTCTTCCCGTTCATGCTGGCGGTGCCGGGCGGCTGGCGGGCGGTGGTGTTCTTTGCCGCCGCCCATGCCTGTGCCAAGGCCACGGTGTTCATGGCCGCCGGCACCTTGCAGAGAGCGGCGGGACACGACCGGATGACGGATCTGGCCGATGTGATGCGGGGCCGTCCGATCACCAGCTTTGCCATGGGGATCGCCGGTGCCAGTCTGGTGGGTCTGCCCTTCACCGGGGGGTTCATCGCCAAATGGCTGCTGGTGGAAACCGCCATCGCCGGCGATGTCTGGCCCTGGGCCGTGGTCGTGGTGGTGGGTGGTCTGCTGGCGGGTGCGTATGTATTCCGTTTGCTCGGGCCGGCCTTTCTGGCGGGGCGGGGCAGTCCCGGTCGGCCGATCGCCGGGATCATGGAATGGTCCACTCTGGGCATGGCGCTGGTGTCCATCCTGCTGGGCTTTGCCGGTGCGGCCTCGCTGGAGTTGCTGGGCGCGACCATGACCGGTCCGGGAGGGCTGTGACGTGGAACAGGGCGGCCTGATGCTGGTGATCATCCTGATGACCTCCCTGGTGCCGGGGGTGGTCATCTTCTTCCTGCGCGAGCAGCAGTTCGCCCTGCGCACCTTCCTCAACCTGGGTGGCGCCGGGCTCAAGCTGATGCTGATCATCAGTTTGCTGGTGGGTGTGTACCGGGATGGCAAGACCTACACCTTCACCCTGAACCTGTTGCCGGGCATCGATCTGGTGCTGGCGGCCGATGCCCTGTCCCTGCTGTTTGCCACCCTCTCGGCGGTGCTCTGGCTGGTGACCACCGTCTATGCCATCGGCTATCTGGAGCATTCCCCCAAGCGCAGCCGTTTCTTCGGGTTCTTCAGCCTCTGCGTGAGTGCCACGGTGGGGATTGCCTTCTCCGGCAACCTGATCACGCTGCTGATCTTTTACGAGATCCTCACCCTGGCCACCTGGCCCCTGGTGGTGCACCGGGGAACGCCGGATTCGTTTCGTGCCGGGCGCATCTACCTGGCCTATACCCTGATTGGTGGTGCCGTGCTGCTGGCGGCTGTGGTGTGGCTGTCGGTGCTGGCGGGAAGTCATGACTTCGCCGCTGGCGGTTACCTGGGCTCCCTCTACCCGGAGCATCAGCTGGCGCTGACCGTCCTGTTCGTCATGTTCGTGGTGGGGTTCGGGGTCAAGGCGGCCCTGCTGCCCCTGCACAGCTGGCTGCCCCGTGCCATGGTGGCGCCGGCGCCGGTGAGTGCCCTGCTGCACGCAGTGGCGGTGGTCAAGGCGGGGGCCTACGGGATCGTGCGCGTGGTGCATGATGTGTATGGCATCCAGCTGGCCTCGGACATGGGGGTGACCCTGCCGCTGATGGCGCTGGCCATCGTGACCATTCTGTATGGATCGGTGCGGGCCCTGTTCACTCAGGATCTCAAGCGCCGGCTGGCCTTTTCCACGGTGAGCCAGGTGTCCTTCATCGTGCTGGGCATCTCTCTGGCTGGTCCGGTGGGGGCAGTGGGGGGGCTGGTGCACCTGGTGCACCAGGGGGTGATGAAGATCACCCTGTTCTTCTGTGCCGGGAATTTCGCCGAGACCCTGGGCATCCACCGCATCGAGGAAATGCGTGGTGTAGGGCGGCGCATGCCCTGGACCATGGCCGCCTTCACCCTGGGTGGGCTGGGCATGATCGGTGCGCCGCCCATGGCGGGTTTCATCACCAAGTGGTATCTGGGGCTGGGGGCCCTGGAGGCGGGGCAGGGTTGGGTGATCGGTGTGCTGCTGGTCAGCAGCCTGCTCAACGCGGCGTATTTCCTGCCGCCGATCCTGGCCGGGTGGTTTGGCCGACCGCAGCATCACTGGTCCCAGGATCGTTTCCGGGACGGTGTGCTGGAAACCCACTGGATGCTGCTGTTGCCGACCCTGGCGGTGGCGCTGATGGCATTGGGCATGGGGGTACTGGCCTCATTGAGCATCAGCCCCCTGTACTGGGTGACCTTCATCATCGAGTTTGAGTACGGCTACGAGCATATCTGGCGGGCCGTGTTCGAGGAGGGTGATCCATGACCGGGGAAGCCTTGTGGCTGGCCCTGATTCCCGGGGCACCTCTGCTGCTGGCCCTGTTGCTGGCCTTTCCCGGGCGCGAGTATGCCTGGCGTCTGGCGCCTTTTGCTGCCTTGCCGGGCTTGTCGGGTGCGCTGCTGTTGCCCATCGGGGTCTGGGCGGAGTATCCCGCTGTGCTGCTGGGGGCGGAACTGGCCCTGGATCCCATCGGCCGGGGGCTGTTGCTGGTGACGGCGCTGCTCTGGGGGGCGGCAGCGGTGTTTGCCCAGGGATATCTGCGGGGTGACGCCGCTGTGGTGCGGTTCCATGTCTTCTTCCTGCTGGCCATGGCGGGCAACCTGGGGTTGATCCTGGCTGGCGATGCCATGGTTTTCTATCTGTTCTTTGCCCTGATGAGCCTGTCCTCGGTGGGCCTGGTGGTGCATGAGCGCACCCGCGAGGCCTGGCGGGCGGGCTGGGTGTATCTGGGGATGGCCATGGTGGGGGAGGTGGCGCTGTTCTCGGGGCTGCTACTGCTGGTGCATGGGGCCGGCGGGCATTCCCTGGCGGAGTTGGCTTCGGAGGCGCCGTCCAACTCCCTCGCGGCGGGGTTGCTGATCATCGGGCTGGGCATCAAGGCTGGCCTGCTGCCCTTGCATATGTGGTTGCCATTGGCCCATCCGGCGGCCCCGACACCGGCCAGTGCGGTGCTCTCCGGGGTGATGATCAAGGCGGGCTTGCTGGGCTGGATGCGGCTGCTGCCCCTGGGTGAGCCCACGCTCTGGGTCGGCGATGTGTTGCTGGTGCTGGGGCTCTTGGGTGCCTGGTTCGGGGTGGTGGCCGGGTTGTTCCAGTCGCGCCCCAAGACGATCCTGGCGTATTCAAGCATCAGTCAGATGGGGTTGATGATCGCGGGTCTGGGGGTGGCGATTCAGGTACCGGCCCTGGCGCCGGCGCTGCTTGCGGCGGTGGGGCTATACGCCATGCATCATGCCCTGGCCAAGGGGGCCTTGTTCCTGTGCGTGGGTATCGCAACGCGGGTGCGGGGGCCGTGGATCCTGGCCTATGTGGGTTTGCCGGCCCTGGCGCTGGCGGGTTTGCCCTTGACCTCGGGGGCCGTGGCCAAGACGGCCCTGAAGGCGCCCATGGAGGCGCCGGTGGTGGATCTCACTGTGGTGTTATGGGTGCTGACGCTGGCGGCAGCGGGCACGACCTTGTTGATGGTGCGTCTGGTGGTGGTGATGTTGCGGGACCGGAGGCCTTCCCGGCCGTTACCTCTATCCATGTCGATGCCCTGGTTGGTGCTGGTGGTGTCGGGGGTGTTGCTGCCCTGGGGCTGGAGCCCTGAGGTGGGCCTGGAGTCGTTGGCGCTCCCTAAGCTTGGGTCGGTTGTGTGGCCGATGGTGCTGGGGGGTGTGCTGGGGCTGGCCGGGTGGGCCTTGTGGCGGTGGCGTGCCTGGGGTGTTCCGGGCTGGATTCCGGAAGGGGATCTTTGGGTGCCCCTGGAGCGGGGTGGGGCGGGGTTGGTGAAGGTGTTCGGGGATGTGCCGGGGAGGCTTCAGGCTGCTTGGGAATCCGGGGTGGGGCGTTTGGGAGAGGGGGCTCAGCGGTTCTGGCGGGCCCTGCTGGGGTGGTCGCTTTGGGGGGAGCGCTGGATGGGTCGTTGGGATGTGATCGGGGTGATGTTCATGGCGTTGGTGCTGGGGCTGTTTCTGGTGCTGGCGTTGTCTGTTTAACTGGCTGTGCCTGGGTTTTACTTTGGGGTGGTCACCTCATCGAGGCCAGGTTCCTTGCGGCGGGACGCCGTGAATACGTCCCTGTAGGCTTGACCGCCGCATCCATGCGGCGAACACCCGCCTCCAGGAACCTGGCCCCGCTGAGGTGGGTCAGCGTTGGTGGCTATCGGTGGCTATCGGTGGCTATCGGTGGCTATCGGTGGCTATCGGTGGCTATCGGTGGCTATCGGTGGCTGGAGCCCTCAGGACCCGCCGTTTGCACCCAGGGCTCTGAGCACCGCATCGGCGGAGCTTTCCTCCACCTGCCGAGGCTTGTCCACACCGAGCCACTGCACCTCGCCGTTGTCCACGATCATGGCATAGCGCCGGGAGCGGATGCCCATGCCGCTGCCGCTGGCATCCACGTCCAGGCCGACGGCCCGGGTGAAGTCGGCGTTGCCGTCGGCCACCATGAGAATACGGTCTTCCACCTCATGGATTTCCCCCCAGGCATTCATGACGAAGATGTCATTCACCGCCAGGCACAGCACCCGCTCGATTCCCGCCGCCTTGAGTTTTTCATGGCGAGCCATGAAACCGGGCAGGTGAATGCCGGAGCATGAGGGGGTGAAGGCGCCGGGGACGGCGAACATGGCCACCTTGAAGCCGGTGAATAGCTCGGATGTGGCCACGGGCTGGTCTCCCGCGGGGGTCATGATCCGCAGCGTGACCTCGGGAAGCTGATCACCGATCTGGATGGTCATGGCAGGATCCTCCTGGGGTTGTGAAGGCCGGTATTTTAGAGGCGGCTTGTGATGGGTGGCTAGTGGGGCCAGGCCTTGGTGGTTCCATCGTGTCCAGGCTTGTATCCTGACAGCATCACTCACCGAAAAGATACCGCTCCATGAAGATCAAGGAACAGTCTTTGCAGATCAAGCGCATGGTGGAGCGGGGCGATATCCGGCAGATGCCCCGCTCCCAGGCTTGGTCGGTGAGCGCCGTGCGGGCCATGATGGGCATCGGTCGGGAGGTGTCCGGTGGGCAGTTGAATCTGCATGCCATGAGTCTGGTGTACACCAGTTTGCTGTCCATGGTGCCGTTGCTGGCCCTGTCGTTTTCCGTGCTCAAGGCCTTTGGCGCCCACAATGCGGTGGAGCCCTTTCTGCTCACCCTGCTCGATCCCCTGGGGGAGCAGGGTGAGGAGGTCGTCGCCAACATCGTGGAGTTCGTGGAGAACATGCGCGTGGGCGTGCTGGGGTTTGTGGGCCTGGTGTTCCTGTTCTTCACGGTGGTGGGGCTGATCCAGAAGGTGGAAGCGGCCTTCAACTACATCTGGCACGTGGACACGCCGCGCAACTTCGTGCAGAAGTTTTCCAGCTACCTGAGCGTGATCCTGGTAGGTCCTGTGCTGATCTTCTCGGCACTGGGCATCACCGGCACGGTGATGGCGACGGACGTTGTGCAGCAGGCCATGGAATACGGGGTCGTCGGCAAGCCTCTGGAAGTGTTGTCGAAGCTGGTGCCGTATTTCCTGATCACCCTGGCCTTCACCTTCATCTATGTGTTCGTGCCCAATACGCGGGTGCGGCCGCTGCCAGCCCTGCTGGGAGCACTGCTGGCCGCGATCCTCTGGCAGAGTGTGGGCTGGGGATTTGCGTCCATGATGGCGGGTTCCACCCGCTACGATGCCATCTATTCAGGCTTTGCCATCATGATCATGCTGCTGTTCTGGCTGTATCTGAACTGGCTGATCCTGCTGGTGGGTTCTCAGGTGTCCTTCTATCTGCAGAACCCCACCTACCTGCTGATCACCGAAGGCGCAACGGCCAGTCTTTCGGGCAACCTGCAGGAGCGCCTGGCGCTGCGCCTGATGCAGATCCTGGGGATGCGCTTCTACGAGGGTGGGGAGCCCATGCCCCGCGAAGATCTGGCGCGCCGCGTGGGGTTGCCCGAAGAGGCACTGGATCGCGTGTTGCAGGCCCTGGAGAGGGCCGGCCTGGTTGTTGCCACATCCAAGTATCCCACCCGCTACCTACCGGGCCGGGACCTGGGGCAAATCGCCCTCAAGGATATCCTGGATGCTGTACGGGGGTATGGTAATTCCCTGCCCGGCGACCAGGGCCCCAATGAGGATGACCAGGTGGCCCAGGTCTGTCGGGATATGGAACAGGCCCTGGAGGGAGTTCTTGCCAGCCAGTCACTACGTGACCTGGTGAAAAACTCGGGTAAGCAGGAGGGCGCCGCCGCAGGTTGAGCCCCATCAACGGGATGGTGGCTGGGGGGGCTTATCCGACACGCGTTGACCTGGCCGGGATGAACGGTCGTGATGGGCCGGTCCTTTCAAAACATGAGCATGAGCGGGGAAGGTTGAATGAGTTGCTGGCAGAGCGGAGGAAGGGGGGATATCCAACAACGCCATGGACGCAGACACGCAAAAGCGGCGCTTCGTCACGTCACTATTGCCCGCTGGTTTATGTGCCTTGATCGTTCGAGTCGATAGAGCTATCGTAATACCGGCTACTCATCGATAGGTGGCGTCATGACTTCAGTAACCGTTTCTCCCAAGTATCAGATTGTTATTCCTAAAGAAATTCGTGAATCCATGGGGATTGTATCTGGCCAGAAAGTCCAGATTACATCATATCAGGGGAGAATCGAGGTGATTCCCCTCAAGCCCATGAAGGCGATGAGAGGCTTTCTGGAAGGAATTGATACCACCGTTCTCAGAGAAGAAGACCGGCTGTGAACGTCGTGGATTCGTCAGCTTGGTTGTCGTATTTCGCCAATGATGGCAATTCTGCGGTATTTGCGGAACCCATTGAAACGTTACCAGAGTTACTGGTGCCAAGCATCACAATCACTGAGGTTTTCAAGAACGTATTGCGTCAACGAGGGGAAGAGGCTGCCCTGATTGTCACTGCTCATATGGAGCAGGGCAAGGTGATTCCTCTGAGTTCGGAGCTTGCTAAGGATGCCGCAAAATTTGGTGTTGTCCATAAATTGCCGCTGGCCGATAGCATTATCTTCGCCACTGCCCAGAAGTTTTCTGCTTTAGTCTGGACTCAAGACAGGGACTTCGAGGGCTTGGTGAATGTTAGATACATTCCCAAAAGTAGCACATGACAATCACAGGCAAGCACCGCCAAAAACGGCGCGCAGCCGCGCTGCAGCACGCTATTTCGCCTGCCAGTTGCCGGTCGGCGACGTAAACGAAGTCAGTCTCTGTTCAAGGTCTCTGGGCTGGGTGAGCACTACGCTCTGGGCCAGGGACCTTACATCCGGACAGGCATCGGTTTGCGGGCAACCCGGTGACGGGCAGTCTGGCACGCTGGTCGGTTCACCACGACCACTTCCGGGACCAACCGGAACTGGTGCTCGGCGGCGTCACCTGGGGATGGCTGCACCAGGCCTTCGGCTCCCGGCGTCACATCAAGCGCAAGGCCGCCGAAGCCATCCAGCAGCCGGTCCTTGTGCTTTCCGCCCCCGCCGACCGGCTCGTGGTCGCCGACCGCCACCCCGCCTTTTGCGATCGGCTGACCCATTGCACCCTGATCCGTTATCCCGGTGCCCGCCATGAGCTGCTCATGGAGGAGGATCGCATCCGGAACCCGGTGCTGGAGGATGTGCTGGCGTTTCTGAATGCGCAGGGGTTCTAACGCTGTCATCAAATCGTCATCTTTACGTCACAAAGAAGACACCGGCGCTTCCCATACTCTCTCTCGTCAAAACCGGTTTCTGCCCTGGCTTGCCATGGGTGGGGGCCGGCTTGCCATCCATCCCGCGAGAAGAGGAATGTCATGAAGCACCTCAAGAAAGCCTTTGTCGCCGCCGGCGTATCCGCCGCGCTGGTGATGGCCGGTCCCGTCCAGTCCAGCGAAGTTGATCCGAACCTGCCCACCTACGAGCGCGTCTCGGGCATCTCCGGCAACCTGTCCTCCATCGGTTCCGACACCCTGAACAACCTCATGACCCTGTGGGCCGAGGAGTTCAACCGCTTCTACCCCAACGTCAACATCCAGATCCAGGGCGCTGGCTCCGGCACCGCGCCGCCGGCCATCACCGAGGGCACCGCCAACTTCGGCCCCATGAGCCGCGCCATGCGCTCCTCCGAGAAGCAGTCCTTCGAGGAGCGTCATGGTTATCCGCCCACTGAGGTGGCCGTGGGCATCGACCTGCTGGCTGTCTTCGTGAACAAGGACAACCCCATCGAAGGCATGAGCCTTCCCCAGGTGGACTCCGTGTTCTCGGAAACCCGCCGTTGTGGCGCGGATGAGCGTGTCACCCGCTGGGGTCAGTTGGGTCTGACCGGTGGCTGGGAAAACCGTGATGTGGCCCTGTTCGGTCGCAACGCTGTGTCCGGCACCTATGGCTATTTCCGGCAGCATGCCTTGTGCGGCGGTGATTTCAGTGACGACGTGAACGAGCAGCCGGGTTCGGCTTCCGTGGTACAGGGCGTCACCGAGTCCGTCAATGCCGTGGGTTACTCCGGTATCGGCTACCAGACTGCAGGCGTTCGGGCCATCAAGCTGGGTGCTGAAGACGGTCAGCTGTTTGAGCCCACTGCGGAAAATGCCCTGGCTGGCGACTACCCGCTGGCCCGCTCCCTGATGCTGTATGTGAATGCCCATCCCAACGATGGTCTGCCCCCGCTGGAGCGCGAGTTCCTGAGAATGGTGCTGTCCAGGCAGGGTCAGGAAGTGACCGCGCGTGATGGCTTCGTGCCGCTGCCCGAGTCTGTGGCGAGCCGCATGCGCGCCGAGTTGGGTCTCGACTAAAGTGGGGCAGGGCGGGCATGGCAGGTCCGCCGCCCTGGCCAAGGCCCCGCCTCTCGCGGGGCCTTGGTCTTTTCAATCTCTGCGCTTCATGACGCCGTCACGAAACTGTCACGTTCGTGGGTTAGCGTGAGCGCCGATACGGTGGAGCCCGAAGGGGCGTCACCCCGTCTTTCCCTTCATCAAGACGACGAGCACCATGAGCACAACCAACCCGGCCATTGGTAGGGGGGGCGAAAGCCCCCGGGATGCGGCCCTTCTGCCCAGTGGCGTCAAACGCGCCCGGCTCAGGAAATGGCGCTATTTCAAGGATGGCGTCTCCCGCTATGGCGTGGGCGCCGGCGGCATCGGGGTCGTGGTCGCCCTGGGACTGATCTTCGTCTATCTCTTCTATGAAGTCGTGCCCATGCTCATGCCGGCGGATGTCACGCCTCATGAGAGCTACCAGATCCCTGGCGAACCCGCCGCGCAAACCCTGTTTCTGGCCCTGGAGCGCTACCAGGAACTGGGGGTGCGGTTCTCGGATGATGGGGTGGCCACCTTTTTCGAGACGCCCAATGGCCAGGTCCGCAACGCCGTGGACTTGCCCATTCCATCAGAAGCGAGCATCACCAGTTTTGCCGCTGCCGAGGCGCGCCAGCGCCTGGTGGCCTACGGGTTGTCCGACGGCACGGCCGTGGTGGCCCGGCACGAGTACGATCTGACTTATCCGGACGGTGTGAGATACATCGAGCCCAAGCTCACCTTCCCACTGGGTGAAGAGCCGGTGGTCATGGACCCGCAAGGGGAGCCCCTGATCCAGGTGGGCATCCAGGAGGGGAGTCGCGGATTTGCCATTGCTGGTCTCACTGCTGATAACCGACTGGTCTTCAGCCTGTACCGCACCTCCACCAATCTGTTCACGGGCGAGACCGAAATCGAGCACAGCGCCTATGAACTGCCTTCGCCTCCCGGTGTGACCCGACGGGTGCTGGTGGATGCGGATCATCGCGCCGTGTTCGTGGCCGACAATGAATCCCAGATCCACTATTACGATGTCTCCAACCCGCGCAACGCCCGGTTGGTGGAGACCGTGCGCGTGGTGGGTGAGGATCATGATGTGACCGCCATGGAGTTCCTGGTGGGTACACAGTCCATCATCGTCGGCGGTACCGACGGGTCACTGTCCCAGTGGTTCCTGGCGCGGGATGAGGACAACGTTCGCCGTCTCATGCATGTGCGCAGTTTCGAGTCGCAACCGGCGCCCATTGCCAGCATCTCGCCGGAACTGGCTCGCAAGGGCTTCGTGGTGGGGGATGCCGCCGGTGGACTGAGCATCCACTTCGCCACCTCCAATCGCACCCTCATGCAGGAAACCGTCCTGGACGGGCCCATTCAGGCCATCGGGCTGTCACCGGTCAACCGAGCCATGCTGGTGCTGGATCCGGATGGACGGATCATGCCCATGAGCCTGCGCAATCCGCATCCGGAGGTCTCCCTGAGCGCCTTGTGGGGCAAGGTGTGGTACGAAGGGCGCAACGAGCCCACCTACACCTGGCAGTCCTCCGGCGCCACGGACGATTTCGAGCCCAAGTTCAGCCTGGTGCCGGTCACGCTGGGCACCATCAAGGCGGCGTTCTACGCCATGCTGTTTGCCACGCCGCTGGCCATCATGGGGGCCATCTACACCGCCTACTTCATGCAGCGTCACCTGCGGGGCCTCGTCAAGCCCACTGTGGAGGTGATGGAAGCCATGCCCACGGTGATCCTCGGCTTTCTCGCGGGTCTGTGGCTGGCGCCCTTCATCGAATCTCACCTGCCGGCAGTGTTCAGTATCTTCATCCTGCTGCCGCTGCTCATGCTGGTGGTGGGGTTTGCATGGACACGCATGCCTGAATCGATTCGCATGCGTATCCCGGCAGGCATGGAAATGCTCATCCTGGTGCCCGCCATCCTGATCATGGCGTGGGTGTGCGTGCTGTTGAGCCCCATGGTGGAAGTGTGGTTCTTCGATGGCAGCACCCGCCAGTGGCTCACGGACGTGGGCATAACGTATGACCAGCGCAACGCCCTGGTGGTGGGCATTGCCATGGGCTTTGCGGTGATCCCCACCATCTTTTCCATCGCCGAGGATGCGGTCTACACGGTGCCCAGGCACCTTACACAGGGATCGCTGGCTCTGGGAGCCACGGCCTGGCAAACGGTGGTCGGCGTGGTGCTGCCCACCGCCAGCCCCGGCATCTTCGCCGCCGTGATGATGGGCTTCGGACGCGCCGTGGGGGAAACCATGATCGTGCTCATGGCCACGGGCAACACCCCGGTCATCAACTTCAACATCTTTGAGGGCATGCGCACCCTGTCGGCCAATATCGCCGTGGAACTCACCGAGACGGCGGTGGGCAGCACCCATTACCGCATCCTGTTCCTCTCGGCCCTGGTGCTGCTGGTGCTCACCTTCGTGCTCAATACCGCCGCCGAGATCGTGCGCCAGCGTCTGCGCCAGCGTTACAGCAACCTGTAGGCCCGGAATCTTCAACGATGACACTCAAGCAATGGTTTAAAAGCGGTTCACCCTGGGTGTGGCTCAATGCCGGCGCCATCGCCATCAGCATGATCATGGTGGTGGGGTTGCTGTCGCTGATCCTGGTGCGTGGCTTCTCACATTTCTGGCCCACGCCAATCCTGGAGACCACCGTCACCCAGCCCGACGGCAGCCAGGTCCAGGTGATGGGCGAACTGTCCCGATCCCAGACCCTGCCCGCCGAGGTGATGCGGGACGCGGGCGTGAACATCCCGGCCGACATCAACCTGGTCACGCGCCACCTGATCAAGCAGGGCAACCGGGACGTCTGGGGCCGCGACTTTGTCTGGTATCCGGAAACGGGTATGGAGGAATGGCGTTTTCCCAAGGAGGCCATGCGCCTGGAACGACGCGAATGGGGGGACTTCTACGGCTATCCTGTGCGCGTGAAGGAGGCGGGACGTACGGTGGCCGAGGGCGAGAACCTCTGGCCGGAGCTCCAGCAGCGGATCGGTCGCGCCAATGACATCTTCGACGAGATCCGCCGTATCGAGCGCCGGGAGATCGGCCGGGTCAACCAGCGCATGGAGCGGGTGCGTCTGGACGAACGCCGCCTGGCAATGGATCGGCGTGCGGGGCGCATTGATCGCGCCACCCAGGAAGAGGCCATGGCGGAGCTGGAAGCCCGTCGCGCGGAGTTGAATGAAGAGTATGGCGTGTTGCAAAACCGCCTGGATGAACTCTATCAGGACGTGCGCCGGGACACCCTGGTGGCCCGGGTCATGGACGGTCGGGAAGTGGATCTGCCATTGGCCCAGATCATCCGCGCCATCCAGCCCAATGACATGTCCGTGGTCGCCAAGACGGGGCTGTATGTGGTGCAGTTCTGGGAGTTCATCAGCGGTTACCCCCGCGAGGCCAACACCGAAGGTGGGATCCTGCCGGCCATCTTCGGCACCGTGACCATGGTGTTCGTCATGTCCATCATTGTGTCGCCGTTCGGGGTGCTGGCAGCCATCTACCTGCGTGAATATGCCCGCCAGGGGCCGTTGCTGCGAACGATACGCATCTCCGTGTACAACCTGGCAGGCGTGCCGTCCATCGTCTTCGGGGTGTTCGGTCTGGGCTTTTTCGTCTACTTCGTGGGGGGGGCCGTGGACCAGCAGTTCTTCCCGGAAGCACTCCCATCACCCACCTTTGGAACCCCGGGTCTGCTGTGGGCCTCGCTCACCCTGGCACTGCTGACCCTGCCGGTGGTGATCGTTGCCACCGAGGAGGGGCTGGCGCGTATCCCCAGCACCATCCGTCAGGGTAGCCTGGCACTGGGGGCCACCAAGGCCGAAACCCTGTGGAAGGTAGTGGTGCCTCTTGCCACGCCGGCCATGATGACCGGACTGATCCTGGCCATTGCGCGAGCGGCGGGCGAGGTGGCACCGCTGATGCTGGTGGGCGTGGTCAAGCTGGCCCCGACCCTGCCCATCGACGGGAACTTCCCCTTCATCCACCTGGAACGCAAGATCATGCACCTGGGCTTCCACATCTTTGACGTGGGCTTCCAGAGTCCCAACGTGGAGGCAGCCCAGCCGCTGGTGTATGCCACGGCCATGACCCTGGTGGTGCTGATTGTGTTGCTGAACCTTACGGCCATCAGCATCCGCAACCGGCTGCGGGAGAAGTACCGCAGTGAATCCGATTGATCCACCGCCCCAGGCAAGATACAGAAAGAGTGACTCCAATGGATGCCACAATGACACAGACTGACAACAGTGCCCCGGCCTCGAGCCACGGCATCGCCTCGAGCCTGTTCGAGAACCCGAACGCCAAGCGCCTCAAGCTCTCCGATGAGCGTATGGCGCTGGAAGTGGACAAACTCAACCTTTACTACGGCGAGGATCAGGCCCTCAAGAACATTTCCTTCAAACTGGCCGCCAACCGGGTCACCGCCTTCATCGGCCCCTCCGGTTGTGGCAAGTCCACCCTGCTGCGGTGCTTTAATCGCATGAACGACCTGGTGGACTCCTGCCGTATTGAGGGGACCATCCGCCTGGAAGGGAAGGATATCTACGATCGCAAGGTGGATGTCGCCGAATTGCGTCGCCGGGTGGGCATGGTGTTTCAGAAGCCCAATCCATTCCCCAAGTCCATCTTCGAGAATGTGGCCTACGGGCTTCGCCTGCAAGGCGTCAACAATCGTCAGGTGCTGGCAGAGGCGGTGGAACGGTCGCTGCGTTCGGCAGCCCTCTGGGACGAAGTGAAGGATCGCCTGAACCAGAACGCTTTCGGCCTCTCCGGCGGTCAGCAGCAGCGCCTGGTGATTGCCCGGGCCATTGCCATCGAGCCGGAGGTGATCCTGCTGGATGAGCCGGCCTCGGCTCTGGACCCCATCTCCACGGCGAAGATCGAGGAGCTGATCTACGAGCTCAAGAAGGATTACACCATTCTGATCGTCACCCACAACATGCAGCAGGCCGCCCGTGTCTCCGATTACACGGCCTATATGTATCTGGGGGAGATGGTGGAGTATGGCGATACCATGACCCTGTTCACCAACCCCCGCAAGAAGGCGACGGAAGACTATATCACCGGTCGCTACGGGTGATGTCCGGTTTGCAGGCGACGTTTGATACAGATTCCCAACAGAGGTGCACGGCGATGGATCAGAGCAGTCTGGGTGGTCACTACCTGGAAAAATACAATGAAGAGCTGGAGACCCTGCGTCTTCGTGTGCTCAGTATGGGCACGCTGGTGGAGAAACAGGTGGCCAATGCCGTCAACGCCCTGGCCACGGCAGACACCGCCCTGGCCGACGAGGTGATCCAGGAGGATGTGCGGGTGAACAGCATGGAAGTGCTCATCGACGAGCATTGCTCCGAGATCCTGGCCCGGCATCAGCCCGCCGCCAGCGACCTGCGTTTTATCCTGGCCATCATCAAGACCATCACCGACCTGGAGCGCATCGGCGACCAGGCCGAAAAGGTGGCCCGCATGGCGCTGCATCTGGCGGAGAAGGATCGGCCGCGTAACCAGTATGCCGATGTGAAGGCCCTGGGTGACAAGGTGGCGCAGCTGGTGCACAACGCCGTGGATGCCTTTGCCCGTCTGGACGTGGATGCCGCCCTGGCCACGGCCCGGGAAGACATCAATGTGGATCGGGACTACGAGGCGGTGATGCGTCAGCACATCACCTTCATGATGGAAGACCCGCGCACCATCTCCCGGGCCCTGGACGTGGTCTGGGCCATCCGCGCCCTGGAACGTGTGGGCGATCATTCCCGCAACATGTGCGAATACGTGATCTACCTGGTCAAGGGCAAGGATGTTCGGCACATCAGCCTGGATGAGATGGAGCGAGTCGCCCGGGGTGACGCGCCGGAGGGGGACTCGCAGTAGCCGAGTGCTGACAATGACGCCGGTGGCGGGTTCTGCTAGTTTGGAGGGCCTGGATAAGGAGGCACGATGAACGATCAGGACATCCGCTGGCAGCAACGGTTTGCGAACTTCAACAAGGCACACGCGCAGTTGATTGACCCATGACCAAAAGTCCCAACTCGGGGGCCATTGATCATGGCGGCGGGGCGATTTGGGCTGACGGAAGATGATCTGGAAAAGCTGTACAACGTGTTTGAGCGTCATCCACAGGTGCGCGAGGTCATCATTTACGGCTCACGCGCCAAGGGCACCCATCGCCCTGGGTCGGATATCGACCTCACCATCGTGGGCGACGTGGATTGGCAGGCCTTCAATCAGCTGGAGCTGGACCTTGACGACCTGCTGCTGCCCTACAAGATCGACCTCTCGCTGCACGAGCACATCGATCATGCCGACCTGAAGGCCCATATCGAGCGCGTGGGGCAGACGCTGTTTTGCGCAGAGCAGAGGCCGACCTACAGCCCCGAGCCCGCCCGGGACTGAAGGAAGGCAGGTTTCAACCCCTCTCCTGCTTGCGGGAGAGGGGTGAGGGCTGGCGCCGGGTGCAGCGCCTCCTCGCGGCTGTGATTCGACCAGTGCATCAGCCGGATATTACCCTGAAAATCCTCCGTCAGCGCCGTGCAATGCTCCACCCAGTCACCATCGTTGCAGTACAGCACCCCGTCAATGCGCTCAATCCCTGCCTTGTGGATATGGCCGCAGATATACCCATCATAGGCCCGCTCCGAGGCCCGTCCCGCAGCGGCTTCCTCGAATCGACGGATATACTCCCTGGCCTTGCCGACGCGTGTTTTCACATGGCCGGATAGCGACCAGTAGGGATGCCCCATGCGCATGCGCCAGGCGTTATAGGCCTGGTTGATGCGCAGCAGCACCTTGTAAGCCCCATCTCCCAGGGCCTTGGCCAGCCGGTTGTGCTTCACCAGGGTGTCGAACTCATCCCCGTGACTCACCAGAAAGCGACGCCCATCGGCGGTCATATGCTCCGCCTGACGCTGCACGCTCACCCCCTGGAACACCGTGCCCACGAACGCCCGCAGGGCCTCGTCATGGTTGCCCGGGATATAGATCACCCGCGTACCCGCCTGGGCCTTGTCCAGAATGCTCTGGATCACGGCGCTGTGATCCGCACTCCAGTAAACGCTGCGCCTCATGCTCCACAGGTCGAAGATATCACCCACCAGATAGAGGGACTCGCACTCGGTGGACTCGAGAAAATCCAGCAGGTAATCGGCCCGGGACTGACGCGTGCCCAGGTGGACGTCGGACAGGAAGATGCTGCGGCAGTGGATGGTACCCATGATGAGGATGTCCCGTTTGGAATCTGCGCCGATTATCCCCGCCCGACATGACTGTCGGATCAAGGCTGGATGGCATTGGGATGACCGTCGTTGAGGATCGCTGTTTGCATGTCGTCTGCTTTCCCGCCCGGTAAGGCATGCGGGCGGCGCCCTGTCACCACCCATTGAATCGTCCACCCGGGGTGCTCTTCCAGGGTTCAGCGCCCATGCTGAATGAATGATCTTTCACGTCGGTGAAGCCGTCGTGATCGTTCGGTTGCAGTTCCAATAAAAAAGGCCCGGCGGGTAGGGCCGGGCCAAAATCGCCATGCTTGCAGAGGAGGGGGCGTCCCTGCCCCGATCACAGACCGTGATCAGAAGTCGTAACGCATGCCCAGGGAGAAGGCGGTGGCCTTCTCACCCGCAGCGCCGCTGGGGCTGGCGGTGCGGGCGGCGCTCCAGGAGGTCAGGCTGGAATTGTCGTCGTTATCGGTGACGGCAATGTTGCCGTAGAAACGCAGGGCGCTGTCCAGACGATATTCCAGGCCGATGGCGTAGAGGTTGGCGTCGTTGTCATCCAGGTCGGAATCCAGGGTGAACCAGTGGGCGTTCAGGTAGACGTTGGGGCTGGCCTTGTACTGGCCGCCGAAACCCCAGACCTTGCCTTCCTGATCCTCGACACCGCGGGTGCTTTCGGTCACCTGGTACAGGGCGCCCAGGCGGAATTCCGGGGTGATCTGGTAGGAGCCGGCCAGGCGCCAGGCTTCGGCGTTGTAGTCGAAGCCGCCCGTTGATCTGAGGACAACGTCTCCCGTGTTCTGATTGATAACGTATTCAGAGTTGGCGTCGCGATAGATACTCTGATTTTCATAGGCCACCACCACGTTCACGGGGCCATTACGGAAGCCCAGGGAGGTACTCACCGCGCGATTTTCGGCATCCTCGACGGTGGACTGGCCGGAGTTGTCGGCCGAATACTGGATATCCCACACCAGCCCGTTCAGCGAAGGCGTGCGGTAATGGATGCTGTTCCTGAAACGCTCGTCGAAACGACCATGGTCATTGGTGCGGGTCAGGTTGCGCATGTCGCCCACCTGATCACCGAAGAAGTTGGCCGGGCCCCGGGCGCGCTTGAAGGGGGTGTCGAACTTGCCCACGCGCAGCATGCCCCAGTCGCCCTTCAGGCCGGCGAAGGTGTCGCGAGTGGCGAATTCGGTGCCGGAGTCATCGAAATCGATCTGCTGTTCGATCTGGAAGATGGCGGTGACGTTATCGGCGAACTGACGCTCGCCCTTGAAGCCCAGGCGGCTGGAGTTGCTGGAGACGTTGAACTCGCTGTAGTTGTCACCGTCATCCAGGATGTCGGCAGACAGATGGGCCCGCCCATACAGCGTCATGTCGGCAACGGCCAGGGCCGGCATGGACATACCCACGGCGACCATGGCCGCGATCAGTTTCTTGTGATGCATATGAATGACTCCCCAAGTCTATGAAAGGAAAGGCCGTCCCAAGCCTGTCGAACCGGGGAGAAATATGGCGGTGCAGGGTTAAGCTACCGTGAAGAAAGCGTGAAATTGTGATGAAATCACCACAGGTGTTGCATTTGCGCAACGATTCCGGATGTCATCGCGCCTGATCCCATCATGGGATATGATGGCGGCAATGAGGATCATTGCTGTCAAGAATCTGCGTGACTTCTGGGAGCGATGCCCTGAGGCAAAAGCGCCTCTGGAAGCTTGGGTGGATGAAGTGAAGCATGCGAACTGGAAGGATGCGCACGAGATCAAAGCCAAGTACCGGAATGCCAGCATGGTCGGCGGCAAGCGCGTGGTGTTCAACATCAAGGGAAACGACTATCGGCTGATCGTCGCGGTGGCTTACCGATTTGGTGCGGTTTACGTCAAGTTCATCGGTACCCATGCGGAATACGATAAGGTGGATGCTGCAACCATAGAGATGGAGTGACCCGTGGATATTCGTCCGATTCGCACTGAAGCAGACTACAAGGCGGCTCTGAGAGAGGTGTCTGCCTACTTTGAAAACGAGCCCGAACCGGGGTCTTTGGAAGGCGATCGTTTCGAGGTTCTGATGACCCTCATTGAGGCCTACGAATCAAGGCATTACCCCGTGGATCTCCCTGACCCCATTGAGGCCATCAAGTTTCGCATGGAGCAGGGTGGCTTGACGGCCAAGGACCTGGAACCGGCTATTGGTCGCAGAAATCGGGTCTATGAAATCCTCAATGGCAAGCGTGGACTCAGTCTTCCCATGGTTTGGAATCTGCATCGGATGTTCGGTATTCCAGCAGAGAGCCTGATCAAGCCCCCTTCCCATCGATAAGGGGGTACCGGCACCGATCAGCATCACGGGGCGGGCGTGGCTTCTCCTGACCTTCCCGAAGCACCCACAGACGCCCGTCCTCAACGCTGACGTCGAAGTCGGGCTTGGCGGCCACATATTCCAGAGCGGTCTCGCGATCGACGGCTTTCAGGGTCATGCCCTGAGGGCCAGCACCGATCAGGATCACCGGTCGGCCCGGTTTCTCCTGGCCATGCTTGAGCACCCAGAGCCGGCCATCCTCCAATTCCACGCGGAAGCCGGGTTTCGCGAAGGCGGCCTCGGGGGCGGTCTGCTGGGCGCTGGTGGCGTCCATCGTGGTCGCATCATGGGATGGGGTGCTTTGGCAGCCTGCCCCCACAAGAGTGGCAGCCAGGGCCGTGAACAGGGCGGTGCGTGCATATTTCATGGGTCAGACTTCCTCGGGTGTGGAAAGGGACGGGATCAGGCGCTCATGTGATCCTGTCGATGCTAAGGCAGAACTGTGACGTTTTCTTGACTGCGGCCTGGGCCGGCTGGGCAGGTGTTGTCACGCGTTTGTCATGCCGTTCTGGTATCCCATGGGGTCTCATTCCCTAATCGATCCGCGCCCCTCGCGGGGCGGGTCCACGTGGTCCCCGTCCATGCAAAAACCTGCTTCCGAAACCATTCACACACCTTTTGCCCCCCTTGAGGTCGATGAGACCGGCCCCGCGCCTTGTCGCGATGTCACGCCACCCACCGACTCCCTGGAGGCGTTGATGGAGGGGTTGCTGAGCTTGCGCGCCGAGGTGCTGCTGGGCGCGCATCGACGCCTGGACCGATTCTCCCGGGACTACCCCGGCGATATCCCCCTCTCCGCGCGGAATCTGGCCCATTACCTGGCCTTCCGGTCGCTGGATCTGCGCCCCATACAGCGAGGTCTGGCCCGTCAGGGGCTGTCGTCCCTGGGGCGGACCGAGGCCCATGTGCTGGCCAGCATCAATCAGGTGACGGGTTTGCTGGGGCAGTTGACGGGTCGTGAGGTGCTCGGCCTGGAGGACGAACCCGCCATCGACTACGACACCGGTGAGACCACCCTGAGGGATAATGCCGATCAACTCTTTGGCGCCCCCTCCGGACCCCGTCAGGTGCGCATCATGGTCACGCTGCCCAGCGCGGCGGCGGTGAATCCCGAGCTGGTGCGGGCGCTCATGGAGGAGGGGATGGACTGCGCGCGCATCAACTGCGCCCATGACGATCCACAGGCCTGGGCTGCCATGATCGGCCATCTTCGGGACGTTGAGGCGCAGTTGGGGCGGCGTTGCACGGTATTGATGGATCTGGCCGGCCACAAGTTGCGCACCGGCCCGCTGGGCTTCAAGCCGGCCATCACCCATATCAAACCCCTGCGAAATCTCCTGGGCCGGGTCACCGAGCCCGCGCGTGTCCACTTGTTGCCAGAGGGTTTGGGACAGGATCCGGTACAGGCACGGGGTCAGTACGCCTTCTCGCTGCCCCAGGCCACTCTGGATGGCCTTCAATCCGCGGATGAACTGCGTTTTTGCGACACCCGTGGCAAGGCCCGGGTGCTTAGAGTGATGGAGCCCCTGCTGGGAGGTGGCTGGCTGGCCACCCTGAACCAGGGGGCCTATGTGAGTGATGAGACCGAGTTCGTCCTGACACGGCCGGATGCCAACGGCCAGCGAATGCGCGTCCAGTCCCTGCGCCTGGGGTGGTTGGCGCGAGAGCCGGTGAATATCCGTCTTTACAAGGGATCGCTGCTGTATTTGACCCGTGATCCTGTGCCGGGACGTCCGGCGCTGGTGGACGACCGGGGCCAGGTGACACGCTGCGCCCGCATCGCCTGTTCCACGCCGGAAGCACTTCAGTTGCTGGAGGTGGGGCAGCCCGTATGGATCGATGATGGCAAGATCGGCGGGCAGGTGGAGTCGGTGGATGAGAGCGGCGTGACCGTTCGCATCACCCATTGCCGTCCCCAGGGCAGTCGCCTTCGGGCAGACAAGGGTCTCAACTTCCCCGGCGCCCGGCTGAACCTGCCCTCTCTCAGCGAGCAGGATCTCAAGGATCTGGACTTCGTGGTCGCCCACGCGGATCTGGTGGGTTACTCGTTCGTGGAATGCCGCCAGGACATGGTGGCCCTTATGGATGAACTGGCCCGCCGTGGTGGCACCGGTCTGGGTGTGGTGGCCAAGATCGAGACGCGCCGCGCCCTGGAAAACCTCTCCGAGATCATCCTGGCCACCCTGGGGCGTCATCGTCTGGGGGTGATGATCGCTCGCGGTGATCTGGCCGTGGAGATCGGCGGCGAGCGGCTGGCGGAGATCCAGGAGGAGATCCTGTGGCTGTGCGAGGCGGCCCATGTGCCGGTGATCTGGGCCACTCAGGTGCTGGAGACCCTGGCCAAGAGCGGGGCCATCTCCCGTCCGGAACTCACCGATGCCGCCATGGCCGGACGGGCCGAGTGTGTCATGCTCAACAAGGGGCCTTATATCCTTGAAGCGGTGCACACCCTCAACGACATCCTGGTGCGCATGCAGTCCCACCAACGCAAGAAGAGCTCGCAGTTGCGAGCCCTTCGGTTGTGCGCGGATTGAGGCGTTCGAGGTCTTAAAGCATCAGGCTGACGCAGGCCACCAGAGCGCCGATGCCGGCGCCCGCCAGCACGTCGCTGGGATAGTGCAGGCCCAGCACCAGTCGGGACAGGGCGATCATCACCGTGAAGGGCACCACCAGCCAGGCCCAGGTGGGTAGATAGGCCACCAGGATGATAGTGAAGGCCACGGCGTGCATGGTGTGACCCGAGGGGAAACTGAAACGGTCCAGGGCCGGTACGTTCTGCAGGATGTCCTGGTTCTGGGTGTAGGGGCGGTCGCGGACCGTGGTCTGTTTCAGGAGCTTGTAGATGGGAAGGCAGAGCAGGCCCACCAGCGCCATGTGCAGGCTCACCTGCAGGGCCCACAGGCCATGGATGACGGGCAGGGCCAGCATCAGCACATACCAGAACACCCCATTGCCCAGGCGGCTCACCACGGCAAAGGTCCGGTGGGTGAGCCACTGGTGGTTGGCCCGGTTGAAGGCCAGGCACAGGGGGAGTTCGGCTTCGGTCATTCGCTGCATCATGCGCATGGGGAACACCTCACTTGGCTTGGGCGTACTCAAGGAAAAGGGCTTCCAGCCGGTCGTGCTCACAGCGCCAGTCCACCGTTTCGGCTTCGGCGCGGGCCTGGGTACCCAGGCGCCGCCAGGTGTCTGGTTCGGCCACCAGCTCGGTGGCCAATTCCATGAATTGCTCGGCATCATCGAAGCGGGCCAGCATGCCGCTCTCGCCGTGGCGCAGATGCTGGCGTCCCGCGGCATAGTCGTAGGACACCACCGCCAGACCCGAGGCCATGGCCTCCAGGACCACGTTACCGAAGGTGTCCGAGGTGGACGGGAACAGGAAGATGTCGCCGCTGGCGTAATAACCCGCCAGCTCCTCGCCGATGTGCACGCCCGCCAGGATCAGGTCGGGGTGCTGTGCACTCAGTTCAGCGGCGGCGGGGCCATCGCCCACCAGGATGAATCGCGCCTTGGGCTGGCGGGCCTGCATGGCACGAAAGGCCTCCACGGCCAGGTCCAGATTCTTTTCCGCTGCCAGGCGGCCCACGTAGATCACCGCCGGGTCATCGGGCTCCAGGCCCCATTGGGCGCGCAGGTCAGGTCGACGACGGGCGGGGTTGAATAGCTGGGTGTCCACGCCCCGGGCCAGCACGCGGCAGGTGCCAAAACCCTGCTCCTGCAGCTCTTGAGCCAGGGTGTCGGTGGGCACCAGGGTGCACTGGGTGCGGTGATGGAAGCGACGCAGGAACCAGCTGATCGCCGGCGCCAGGAACCCCAGGCCGTAATACTGGCTGTAGCGATGGAAGTTGGTGTGGAAGCCGCTGATCACCGGGATACCCATGGCCCGGGCAGCGGATAGCACGGAGCCGCCCAGCAGGCCCTCGGTGGCCACGTAGATCACGTCCGGCGGGTTGGCCTTCCATGCCTTGCGGATGGCGCCACGGGCCGGCAGGCCAAAATGCAGGCCGGGGTAGCCGGGGATCGGCAGGCCCTGGGTGAGCTGCTCCTGCAGCCCTTCCCGAGGTGCCAGGGTGCCGTTGTCACCCTTGCCCTGGCGTGGGCGGATCAGGTGAACCTCATGCCCCCGTTCCAGCATGCTATGCACCATCTGGTGCAGGGTGTGGGCCACGCCGTTGATCTCGGGCGGGAAGGTCTCCGTGATCATGGCGATGCGCAGCCGCTGCCTGGGCACCGCGGTCAGGTTCGGTTGGTCGTTCAGTTCCGAGGCCGGGTTTGGCGCGGTCGGATCCGGTTCCCGGGTCTTCTGGGCAGTCTGCATGGGGCTTCCACTGTGGACAGGTTGCCCCGATGCTAGGCGCGTTGGTTTTCAGGCGGGTGAAGAAGGCGTGACGTTTGCGTGAATGCCCTACAACAACTCCAGTCGCCGTGTAGGCCAGTCCACCACGGCTGTGTGGGCAATCATGCGGCGGGCCAGGTCCGGGAACTCCTCGCCAATCACCTGGGCCGCAAATTCGCACAAAAAGCGCGACTTCAAGCGGGCGCGGGCGCGATCCACCCCCATCTGTTCATAAGGGGACGAGGTCAGTAACAGAAAACCATCATCCGGGATGCGGCCGGCGGTCATGTTGGCGGCGATGATGCTTGCGGCCTTGAGAATGGGCTCTGACAGGTCTGGGTTGTAGGGCCCGATGATCAGCGCCGTATTGGGCAGATGCAGGAAGTCGAATCCGCGCCCCACGCAGATGGCCCATTCCCGGTGCTGGATGTCCAGTTCCCGATCCGCCCCGCGCAGGGCGTCCACATGGTCCAGGTTGCCCAGCAGCAGCGGCAGAAGATCCCGCTGAAAGCCGGCGGGCATGTCCGGGCACAGGGCCTGAAGGCGTCGGGGCAGATCGTCCGTATCGGCGTGGGAAAGTGATGAGATATCCAGGGCATCACCACGACGGTTATGAATGATCAGGGCATCGCTGTCGGTTTCGAAACCGCACACCAGTGGGTACACGCTTTGTCCGTCGGCACCGAACAACGCTTCCGCCTGTGCGCAGATCTCCTGCGTGTGCTCCATGGCTGCGGCCGTGTCGCAGTCAAAGCCCGCACAGCCCCTGGCGTGATCGCCCCGGGAGTAATGATAGGTGATCAGCAGCAGCACGCCGTGGCCAGCACGCGTGGCGTTTTCCACGGCGTGGGTGATCACTTCTCCCAGGTAAGGCCAGCCCAGGTCAAAACGCCCACCCAGGCTGCGAAAGGGCTGAATGATGCCCAGTGGGGTGCGGGTCGCATGGGGGATGTGCACGCGGCCATCCATGCACTTCAACACCATCACCCGGGTGGGGTGGCGCGCCAGGTATCTTTGCCGCGCCAGTGTGGTGGCCGGGCTGCAGAAGTCCTCACTGTGGGCCTCGGCCAGCGACATGAGCCAGCCGATACGTTCATCAATGGGTCGGGTGTGGATCTGAATGGCCGTACTCGCCCTGCCGGGTGAAATAGACCGGCCAGGGGCTTTTCCTTGGCTGTGGCCGGGGTTCGGGTGGCTAGAGCATAGCACTGGAGTGAGTGACGTTCATCGATGCGCGTCTATGGATCGTCTTCCTCCGGGAGCAGGATCGCCTGCTTGTCGGCACGCAGGACCTGGTAAGTCTTGTTCAGGGTGGCGCGGATCTCCGGTTCCTGTTCAATGGCAAAGGCCAGGAAGGTGCGGGCCAGGGTGGACAGCTCCCGGCCCTTGGGATGCACCAGATACCAGGCACGATCCACCGGAAAGCCCTCCACGTCCAGCATGGCCAAGCGACCGCCGCCCCAATCCAGATTCAGGGAATGCAGCGACAGGGCCGAGAGGCCCAGGCCGGCCACGATGGCATGCTTGATGGCCTCGTTGCTGCCCAGTTCCATGCGTACCCGCGGGCGCAGACCCTTTTCCTGGAAGCGTCGCACCAGGGAATCGCGGATCCCTGAACCCGTCTCCCGGAGCAGGAAGTTCTCTTCGGCCAGTTGCTCCAGGGGGATGCGCTTTTCCTGGGTCAGGGGGTGATCATTGCGGGCGACGATCACCAGGGGGTTGGGTGCCAGGTAGGTGGCCTCCACCTCCATACCGGCAGTCTTGGGCTCACCGAAAATGTACAGATCATCCTCGTTGGCCACCATGCGCTCGATGATGCTCTCGCGATTGGTGATCTTGAGCGACACCTCGATGCCCGGGAATTTTTCGCAGAACGAACCGAGAATTTCCGGAGCGAAGTACTTGGCGGTCGTGATCACGGCCAGTCGCAGTCGACCGCTCTTGAGACCTTTGAGATCCGCCACCTTGGTCTCAAGATCGCTCAGGGTGCGCAGGATGATCCGCACGGCGGCATACACTTCACGGCCGGCATCGGTGGGCGCCACCTGGCGGCCCACGGTGACGAACAGGGGCATGCCCACGGTGTCGGAGAGTTTCTTGATCTGCATGGAGACCGTGGGCTGGGTGAGGAACATCTCCTCGGCCGCCCGGGTGAAGCTCCCCAGGCGGACGATCGCTTCCAGCAACTGCATCTGCCGCAGCGTGGCGTGGCGGATGAAGCGGCTGGCGGTGCCGGAGGGACCACTGGGATGGTCCCGGTCATCGTTGCCGTTGGAGGACCGCGCCTTGCTGGACGTTTCACGAGGGGGCATCGGCGTTCCTGGGCTGACCCGGGTCAGTCGGGCCAGACGCGTGGGCGAGAGGGCAGGGCGGGGAGTGCCTCCTCCTCCTCCTGCTCGCGGCGGGTTGCCGAGCGCGGGGGGTGACTCCGGTTGCCGCTGCGGCGTTTGGTTGTGGCGGGTTTACGGGGTGTGGTGGTCCCGGATGAGGGTTTTCCCGGCGGCGATGTGTGGCTGCTCGATGCCGATGCCTGACCGGATTCTTTCGGGCCGGATTCCTTCGCAGCGGCTGACTGTGCCGCTGGTCCGGGGGATTCCGGTTTTTCCTGGGGGGGTGATTCGCTCATGCATCCTCCTTTGTTGGCGCCAGTGCATCCAGGTCGCGGGCGAAGTCCCGCTGCGCCTCGCTCAGGGCCTGGGCCCCTTCCTCGGCGTGCAGGGTGATGTTTACATAGGTCCGCCCGAAGCTCAGATCCGGGTGGATACCGCTGCGCTCGGACAGTTCCGCCGCCTTCTCCAGAAAGTGGCGAGTGCCCTCATAATCCTCAAAGGCAAGCCGGCGCTCCAGTCGCGGCGGCTTTTGCCGTTCGGTCCATTCCGGGCTCATGTGCGCTCTCCCTCTTCAGAAGTAGATGCGGTCACTGTCAGGGCCACGCCGGGGCACGCCCAGGGAGGCCAGCCAGTGTTCGATGTCATGGGCATGCGCCAGTTCCTCCTGGTGCAGCCGTTGGAAAAAGGCACCATTGTCGCCGTCGCCCACCCTTTGGCAGAAGGTGAAGGCATCCTGGTAAATGGCGATGATCTCACCTTCCAGGATCGCGTCCTGGCGCAGCAGGTCAACCAGGGTTCGCCCCACGCCCGCGGGTCGCAACTGTGAGGCGTTGGGGGCCGCCCCCAGGGACAGCATCCGTTGGGTGATCAGCTCCGCGTGACGCATTTCCTCGACGGTTTCCTCCCGCAGACGCGCGGCCGCTTCCGGCAGCCCCCAGGCCTCGACCAGCGAGGCCTGGGTCATGTACTGCTGCACCGCCGAGAGCTCCAGACTGAGCGCCCGCCCAAGGTAACCCAGAATACGAGGATGTACTCGTGTTTGTCTCATGCTTGATGACCCCTGCCGCCCGCATCGGGCGGCTCAGGTTTCAGGCAAAGGGGTTTCAGGCTTCTGGCTCACCCTTGCTCAGGATGGGCTCCACTTCCCGGTGCGGACGGGCAATGATGTGTGCCGCCACCAGGCCGTCACCCACCCGTTCGCAGGCATCGGCGCCGGCGCGAACTGCGGCGTTCACCGCCCCGGTCTCGCCCCGCACCAGCACGGTCACGTAACCGCCGCCGACGAATTCGCGGCCGATCAGCCGCACTTCGGCGGCTTTCGTCATGGCATCTGCCGCCTCGATGGCGGGCACCAGTCCGCGGGTTTCGATCATCCCCAGCGCAATACCATAGTTTTCATGGGCCATCTGTCTTCTCCGAGTGACTCAGTGGTTGTTGATGATTCAGTGGTTGTTGTTGGTGATTCAATTGGGCGGTTACCCGGCCCGGTATTCCCCGCGGTTGCGAACGGCCTCGAAGGTGCCCGCGGGGGCTCTAAACCATTTCAAGGCCCGATTTTTCATGTGTCCGGTTCCCAGTGATCGATGATCCCGCCCACCGTCAGATCGGTGAGGATGCGGGCATCTCCCATGGCGTAGCGGGCGGCAGAACCGCTCACCACAAACACCCAGTTACCCGGGCTGGCGCCCACCGGGTCGGTGGCCACCACGCGCTTGCCCCTGGCATCCCGCAGCACCCGCAGATTCACGTGATGGAGGCCCGGGACGCGCTGTGTGCAGACCAAAGACCCTTCCACTTGTTGAATCTCCATGACTGGCCTCCTAGGCCTCGCTGCCGGAAGCTTCTTCCGGCGGCGGCCAGTGATCGATGATGCCGACGATGGTCAGGTCGCTGGGAAACTCCTTGCTGCCCGCTGCCTCCCGGGCGGCGGAGCTGCCCACGCAGATCACCCAGTCGCCGGGCACGCAGCCCACCGAGTCCACCGCCACCTGCAGTGCGCTACCATCGCGCACCACCTGCAGATGCTTGTGTTCGAAGCCGGGGATACGGTTGGTGGCCACCAGCGGCCTCACCACCTGGCAGATCTTCATCAGTGTCCTCCTGCCGGTTGCAGATCCACGGAGGTGGACACCACCTCCAGCCCCGCCCCGGCATCGCAGTCCCGCACCACCAGCATGCGGTGCAACAGTCCTTGCTCGACGCGAGGGCGGAAACGATCCGCCAGCGCCCGATCCAGGCGGCGTGCCCGCTCCACGGCCCGCTCCCGGGCTCCCGGCACGCGGCCGTGGTAGTCGAAACGCACCACCACCGGTATGGGCAGGCCGTGGCTCACGTTGAGACCGTCGAAGATGCGACAGCCCACGTCCAGGTCCGGCGCGCCTTCCTCCACCGTGTGCAGGTAGGCGAAATAGGTCAGGTTGCGCAGTTGAATCTCCTCGAACCCGATGCCCACGGCCATGAAACGCTCAGCGTGGCCCGCGTCCGGGTAGCCGCCCCCCTGCAGGGTGCGCACATACTCGATCTGCGACAGGTTGTTCTCCACCAGGCGGGCCACCAGGCGCACCATGCCCTCATCGGCGGTGTCCGGCGCAGCGGCACAAACCGCCTCGAGGATGCCTTGCCGGGCGGCCTCGGGCGTGAGGTTGTGGGTCTGGTCATACAGCGCTTGCGCATCCACCCACTGGTTCAGGTCCATCTCGCCCCCCTCGTCCGGCAGATGCACGCGGATGGCGTCGGTGTCCGTATCCAGTCCGATCAGCAGCAGGGCCACGGAGGCGCCGCAACAGAAACTGTTCTCGATGGCCTGGCGGAAATGGTGCAGCCGCTCCAGGCCGGCCCGGGCCGCCAGGGCATCGTCGGAGCCGTGGGCGGCGCAGCCCTGATGTTCCGGGTCAAGGCTGCTGAAGTGGTACATCACCACCTTGAGATAGCGGGTGGAGCTGTCGGCGGTGTTGGGCCGGCCCTCGCGGAAGCGCTGGTGCTCCACCTCCACCCATTTCTCCACCGTCTCCTCCACGTCGAACAGGGTGCCGGCGTAGGACTTGCGGCGCACCGCACCGATGGGCAGGCGCAGCACGTAACTGATGGCATGGGCCAGGCGTCCATCGGCGCAGGGCGTGATGTCCATCAGGTGAAAGCCGCAGGACTGCAGGAACTCGTCAAACGCCGTCGTCTCCCGGCCCCGCAGGGGGTCGCGGGCAAAGAAGTCATCGGCCATGCGCCGGTAGGTCTCGAACACCGACCAGGCGTACAGGCGCCGCAGATCCAGGCCCGCGATCCAGGCGTCCTCCAGGATGCCGGTGGGCAACTCAAAACCCAGTTCCCGCTGGGCCAGTTGCTGGGCTCGGTGGGTGAAATCCGGCTCGCAGTGCAGGGCGGAGACCTGTTTCAGTGCAGGCACGATCCGGTCGAAGGCAGCTCGAACGCTCTGCTCATAGGCCCGCAGTTGATCGTTGGCCGATCGATTGGTCAGTGGATGCGGTTGGGCCGCCGTACCCGGCGCATGATGTCGTGCCCGGTGCGGCAAACGACGCTCCACACTCGGCGCCAAGGGGGCGGTGTCCTGCAGGGAAGGGCGACTGACCGTGTCCCCGGCATGGGGGGCTGCGGGCTCAGGCTCCCACCCCCCGGGCTTGCGGGGTGACGCCTGGCGCGCATCCCCGACCGTGGCCGCCGGGGTCGGCGCGGCGCCGGCCCCCGAGGCCCAGATCAGGTTATCGCGATGTGCGTGGCGTCGAATCATGTCGTGGGTTCTCTGTCTCTGTTCCTGGTTCTGTGTTAGCCGCGGGCGCCGCCGGAGTAGGTGACCAGCGAGCCGCGGTCGGTGTTGCCGCTGCCGCCGGTCACCCGGCTGACGGGCGGCGGCGTGTCTTCATTGCGCTTGCGTTCCACACTGGGCATGGCGCTCACGGACCCGACTCGCGTGGGATTGCGGCGGCGGGCGGAACTGCCCTCCGTGCCGGTGACGCGTTCGCCACGCTCCCAGTCATCTCCAGTGATGCGGGTGCCGGTGGACTGACCCTCACCGGTGACCCGGGATCGCATCCCGGCGGCGACGGAGGGCTGTTCCTCCAGGTTCTCAACACCGGCTGCCGGAGCGACAGGCTCGAACTGGGTACGGCGATCGAAGCGGGCTTCCTCGGTGCCGGTGATCTTGCCGCCGGCCATGCCGAAGGGGCCGGTAATGCGCCCGCCCTGTTCGTAGGCCGTGCCCGTTACACCGTCTTTCCTGCGCGTCTGATCGGCCTGGCGGGCCGGGGAGGCCACACTGAAGTGCTGCCAGGGTGCGCCATCCAGGGCCTGGGGAAAGTCCGGTTGCCCGGGCAGGGCTGCCGTATCACAGGCCTCGGCGAACTGGTCCACGCCCAGGTAGGGTGTACCCGAGATGGCCTCGCAGGCACCCCGGTCATCTCCGGTGACGTCGCCACCGATGCCCGGCTGGATACCCGTGGCACGTGGACCAGGGGTCGAAGCGCGTGGATGCACCCGCTCGGTGATACGTTCCCGCTCCTCGGGGGCACAGAAGGCCGCTGACTGTTCCAGGCCCGCGTAGGGTGTGCCGGTCACGCTCTTGCAGGTGCCGGGCTCGTTGCCGGTGACGCGGTTTGACCGATCGGAGCGGGTGCCCGACACCCGCTGCCCGCCCAGGGTGGTGGACTGTCCGGTACGCTCCGGTTCCAGGGGCTCCGGTCTGGAGCCACAGAAGGTTTCGTATTGTTCACTGCCCAGGTACTCATCCCCGGTCACCATCCGGCAGGTGCCTGGCTCGTCGCCGGTGACGCGGGAACTGCGACCCACCTGGGCCCCGGTCACGTGCTGACCATGCAGCGTCTCGGACTGACCCACCTTGGGTGGTGCGTTGGCTGGGCCGCGGTCTTTTGTGCCAGCACTCCCGGACGCTGGGGCGCAAAAGGTGCCAAAGTGCTCCGCCGATAGGTACTGGTTGCCTGTCACGGCAGTGCAGCTACCGGATTCATTACCGGTCACCCGTTCCGAGCGGCCGGTGCGGCTGCCGGTGATCGTGGAGCCGGCGCCGGTGCTGCTGAGTCCCACCTTCACGGGTCCCCGTGGGGCGTCGGTCTGGCAGAACTCGCGAAAGATTTCGGCACCCAGGTACTCGGTGCCGGTGACGGCTCGGCAGGTGCTTGCCTCGTCGCCGGTGACGGACTGGCTGCGGCCCACCCGGGTGCCGGTGAGGTGCTGGCCATGGGCGGTTTCCATCACACCCACCTTCCAGGGCTGATCCTGCGCGCCGGAGGGTGCCGGGCGCTGACGCCCCGTGGGGGCGGATTTGCGGGTGCCCACGCCACCGGCGCGGCTGCGCTGATCACGCACTGCCTGGGCCAGTTCACGGCCCGAGAGCCGGGGGTTGGCCTGGCGGGCGAGACTGGCTGCCGAGGGCGGCGAATGTGCGGCGGCCTTGCCACGTCCCGCCTGCGCCTGGCGGCGGGCCATGGCCTGAAGGCGGCCCTGAGACTGATTCACGGTGGGTCGCCGCCGACTGTTGCCACGCCGCGTACCGTTGGAATCGCTCCTGCCCATGGAGCTTGCCGAGGCTCGCCTGGACTGGCCGGACTCCGACACGTGCGTTGACCGGGACAGGTCCTGTCCCATGTGCTTGGTTTCGCGGTTTTCACCCCGACAGGCGCCGCCGCAGCGACACTCGCCCTGTTCGGGTTCCTGCTTCGCAGCAGCCCCCGCCGGACGCGTCATGGAAGGCGCCACGTCCTGGCGAGTGCGGTCGGCAGAGCGATCGGCCCGCTTGCCCGCGCTGGCCAGTGCCTGGCGGCGCGCCTGCGCCTTGGCGCGGGTATCGGAGGCAGGGGCTTGAGCACCTGCCCGGGTGCGCCGGGACGGTGACGCCGGAGCGGTGCTTCGGCCAGGGGGAGGCTCTGGCCGGGGCGCAGCCGACACCGCAGGCTGCTGCGGTGCCTGGGGCGCAGCGGCAGTCGCCGACGCACGGGTGTGCCCATCGGTCCGCGATGTGCTCAGGGCCGCCTTGCCTCCGGCGGCCTGTGCCCGGCGGCGGGCTTGCGATGCCGCCCGTCCGGTCAGTGTCTGCTGCTCATGATATGGCATGATGACCCCCCTGCCTTGTGACCCGCGTCTTAGCGACGACCCTCGAACACCACAAACGCCGAGCCCTGGCTCTGGGTGTAGTTGTCGTAGCCGGTGAAACGGACGTGGTGATCCGGGTAGGCCCGGTGGCAGGCCTCCAGCTCGTTGACCACCTGCTGCAGGTCCACACTGCCGAAGAAGGGCAGCTTCCACATGGGCCAGTAGTGGTTCATGGCCTGACTGGGATGGATGTGCTCGATGCTGGGGGTCCAGCCCTGGGCGATGACGTAGGCGATCTGGTCGAAGATCTCCTCCTGAGTGAGGGCAGGCAGGAAACCGAAGGTCTCCAGGGTCTGGCGGGTCTGGTAGTCACCCATGGTGTTCTGGAATGGCATGGTCTAGGTTCCTCGTTGCGTCTGGGCCGGTTGCGGTGAAAGCCGGGCGGATCAGCCCTGGTCAAGCTTGTCCACGGTCTCGAACTCGAACTTGATCTCTTTCCAGGTTTCCATGGCGATGGCCAGTTCCGGGCTGTGGCGGGCCGCCTCGGTCAGCACGTCGCGGGCCTCCTTCTCGATCTCCCGACCCTCGTTGCGGGCCTTGACGCAGGCCTCCAGCGCCACACGGTTGGCAGCAGCACCGGCGGCGTTGCCCCAGGGGTGACCCTGCGTGCCACCACCGAACTGCAGCACCGAGTCGTCGCCGAAGATGGTGACCAGGGCCGGCATGTGCCACACATGGATGCCGCCGGATGCCACGGCGAACACCCCGGGCATGGAGCCCCAGTCCTGATCGAAGAAGATGCCGCGGGACCGGTCCTCGGGGATGAAGGACTCGCGCAGCAGGTCCACGAAGCCCAGGGTGGAGCCCCGGTCGCCTTCCAGCTTGCCCACCACGGTGCCGGTATGCAGGTGGTCGCCGCCGGAGAGGCGCAGGCACTTGGCCAGTACGCGGAAGTGGATGCCGTGCTTGGGATGACGGTCGATGACCGCGTGCATGGCCCGGTGAATGTGCAGCAGCATGCCGTTCTTGCGGCACCACTTGGCCAGGCCGGTGTTGGCGCAGAAGCCGCCGGTGATGTAGTCATGCATGATGATGGGCTGCCCCAGTTCCTTGGCGAACTCGGCCCGGGCGTACATCTCCTCCGGGTCGGGGGCGGTCACGTTCAGGTAGTGCCCCTTGCGCTCGCCGGTTTCCTGCTGAGAGGCGGCCACCGCCTCGGCCACGAACTCGAAACGGTTCTGCCAGCGCATGAAAGGCTGGGAGTTCACGTTTTCGTCGTCCTTGGTGAAGTCCAGGCCGCCGCGCAGGCACTCGTAAACGGCGCGGCCGTAGTTCTTGGCGGAGAGCCCAAGCTTGGGCTTGATGGTGCAGCCCAGCAGCGGTCGGCCATACTTGTTGAGCTTGTCCCGCTCCACCTGGATGCCACTGGGTGGGCCCATGCAGGTCTTGACGTAGGCGATGGGGAAGCGGATGTCCTCCAGTCGCAGGTGACGCAGGGCCTTGAAGCCGAACACGTTACCCACCAGGGAGGTCAGCACGTTGACGATGGAGCCTTCCTCGAACAGATCGATGGGATAGGCGATGAAGGTATAGAAGGACTCCTTGTCACCGGGCACGTCCTCAATGCGGTAGGCGCGACCCTTGTAATATTCCAGATCGGTGAGCAGTTCTGACCACACGGTACTCCAGGTGCCGGTGGAGGACTCTGCCGCCACCGCGGCCGCCACTTCCTCCCGCGGCACGCCGGGCTGACCGGTCACCTTGAAACAGGCCAGCAGGTCCGTGTCCAGGGGGACATAATCCGGCGTCCAGTACATGTCTCGGTATTCTTTAACGCCCGCGTCGTACGTCTTGCTCATGGTCGGCTCCTGTGGTGTGTGCCCTGTCCGCCGTGCAGGGCGGGAGATACGTTTTCCACAAGAAGCTACACCAGATAGGGAGATTGAAATAAATCATTTGTTTCGATCGGATCCATCGACGGGAGTCTATGGGTTACCTATAGACTCCCGTCGATACCTTCCCTAGGAAACTTCGATTATTGCCGTAGTCATTGCGCGTCGATAATAAAAGCCATCCCCGACGCGGAGTCCGCGATGCGAGTATTCAACGAGATCCGCCTCAACAACCTGCGTGGCGATCTGTTTGGCGGCGTGACGGCGGCCGTGGTGGCGCTGCCCATGGCGCTGGCCTTTGGTGTTGCTTCAGGCGCGGGTGCGGAGGCAGGTCTTTATGGTGCAGTGCTCATTGGCCTGTTCGCGGCCCTGTTCGGTGGCACGCCCACCCTGATTTCCGAACCCACCGGCCCCATGACGGTGGTCTTCACTGCCGTCATCGCCTCGCTGATCGCCGCCGACCCGGAGCAGGGGCTGGCCATGGCCTTCACGGTGGTGATGCTGACCGGGGTTTTCCAGATCGCCTTTGGCGCCATGCGGCTGGGGCGCTATGTCACCATGATGCCCTATACGGTGGTGTCCGGATTCATGTCCGGCATCGGCATCATATTGATCATCCTTCAGTTTCCGGGGTTGCTGGGCCATGCCACCCCCGAGGGCGGCGTGCTCGGCAGTCTGGCTGCGCTGCCGGGATTGGTGATGGCCATCGACCCCTGGGAACTCCTTCTGGCCGGTCTGACCCTGGCGGTGCTGTTTCTCATGCCAGCCCGGATCAAGCGCTTTCTGCCGGCCCCGCTGGTGGCCCTGGTGGTGGGCACGGCGGTGGCGGTGTATTGGCTGGGTCACCAGGATCTGAGGGTGATTGGCGAGATCCCCACGGGACTGCCGCAATTGCAGTTGCCGGTGTTCAGCGCCGCCCAGTGGCAGATCATTGTGGTGGACGCCCTGGTGCTGGCACTCCTGGGTTCGGTGGATGCCCTGCTCACCTCCGTGATCGCCTCCAACCTCACTCGCAAGAACAGCAACTCCGACAAGGAACTGGTGGGGCAGGGCCTGGGCAACATGGCCTCCGGTCTGTTCGGTGGCCTGCCCGGGGCGGGTGCCACCATGGGCACGGTGGTCAATATCCAATCGGGCGGTCGCACCGCGCTGTCGGGCCTGGTGCGGGCGGCGCTGCTGGCGGTGGTGGTGATCTGGGCGGCGGACCTGACCGCCAGCATCCCCCTGGCGGTGCTGGCGGGGATCGCCGTCAAGGTAGGGGTGGACATCATCGACTGGCGTTTCCTGCGCCGTGCCCACCGGGTCTCGCTCAAGGGGGCCTTCATCCTCTATGGCGTGATCGTCGTGACCGTGTTCGTGGATTTGATCATGGCGGTGGCCATCGGCCTGTTCGTGGCCAACATCCTCACCATCCGCCGTCTGGCGGATGTGCAGGCGGAGTGGGTGTGCACCCTGCCGCCCAGCCGCGACGGGGATGACGATGCCAGTGGCAGTGACATCACCACCGAGGAACGAGCCCTGCTGGCCCTGGGCGGCGGTCGCGTCAAGATGCTGCACCTGAGCGGGCCACTGGTGTTCGGGGCTGCGGCGTCCATCCGGCGACAGGAGCACAAGCTGGAAGCGGCACAGGCGGTGGTGGTGGATCTGAGTCGCGTGCCGCACCTGGGGGTGACCACCTCGGTGGCACTGGATGCCGCCCTGATGGGCGTATTGAAACGGAATGTGCCCCTGTATGTGGCGGGTGCCCAGGGCCAGCCCAGGGAGCGGCTGGAGAAGCTGGGCTTTGGCGAGCTGGTGGGCGCCGACGGGTGGGTCGATGAGCGCAAGCGAGCCCTGGAAAAGGCACTGGCGGCGATCAACGGGGGCGGGTCATCCGGCTCAGGTGAACCAGGTGCTGGACCGCAGTCTATTCCAGGCCCTGTGCCACCTGCCTGAGCATCATGGAACGGATCTGCTCCCCGGGCACGGCTGGGCTGAACAGAAAGCCCTGGCCAACCTGGCAATCGTGCTGGATCAGGAAGTCGCGCTGGGCCGGGGTTTCGACACCCTCGGCAATCACCTCAAGGCCCAGGGTGTGCCCCAGGCCGATGATGGCCCGGATAATGGCGGAATCCTCCGGATGCAGTTCGGGGTTGTCCTCCAGGTCCAGTACGAAGGACTGATCGATCTTGACGGCCTGTACCGGCAGGCGCTTGAGATAGTTCAGCGAGGAATAGGCGGTGCCGAAATCATCGATGGAGAAGCGAAAGCCCTGGGCATTCATCCGGGCCAGGGTCTCGATGGTGCTTTCCACGGAGCTCATGGCCGCGCTTTCAGTGATTTCAAACTCGATGCGTGCCGGTTCGACACCCGTCTGTTCCAATATGGTCAGGGTGCGTTCCAGAATGTCCGGCTGGTGGAACTCCCGGGCTGACAGGTTGACGGCCACCGGCACGGCGGGCATGCCTTGCTCATCCCACTGCCGTATCTGCAGGCAGGCCAGACGCAGCACCTCCGGGCCCAGGGCCAGGATGAAGCCGGTTTCCTCGGCCAGGGGGATGAAGCGCCCTGGGGATACCGGCCCCCACTGGGGGTGGTTCCAGCGTACCAGGGCTTCCAGGCTCATGATGCGGCCGGTGCTCAGCTCCACACGGGGCTGATAGCAGAGATAGAACTCCTGGCTCTCCAGGCCCTGGCGCATGGCCTGTTCCAGTTGCATGCGGTCCTGAAGCTGCTGATCCAGCTCCTGTGTGTAAAAGTTATAGGAGCGCCGGCCCTGGGTCTTGGCCCGGTGCATGGCGGCGTCGGCATGGCGAATCAATTCCTCCGGGCGTTCACTATCATGGGGGAACACGGCCATGCCGATGCTGAAGCTGATCACCACTGGCGTATCCCCCAGGGTGAAGGGCTGGGAGAAGGCCTGCTGCAGGTGTTCCACCACCGGGATGACATCCTGAGCCTTGTGCAGATGCCCCAGTAGCAGCAGGAATTCATCGCCGCCGAACCGCGCCACCGTGTCCCCCTCCCGCAGGTGCTCGCGCAGTCGCCGGGAAACCTGTACCAGTAACTCATCACCCTGTTCGTGGCCCAGGGAATCGTTGATCACCTTGAAGTCATCCAGGTCCAGGAAGGCCACTGCCAGGGCATGGTGGTCCCGGCGGGCCATGGCCATGGCCTGGGTGAGCCGATCCATCAGCAGTTCCCGGTTGGGCAGGCCGGTGAGTGGGTCGTGAAAGGCGAGAAAATCCAGGCGTTCGCTGAGCTGCTTCTTGTCGGTGATGTCCTCGGCCAGCTTGATGTAGTGTGTGACTTGCCCCTGATTATTGCGGATGGGATAGATGCGGGCCTGTTCCCAGTAGATCTCTCCGTTTTTCTTGATGTTGCGGAACTGCCCTTCCCACAGGTCGTTTTCTGCGAGCGCGGGCAACACCCCGCTCTCGCCACCCTCCGGTGTCTCGGTGCTGCCCAGTTCTTCGGCGGACAGGCCCGCGACGTCATCCAGACCAAACCCCGTGATGTTGCAGAATTGTTGGTTGACGTACTGGATATCCCCTTGAGTATCGGTGATCACCACGATGCTCGGACTCTGGTCCACCGCAAAGGCCAGGCGCTGCAGGCTCTCCTCCGTGGCGTGACGTTCGGTGATGTCCAGGTGGGAACCCACCATGCGGGCCGGCTGGCCGTCGGCACCCCGAATCAACGAGGCCTGCGCGAGAATCCAGCGGTAGGAACCATCCTTGTGACGCATGCGTGACTCGTGGACGAGGCGGCCACGGGGGTTGGCCAGGAACTCGCGCACACGTTGCTCGGAGGCTTGTCTGTCTTCCGGGTGCAGGCGACTGCTCCACTCCTCGTAGCTATTGCCAATCTCCTGGTCTTCATGGCCCAGTTGCTGCTTCCACTCGCGTGAGTAGAACACCTTATGGGTGTGGAGGTCCCAGTCAAAAAGACCGATGTTGCCGGCCTGAATGGCCTCCTGCAGGCGCAACTGGTCACGATTCTTCTGGGTCAGGTCCACATCCATGCAGAACATCCGCACATCATTCGTGCCATATTCCAGCGTGGTGTGCACCGAATAGACCTGCACCGGGTGACCGTCCTTGCGCCTGAGGGTGAGCGGGCAGGAAGGGGGCGTGGGTCCGCCGGACTTGACCACCTTCAGGTCCTTGCGTACCTGTGCCTGCATGGACTCGGGGATGATCAGGTTCAGCAGGTTGCTGCTCATCGCCTCCTGGGCGGTGTAGCCGTACATGATTTCGCTGGCCTTGTTCCAGTAGAACACGCTGCCATCCATGCAATAGCCCTGGATGGCGATGTCCGGCACTTTTTCCAGCAGGTTCTCGAAGATGGCGTCCTTTTCCCGGGCCGCCTGTTCGGCCCGCTTGCGATCCGTCACATCCCGCAAATATACGGCCGAGACCGTATCCGCACCCATCTGCATGGGCACGGTGCGCACATCCACGGAAATCACGCCACGGCGTCGATGGGGGATCTCGATCTCGGTGGGTTCGTCGGGCACGACCACGAAACCGAATTCATAACCCTCCAGTTGATCCCGGGTCTGCTCGAACAATCGGGCTGCGGCGGGGTTCGCGTAACGGATGGTGTCATTGGTGTCCAGCAGAAGGATGGCATCGGAGGCCTCCTCGACGATCTGCTGAAAATGTTCATGCCATAGTTGCATCGGCGATAATATCCAGGAGAAGGGCCTGAATGGCTGGGTCTGGAGCACTGTGCAGGCATGTGCGCTGCCCAGCGGGTTGCCCCTTGTGGGTCGACTCCTGTCACGGGGAGGATGGCGCGTCTTCCCAGGGCGGCCGAATCAGGTACCGAATGTTATCATGAGCGCCCCTCTTCTTTTGCCAGCAGGCAAATTTTTCATGTCTGATCCCGCCTCCACCCTGATTCGCAATCACCGTCGCCAGCATTCCCTGTTTCGGGAACTGATCAAGGGCCGTTCCCTGCTCACGCTCACGGGCACGCCAAGGCGTCTACAGGGGGTGACCCAGATACTGGAAACCGACCTGGAAAGCGGCAAGCTGGCCCTGGAGGCCCCCAACAACGAAGATCTGGTCAAGTTGCTCGCACCAGGCATGCCGCTGCGGGTGCGTGGCTCGCTGCGTGGCGTGCCGGTATATTTTGAGGTGATTCTTGAGCGCTTGATCCAGGATGGAGATCTGCAGGCCCTCGTGTGTCAGTGGCCCGAGGAGGTGGATTACCGCCAGCGCCGGGGTGCCTTTCGCATGAACATCCCCCTGAGCATGGAGGCACGCGTGATATGGGCGCAGCGCGATGACGAAACGGGCGAGGAATTTCTCCACGAGGGAAGACCGATGGATCTGTCCATCCAGGGCATCGGGTTGGACTGGGAGCCGGACGAGCAGCCGGTGCCGGTGGTGGGCAGTGCCGTGGTGATCCAGTCCCTGGCGATCGGCCCCCATCGCTGGCGGGATATCGATGCCGTGCTGCGCAACGCGCAGCGCCACACAGGGCGGGATGACCTCTACCGGGTGGGATTGGAGTTCGGTTTTCTGAGTCTGAGTGCAGAGCGGATGCTCAACCGCTTCATCATGGACCTGCAGTGCGAGGCGGCCAAGCGCACCTGAGACTGGCTAATGCCTGTCCTGGGTGGGGAACTGCAACAGTCGGGTGGTGCTGGCGTGGAAGACATGCATGCCATTGCGCCCCGTCTTCTTCACCTGGTACATGGCCTGATCTGCCCGGCGCATCAGTTCCTCCACGTCCAGCCGTCGACCATGGAAGAGGCTGATGCCGATACTGGGGGTGCAGTGGTATTCCATGCCGTCCAGGTCATAGGGCTGACCCAGGGCGTCCAGGATCTTCTGGCCCACCTGCCGGGCCTGCTGCAGGGCCTCTTCCTCGACCAGTTCCAGGTCTTCCAGCATCACCACGAATTCATCCCCGCCGAGGCGGGCCACCGTATCCGCTTCCCGCACTGCCTCGCGTAACCGCCCGGCGACCTGTTGAAGCAACAGGTCGCCGACGGCGTGCCCATAGGTGTCGTTCAAGGCCTTGAAGTGATCCAGGTCCAGGAACAGCAGGGCACCGTGTTGTCCCGAACGCTGACCCGATGCCATGGCATGGCGAATGTTCTCCATCAGCAGGCGACGGTTGGGTAGCTGTGTGAGGGCATCGCAGTAGGCCAGTTGATTGATGCGCTCGGCCGCCTGTTTCTGGGTGGTGACGTCACGCACCACCGCCACCACCTCGCTGTCGTTGAGCTTGACCAGTCGGGCCTCGAAGTAATGGGTGGCGGAGCCGATGTCCAGGGAGTATTCCACCCGTCGCATCCGCCCGTGGAGCAGCACGGAATGGATGCCTTCATAGATCGTCCAGGCCGCCTGATCCGGCAGCACCTGGCTGAGGGTCTTGCCAATGAAGCGGTCCGGTTGCGCGTACAGCAGGGCGGTGTTGCCGGAGTGCCAGTCCAGGTAACGGCCCTCGCTGTTGAATCGCAGCACCAGGTCGGGCATGGCCTCCAGCAGGGCGCGGTTCTGTCGCTCACTCTGCAACAGGGCGTCTTCCGTTTCCTTGAGGCGGGTCTGGTCGAACAGGTACCCGCGGATGCGTCGGATCCGGCCGGCCTCATCCCGCTCAGGTCGGGTGATGTCGTAGAACCAGCGATAATGACCGCCCCTGTGACGCAGCCGGTAGGACTGCTCGAACTGTCGCACCTTGCTCAGGGCGTGATCATGGTGTTCGTTCAGCACCCTTGCCACGTCCTCGGGATGGATCAGGTCCGCATAGTTGAACTCTGGCGAGGTCAGCTCCTCGCGGGTGTAGCCCAGCAGGTCCTGGACGTTTTCCGAGGCGTAGAGTACCCGACCGTCGTCCACTGATTCCCAGATGAACAGGGCCACCGGGCCTGTGGCAAACAACTGGCGCTCCTCGTGGAGCGAGTGTTCCACCCTTTTGCGATCGGAGATGTCTTCCTGGATGCCGATCAGACGGATGGGCTTGCCGCTGGAGGTGCGCTCAATCACCTGGCCCCGGTCATGGACCCATACATGGTGCCCGTCCCGATGGCGCATGCGGTATTCCGCCTCGAAGAGGGAGGTTTCATCACGCAGGTGAGCGTTAAGAGTGGCATGCACCCGCATCCTGTCATCGGGGTGAATGCGTTCCTCGCGGCTGCGCAGCACCGGTTCCAGCTCCGCGGATTCGTGGCCCAGCATCCGGGCCCATCGGGGAGCGTAGTACACCTGGCCGCTGATCATGTCCCAGTCCCACAGCCCCTGACCGCTGCCCTCCAGGGCAAAACGCCAGCGAAGTTCGTTGTTGCGGATCACGCCGCGCTGGGACTCGGCCTGTTGACGCAGCCGGAAATTGTCCTCGAAACTGGTCTGGATGCGCCCGCTCATGAGGGTAATGAAGAGCAGGAACAGCAGCACGATGGCGCCAGCCATGGGGGTCAGTCCATCGCCCGGCAGCACCAGGGCGAGCCCGAGGATGAGCAGCATGGGGCCAACGATCAACAGGGCCGAGACGCGGTCGGTGGCCAGGGCGATCATGACCCCGGCGCTGATGCCCGCCATGGCAAAGGCGAGGAAGAACTGGGCCTGTGTGTCGCCGGATTGGCTGAGGACCCCGGCGCCCACTGCCCAGGCCAGTCCCATGGTCAGGGCACCGCCTCGAAAACGGCTGAGCCAGACCCGGCCATGACCCTGGCCTTGGCGTTCGGCGCGTCGGAAAGACAGCAGCTGGGTGGCGCGCAGCGCCGTGGCACCCGCCAGGAGGCTGAGCCAGCCCAGGATCAATGCCGGGGAGACCAGGCCCCAATGCACCCAGGCCAGCACCACACCCGCCAACAGACTGATGGGCAGCGAGGCGGTCAGCCCGTTGTAGAGAAAACGCGTGCGCTCCGCCATGGGGTCGATGGTACTCATGCCATCGCCACCGTGGGGTGTGGGTGTCTATCCCTTGAATCTCGCATCCTGGAGAGTCCTGACCAAAATCTGACTCACGGAGTGTGGCACAAAGCACCGCACTTCTCCATGTGTGGTCACGACCGCTGGGCGGGTTGAGGAGCCCTTACAGGGTCTTCCCCTTGAAGTCACAAAGATCCGAGATCAGGCAGTCAGCACAGCGGGGAGCGCGGGCGGTGCAGGTGTAGCGGCCATGGAGGATGAGCCAGTGATGGGCATTGCGGCGGAACTCCGCGGGCACCACCTTGAGCAGGCGCTGTTCCACCGCCAGCGGCGTCTTGCCCGGCGCCATGCCGGTGCGATTGGCCACCCGGAAGATATGGGTGTCCACGGCAATGGTGGGTTCGCCGAAGGCAGTGTTGAGGATGACGTTGGCGGTCTTGCGGCCCACACCCGGCAGGGCCTCCAGGGCGGCGCGTTCCCGGGGCACCTCACTGTTGTGCTGCTCCACCAGGATGCGGCAGGTCTTGAGGATGTTCTCCGCCTTGGCGTTGTACAGGCCAATGGTGCGGATATGGGCCTTCAGCCCCTCCAGCCCCAGTGCCAGGATGGCCTCCGGGGTGTTGGCCACCGGGAAGAGCCGGGCCGTGGCCTTGTTCACCCCCTTGTCGGTGGCCTGCGCCGAGAGAATCACGGCGATGAGCAGCTCGAAGGGGGTGGTGTACTTCAGTTCGGTGGTGGGCTCGGGGTTGGCGCTGCGCCAGCGGGTGAAGATCTCCCGGCGTTTCTGGTTGTTCATGCGGGCTTGTACATGCTGCAGGGGCCTATGCCTCGGCCTCCTTCAGGGTGACCGCCTCGCGGCGCCGGGCCTCGCGGCGCTCCAGCCGGTCGTCGATCCAGTTCTTCAGTGCCAGCAGCAATCCCAGGCCGATGAAGGCGCCCGGCGGCAGGATGGCCAGCAGAAAGCCCCGGTAATCCTCCACCAGGGTGATGGTCAGGCCGCGCGCGGCCTCACCGAACATCAGATGGGCCTGATCGAACAGGGTGCCGTGGCCCAGGGCCTCGCGCATGGCCCCCAGGGCCACCAGCACCGCCGTGAAACCCAGGCCCATGGTGAGGCCGTCCACAAAGGCCCGGGGCAGGGTGTTCTTGGAGGCAAAGGCCTCGGCACGACCGATGATGGCGCAGTTGGTGACGATCAGGGGGATGAAAATCCCCAGGATCAGGTACAGCTCATGGAAGTATGCGTTCATGGACAGCTCGATGGCGGTGACCACCGAGGCGATGATGAGCACATAGACCGGGATACGGATCTCGGGGCGCACCCAGTTACGGATGGTGGATACCGCGAGATTGGAGGCCACCAGGGTCAGTGTGGTGGCCAGGCCCAGGCCCAGGGAGTTGACCACGGTGCCGGAGATGGCCAGCAATGGGCAGAGTCCCAGCAACTGCACCAGCCCCGGGTTGTTGTACCAGAAGCCATCGGCAATGATCTGGCGATAGGAAGTATCACTCATCGATCTCGGCCCCAGCTGCATCAGTGTGTGGTTCGTCGTTGTCGGCACTGTCGTCGACCGCGGCGTCTTCGTCTTCGTCTTCGTCTTCGTCTTCGTCGTCGGGGGCCAGTTGCGCCTCCGGCAAGGGTTCGAAGACCTGTTCGCGATGGTCCTCGAAATAGATCAGGGCATTGCGTACCGCCCGCACCACGGCCCGGGGGGTCACGGTGGCACCGGTGAACTGGTCGAAGATACCCCCATCACGCTTCACCGCCCAGTCTTCCCTGGGCGGGCTCTCCAGTGAGCGACCGTCGAAGTCCAGGATCCAGTCGGAACGTGCCGCCTCGATGTCATCCCCCAGGCCTGGTGTTTCCCGGTGACTGACCACGCGCACGCCGGCCACTTCGCCATCGGCCTGCACGCCCACCAGGATGTGGATATTGCCGGAATAACCATCCCGTGCCACCACCGTGAACACCGCCGCCACCGGTTCGCCCTCCCGGCGGGCCCGGTAAACCAGTCGGTCGTCCCCGCCCAGCAGGGGATCGGAGAGCTTGATGGTGTCCTCCAGGATGGCGTTGTCATAGCGGTCCGCCGGCAGAATCTCGTTGAGACTGGCCAGGGTGGCCGCCTCGATGTTGGCGTCGATGCGCTCCCGTGTGCCCTCGAAGACCAGAGCCACCAGGGCGGTGCCCACCAGGCCGAACAGGGCCAGCAGGACCGTGGAGATGATGATGTTGCGCGACATCTCCTCAGCCCTCCTTGCGAGCCGGGGTCTTGCCGAAGACCCGGGGCTGGGTGTAGTGATCAATGGTCGGCGCCATCATGTTCATGAGCAGGATGGCGAAGGCCACCCCTTCGGCATAGCCGCCCCAGGCGCGGATCACGTAGGCCAGGATGCCCACCCCGGCGCCGAACACCAGTCGTCCCATGGGGGTGGTGCTGCCCGAGACCGGGTCGGTGGCGATGAAGAAGGCACCCAGGATGGCCGCGCCACTGAACAGATGGAACAGGGGTGAGGCATACACCTCCGGGTTGATCAGCCAGAACAGGCCGGAGATCAGCGCCAGCGACCCCAGCATGGCCACCGGTACATGCCAGGTGATCACCCGCCGCTGGATCAGCCACAGGCCGCCCAGCAGGAAGAACAGGTTGATCCATTCCCATCCACGGCCGGCCACGGCCCCGAAAAAGGGTGAGGCCTGGATGTCGCTGAGGCTGCGGTCCATGGCCAGCTCCGTCTGGATACGATCCAGTGGCGTGGCGCCGGTGATCATGTCCCAGGTGAGGCCCGGGGGCAGCTGGCCCAGGAAGATCACCTGCAGGGTCTGGGGCAGGGTGAACGCCATGTCCGCCAGGGTGCCCGGCGGCAACCACAGGGTCATCTCCCGGGGGAAGGAGATCACCACCGCCACGTAACCCACCATGGCGGGATTGAAGGGGTTGTAACCCAGGCCGCCATACAGGTGCTTGGCCACGACAATGGCGAAGCCCACGCCGATCAGGGTGATCCACCAGGGGGTGAGTGGTGGCACGGCCAGGGCGAACAGCCAGCCGGCCACCACGGCCGACAGGTCCGTCACGAACGGTTTTACCGGCCGCCGACGTGCCATCAGCATCAGCGCCTCGGCGGCCAGGGCCACGGTGACCGCCAGCAGCACATTGACCAGCACCCCCCAGCCAAAGAACCAGGCCATGGCCACGGTGCCGGGCACCAGGGCATACAGTACCTGTCGCATGACCCGGTTGACGCTGCGGGCCGGGCTCATGTGGGGGGATGTAAAGGTCTTGAAGCGCATCAGTGGCCGTCTTGTTCAATGAGGCGGCCCGGTCACCCGTCGGCCCGCACCAAGGCGCGGGACACCGGGGTGACCGGGCCGCGGTTCACCGGGTTTTTTCCTGTGTCCTGGTGTCTGAGGGAGGCTTGCCCTGGTCGGGCGGGGTGGTGTCGGCACCCTGGGCCGCCTTTTTCGCCTGAGCCCGCTCCAGAGCGGCCTGGATGGCTGCCTTCTTGGGGTCGTTGCCCGTATCCGCAGCCTTGTCTTCGGCGGGCTTGTCGTTCAGGGCCTGCTTCTTGCGGTTCATGCGTTCGGCCTTTTCCCGTTTTTCCCGGGCCAGGCGCTCCTGCCGCATCTCGTGACGCACGCGGGCGGCATCCGCCTCCTGCTTTTCCCGCTCCTGGGACCAGATCTCGTTCTTGGCGAAGCGGTAGAACTGTACCAGGGGGATGTTGCTGGGGCACACATGGGCGCAGCAGCCGCACTCGATGCAGTCGAACAGGCTGTAGTCCTGGGCCTTGTCGAAATCCCGCGCCCGGGTGAACCAGTAAAGCTGCTGGGGCAGCAGGTTGGCGGGGCACACCCGCACGCACTCGCCGCAGCGGATGCAGGGCATGACGGGCCCGGGCGGGTCCACCTCTTCGCCTCTGGCCGCCAGGATGCAGTTGGTGCCCTTGACGATGGGCACCTGGTCGCTGGCCAGGGCAAAACCCATCATGGGGCCGCCCATGATGAGCCGCTCCACGTCGTCACTGTAGCCGCCGGCATGGGCCACCAGATGGCTGATGGGGGTGCCAAAGGGCACCCGCAGATTGCGGGGGCGCTTCACGCCGCTGCCGGTGACGGTGACGATGCGGGAGATCAGGGGCTCGCCGCGGATCACTGCTCGATAGATGTTGGCCAGGGTGCCCACGTTGTGACACACCACACCCACGTCCGCTGGCAGACCCTCGCTGGGCACCTCGCGACCGGTGAGCACCCGGATCAGCTGGCGTTCGCCACCGGCCGGGTAGATGCTGGGTAGCGCGACGATACGGATGTTGTCGTTTTCCTCGCCCCCCAGGGCCTCGGTCATGGCGCGCAGCGCCTCGGGCTTGTTGTCCTCGATGCCGATCAGGCACTGACGGGGCTGCAGGGTGCGCTTGACCAGCAGCAAGCCCTGGATCACCGCGTCGGCGCGGGTGCGCATGAGCATGTCGTCGCAGGTGATGTAGGGCTCGCACTCGGCGCCGTTGACCACCAGGGTGTCGATGGCCTGCTGCGGGCGGGGATTGAGCTTCACCGCCGAGGGGAAGGCGGCGCCGCCCATGCCCACCAGGCCGCCCTCGCGCACCCGGTGACGCAGGCGCGCCGGATCCAGGTTTTGCAGGTCCTCGATGGGGGGCATGCGGTGCTCGCCCCAATCCTCGTCGCCGTCCACCTCGATCACCACGCAGGGCGCCGTGAGGCCGGAGGGGTGCGGCACCGGGTGTTCCTCGATACCGCGCACGCGACCGGAGGTGGGGGCGTGGATGTGGGCGCCCACATAGGTGTCGCATCGGGCGATGATCTGGCCCTTGTAGACCTTGTCGCCGGCCTTCACCACCGGTTGCGCCATCTCGCCGATGTGCTGACGCAGGGGCAGGGTCAGGTATTCGGCCAGCGGCGCCTTGAACACGGTTTCTTGCGTGCTCTCGGCCTTGTGGTCGGGCAGTTTGAGGCCGCCGTTGAAACGCCAGAGTTTGTGCGGGGTTGATGTCATCGGGTGCGATTGTAACCGAAACGGGGCATCGGTCCGGGTTCAGGCGCCGGGCGCCGACTGTTGAGCCAGATCCGCCAGGCGAACACGCCCGTCGGGACGCTCCAGGGGCAGGGGCCACTTCCAGCTGCTCAGATCCTTGGGGATGGGCTCCATCTGGATGCAGTCCACCGGGCAGGGGCTGATGCACAGCTCACAGCCGGTGCACTGTGCCGCCACCACCGTGTGCAGTTGCTTGGGTGCGCCCACGATGGCGTCCACCGGACAGGCCTGCAGGCACAGGGTGCAGCCGATGCAGGTGTTCTCGTCGATCACCGCCCGCGCCTTTTCCTTCACGTCGCCTTCCACGGGTTTGGCATCCCGGCCCAGCAGGTCGGCCAGGGCCAGCACGGTATTGTTGCCCCCGGGCGGGCACAGATTGATGTCCGCCGAGCCCTCGGCGATGGCCTCGGCATAGGGTCGGCAGCCGGGAAAGCCGCATTGACCGCACTGGGTTTGCGGCAGCATGTTGTCGATCTGCTCGATCACCGGATCGCTCTCCACGCGAAACCGCACGGCGGAATAACCCAGGATGAGTCCGAAGACGGCAGACAACGAACTGATGACAAGAACGGCGGCTAGCATAGGCGGTTACCTGTCTTGAAGGGGCGCGGCGAGCGCCTCAGGGGGCCAGACCGATGAATCCCATGAAGGCCAGGGACATGAGTCCGGCGGTCACCAGGGCGATGGCGCTGCCCTTGAACGGCTTGGGTACGTCGGCGGCGGCGATGCGTTCCCGCATGGCCGCGAACAGCACCAGCACCACCGAGAAGCCGATGGCGGCACCCAGGCCGTAGACCACCGAATCCACAAAGCCGTGCATTTCCTGCACGTTCAGGAGCGCCACGCCCAATACTGCACAGTTAGTGGTGATCAGGGGCAGAAAGATCCCCAACACGTTATAAAGCAGGGGGCTGGTCTTGTGCACCACCATCTCGGTGAACTGCACCACCGCCGCGATCACCAGGATGAAGGCGATGGTACGCAGGTATTCCAGGCCGAACGGCGCCAGCAGGTACTCGTTCACCAGGAAACTCACCACGGACGACAGGGTGAGCACGAAGGTGGTGGCCAACCCCATGCCGGCGGCGGTCTCCACCTTGCGGGAGACGCCCATGAACGGGCACAGGCCCAGGAACTTCACCAGGACGAAGTTGTTGACCAGTACCGTGCTGACCAGAATGAGTGCTAACTCGGACATGGATCTCCCACCGTTTGGCGAGTATCAATCACCGGCATGGTTGGCTTCAACCGGGCGGATACTGGGGTCACCGTTCACGCTCACCCCATGGAAGTCGGCGGCAAGGGGGTGCCCGCCGGCATCGCGCATATCGCCGGCGCGGCGGATGCAGGTGGTGCGCAGGCCGGCGGACCCGGCGGCATCCAGTTCGTCCACCGTGTCCGACAGGAAGAGGATCTGCCCCGGTGGCACGCCGATGCGCTCGGCAATGACCTTGTAGGCGGCAATCTGCTTCTTGCCGCCCATTCGGGTATCAAAGTGTTCGGTGAACAGGGGGCGCAGGTCGCCGGCCTGGCTGTGCCCCAGGAGCATCTGCTGGCTGTGCACGGAGCCGGAGGAGAAGACGTAAAGGGCAAAGCCCTGATCATGCCAGCCGCGAAGGCACTCCACGGCATCGCCGTAAACATGGCCGGCGAAGTCGCCGCGCTGAAAGCCTTCTTCCCACACCAGCCCCTGCAGAGCCTGGAGTGGTGTGATCTTCTGATCCACTTCCATCCAGGCCAGCATGCGTTCGATCAGGGCCTCGTCGTTCAGCGAGCGGCCAGCATAGGCGCGTACATCCGCCAGCAGGCGTTTGACCCCGGGCTCGCGGCTGTGTTCACGCACGAACCCGGGCAGTCGGCGCGCCGCGTAGGGGAACAGCTCGTCGCGGATGAAGGCGCGGCTGGACAGCGTCCCCTCGATATCGGTGAGGATGGCCTGGGTCATGGGGTCAGTCTGCGCATGTTCAGTTCACACTCAAACAGGAATTCGAAGGCCTCCACATGATGCCGGGCCTGGGCCACATCCTCGCCCCAGGTGTAAAAGCCGTGGCCTTCGATCAGGTAGCCCAGCAGTTCCGGGTGCTGGGTCATGTGCTCATCCACCCGGGCGGCCAGTTGCGGTATATCCTGCTCGTTGCCGAAGACCGGCACAATCACTTCGGCATCATGGGAGGTCACCTCCGGCAGGGCCGTGAGGATCTCGTAGTCCCGCAGATGGATCTGTGACCCCTGGGCGAGTCGGGAGAGCACGGTGGCGTTGACCGAGTGGGTGTGCATCACGGCTCCGATCCGCGGCCAGCGGCGATAAAGGATGATGTGCAGGAAGGTCTCGGCTGAAGGCTGCTTGTCGGGGGACAATACATTGCCCTCCAGGTCCACCAGCATCAGGCCGTCCGGATCCAGTCGGCCCTTGTGTTGGCCGGATTCGGTGATCAGCATGCGATCATCGTCCAGGCGGGCCGAGAGGTTGCCGGCAGTGGCTGGCATCCAGCCCCGTTCATAGAAGAACCGGGCCGCCGAGATCAATGCGTCTGCCGTGTCACCGTGGTGCTCGTTAAGTTCGTCCATACCTGTGGGATCATAGGGAAAAGCAGCCGGCTAATGTACGCGAGGGTGACACCCGCGTCCATCCCACGGGGTCAGGACCAGGCCGGTTGTCCGGTGGGGAGGTCGGTGTTGGCGAACAGGCGCTCCACGCCCTCCGGGTCCAGCGCCTGAACGGCACTGGCCACCTGCTCATGGGTGAGGTGCGGGGCCAGCAGGGTGATGAAGTCGAACATGTAGCTGCGCATCCAGGCGCCGCGGCGAAAGCCGATGCGGGTAATGTTCTCGGAAAAGGCCGGTTGCGTCTCCAGGGGCACCAGATCATCGTCATTGCCTGCTTCCAGGGCGATGCGGGCGATGATGCCCACCCCCATGCCGTGGCGCACGTAGGTCTTGATGACATCCGCGTCGGCGGCAGTGAGGACGATGTCCGGTGTCAGGCCGGCGCGACGGAAGTCCGCATCCATCTTGGTGCGGCCGCTGAAGCCGTCCAGGTAGGTGACGATGGGGTAGTCTGCCAAACGCTCCAGGGGGATGGCCTTTTCACTGGCCAGTTCATGTCCGGCGGGCACCACCACGCAATGGCTCCAGCGATAGGCGGGCAGCATGATCACCTGACCGGAGGGGATCAGCGGCTCGGTGCCGATGATGAAGTCCACCTCATCGTGACTGAGCATCTCGGCGATCTGGCGGGGCGTGCCCTGGTGGATCTGCACCCGCACCTTGGGGAAGCGGTGCTTGAAGGCGTCCACGATGGGGGGGAGGATGTAGCGGGCCTGGGCATGGGTGGTGGCAATGCGTAAATCCCCGGCCTGTTCGTCCCGGGCCTCTTCGGCGGCGCTGCGGATGTTTTCCACCTCACGCAGGATGGTGTCGCTGTAGGCCAGGATGCGTCGCCCCACCGGGGTCATCCCCGACAGGTGCTTGCCGTTGCGCTGGAAAAGCGGCACGCCCAGTTCCTCCTCCAGCAGGCGGATCTGCTTGCTGATGCCCGGCTGAGAGGTCATCAGCCGGTCCGCCGCCTCGGAGATGTTGAGGTTGTAACGGGCGATGGCCTGCAGATAGCGGAGTTGCTGGAGTTTCATGAAAGTGGGATCCTGTGACGCCGTGATGCGGGTCGTGCGGAATGCATGATTCTGCAATTATACATATGCAAATAATTTTGTGTTATGGCGCGCCGTTGGCGTGGCATCAATGCACCGGCAGGGTCACGCCTGCGAACAGGGCGTCCACGTCCTCCTGATTCCGGGCCGACAGGGCCTTTTCCAGGCTTGGCTGGTCCAGGTGTGGCGCGATCAGCGACATGAAGTATCCCATATAACTGCGCAGATACATGCCGCGCCGGAAGCCTACCCGGGTGACGTGCTCGCTGAACAGCCCATCCGCCGGCAGATACACCAGGTCCGTGTCGGTTTCCTCCTCGAAGGCCATGTGGGCGATGATGCCTGCCCCCAGCCCCAGACGCACATAGGTCTTGATCACGTCCGAGTCCGCCGCGCTCAGGACGACCTCCGGGGTGAGCCCCTGTTTCTGGAAGTCCTGCTCCAACTGGCCGCGACCGGTAAAGCCGTGCACATAGGTGACGATGGGATGCTCCGCCACCGCCTTCAGGGTGAGCGACTTCATCTTCGTCAGGGGGTGCTCCGGCGTCACCACCACGCCATGAAGCCAGCGGTATGCCGGCACCATGATCAGTTCCCGGTGCAGGGCGATGGCCTCGGTGGCGATGGCGAAATCCACCTGACCCGAGGCGGCCATCTGGGCAATCTGTTCCGGGTTGCCCTGGTGAATCAGCAGGTGCACCTGGGGGTAACGCTCGCGAAAACGCTTGATCAGCGGTGGCAGGAAGTAACGGGCCTGGGTGTGCGTGGTGGCAATACTCAGGCTGCCCCGCGTCTCGTCACCAAACTCTTCGGCGATGGCGCGGATGTTCTCCACCTCCCGAAGGATATTCTCCGCCCTGGCCAGGATCTTCTGACCCGCCGGCGTGACGTGGCTGAAATGCTTGCCGCTGCGATGAAAGATCTCCAGCCCCAGTTCCTCTTCCAGCAGTTTGACCTGCTTGCTCACCCCGGGCTGGGAGGTGAACAGCCTTTCGGCCGCCTCGGTGACGTTGAGATTATTCTCGACGATGGCCTGCAGGTAGCGGAATTGCTGGAGTTTCATGGGCGGGTGCTCGTGGGTACCGATGGCGTCGGGTCCGTCACCTGGGCGCTGGCTTATCCGGGGGGGGGGGTTATGCCCTGGGGTGATTGATGAAGAATTTAATATTCTTTCAAAGGAGTCTAGCGGACTGCTAGGTTTGAGTCATCATTATTGATAAAACGCAAGAGGTGACCCGTCATGAGCCATGCAAACCCAGTATCCGGGCAGGCATACAGCAACACCCAACGCGAAGCGGCCCTGCGCCGGCGGATGGTCAGTCTGGAGCGGGAGCTCAAGAAGGTGGAGGCCGAACTGGACGGCGTTCGCCAGTCCCGTTCCCGGCAAGGGGCCGGCGCGGCGTTCCCGTCGCAGCCTCGTTTTGATCATCCGCTGCCGGTGGCTGCAGGGTGAGGGGCGAACCCGCCACCTCACTTCACCCGCATCCCCGGCTCGGCCCCCTCGTCCGGCGACAGGATGAACAGGTCCTTGCCGCCGGGCCCGGCGGCCAGCACCATCCCCTCGGAAACACCAAACTTCATCTTGCGCGGCGCCAGGTTGGCCACCATGACTGTCAACCGGCCTTCCAGGGCCGCCGGTTCATAGGCCGACTTGATGCCGGCAAACACCTGGCGCGTCTCGCCACCCAGGTCCAGGGTGAGGCGCAGCAGCTTGTCCGCCCCCTCCACATGCTCTGCCTGAGCGATGCGGGCGATGCGCAGATCCACCTTGGCAAAATCATCAAAGCTGATCTCATCGCGGATCGGATCCTTCGCCAGCGGGCCGGCCGGTTTTGAGGTCGTGGGTTCCAGACTCTCCCTGGAGGCTTCCAGCAGGGCCTTGACCGCCTCCGGGTCCACCCGGGTCATCAGCGGCTCGTAGGGGTTGATGCGCGCGCCGGTCAGGGGCCTGGCCACCGCATCCCAGGTCAGCGGTTCCCCATTCAGGAAGGACTCGGCCCGTTCAGCCATGGCCGGCAGCACCGGCTTGAGGTAGGTCATCAGCACCCGGAACAGGTTGATTCCCTGGGTGCAGATGCCCTGCACCTGGGGCAGGGTGTCCTCCTGCTTGGCCAGCACCCAGGGCTTTTGCTCATCCACGTACTGGTTGGCGGTGTCCGCCAGGGACATGATCACCCGCATGGCCTGGCCGAATTCGCGGCGCTCATACAGGCCGGCGATTTCGTCACCGGCGCGACGGAAGCGGTCGTACAGGTCCGCATCGGGCAACTCGTCGGCCAGCCGCCCCTCGAAGCGCTTGTGAATGAACCCGGCGCAGCGGGAGGCAATGTTCACCACCTTGCCCACCAGGTCGCTGTTCACCCGGGCGATGAAGTCGTCCAGGGACAGGTCGATGTCGTCCACGCCGGGGCCCAGCTTGGCGGCAAAGTAATAGCGCAGATATTCCGGCTGCAGGTGCTCCAGGTAGGTGCTGGCCTTGATGAAGGTGCCCCGGGACTTGGACATCTTCTGGCCGTTGACGGTGAGAAAGCCATGGCAGTGCACTGCCGTGGGGGCGCGGAAACCGGCGCCATGCAGCATGGCCGGCCAGAACAGGGTGTGGAAGTAGGCGATGTCCTTGCCAATGAAGTGGTGCAGTTCCGTGTCGCTGTCCGGGTTCCACCAGGCGTTGAAGTCCAGGCCGTGCTGATCACAGTAGTTCTGGAAGCTGGCCATGTAACCGATGGGGGCGTCCAGCCATACATAGAAGAACTTGCCCGGGGCATCGGGGATCTCGAAGCCCCAGTAGGGGGCGTCCCGGGAGATGTCCCAGTCGTTCAGGCCCGCCTCGAACCACTCCCGCAGCTTGTTGCGGATTTCCCCCTGCAGGCTGCCGGAGCCGGTCCAGTCCCGCAGCATCTTGTGGAAGTCGGCCAGCTGGAAGAAGTAGTGCTCGGATTCCCTCTCCACCGGGGTGGCGCCGGAGATGGCCGACACCGGGTTCTTCAGGTCCGTGGGGGTGTAGGTGGCACCGCAGGCCTCGCAGGAGTCGCCGTACTGGTCGGCGGCGCCGCAGCGGGGGCATTCGCCCTTGATGAAGCGGTCGGGCAGGAACATGCCCGCCTCCGGGTCGTAGGCCTGGCGGATGGTGCGCTGGGCGATGTGGCCCTTTTCCTTCAGGCGACCGTAGATAAGCTCGGCAAAATGCCGGTTCTCGGGGGAGTGGGTGCTGTGGTAGTTGTCAAAATCCACCAGAAAACCGGCAAAGTCCTGGCGGTGTTCCTGGCCGATGCGTTCGATGAGTTCATCCGGGGTGATGTTCTCGCTGCGGGCCTTGAGCATGATGGGCGTGCCGTGGGCGTCGTCGGCGCACACGTACAGGCAGCGATGGCCGCGGGTCTTCTGAAAGCGCACCCATATGTCCGTCTGGATGTATTCCACCAGATGCCCCAGGTGGATGGGGCCGTTGGCATAGGGCAGGGCGCTGGTGACGAGGATGTTGCGGGTGTCGGATGTCATGATCGGGACGCTACGGGGAAAACCGTTGAAGTTAACAGTTTAATGGTGGACGGGCCAGCAAGACATGGCGGGCACAGGGGTTGGGGTCAGGGCGCCATCGTGTAGAATCGCGGGAATTGCAAGATTGCGGAGTGATGAACATGGCGGAAGTGTCTCGGCTCAAGATTGAAACGGCCCTCAAGGAGATCCAGGACCCCTACCTGGACAAGGACCTTGTGTCCGCCAATGAGGTGAAGGACATCCAGATGGATGGCGCCACGGTGACCGTGCAGCTGAGCCTGGGTTACCCGGCGGCTGGCTGGCATGGCGAGCTCACCCGCATGGTGGAGGACAAGCTCAAGGCCATCGACGGCGTTGATCAGGTGACGGTGAACATTGCCACCCGCATCGTCGCCCATGCGGTGCAGCGCACCCTCAAGCCCCTGGAGGGCATCAAGAACATCATCGCCGTGGCCTCCGGCAAGGGCGGCGTGGGCAAGTCCACCACCGCCGTCAACCTGGCCCTGGCCCTGAAGGCCGAAGGCGCCACGGTGGGCATCCTGGACGCCGACATCTACGGCCCCAGCCAGCCGCGCATGCTGGGCATCTCCGGCAAGCCGGAGACCAAGGACGGCAAGACCATGGAGCCCATGGAAAATCATGGTCTGCAGGCCATGTCCATCGGCTTCCTCATCGAAGAGGACACCCCCATGATCTGGCGTGGCCCCATGGTCACCCAGGCCCTGGAACAGTTGCTGCGCGACACCAACTGGTCGGAACTGGATTACCTGATCATTGACCTGCCTCCGGGCACCGGCGATACCCAGCTCACCCTGGCCCAGAAGATCCCGGTGAGCGGTGCCATCATCGTCACCACCCCCAGGACATCGCCCTGCTGGATGCCCGCAAGGGCCTGAAGATGTTCGAAAAGGTGGAAGTGCCGGTGCTGGGTGTGGTGGAGAACATGAGCATCCACATCTGCTCCAACTGCGGTCACGAGGAGTACATCTTCGGGCAGGGCGGCGGTGAGCGCATGGCCGAGGAGTATGGCGCCGACTTCCTGGGTGCCCTGCCGCTGGACATGCATATCCGCGAGCAGGTGGATAGCGGCAACCCCACCGTGGTGGCCGATCCCGACGGTCGCGTGGCCGAGATCTACCGGGAGATCGCCCGCCGCTCCGCTGCGCGCCTGGCCACCCAGGCCAAGGACTTCAGCTCCAAGTTCCCCAACATCGTCATCCAGAACAGCTGACCCATGGCCATCAAATCCGACCACTGGATCCGCCGCATGGCGGAAGAACACGGCATGATCGAGCCCTTCGAGCCAGGCCAGGTGCGCTACGCCGGGGATGAGCGCATCATCTCCTACGGCACCTCCAGCTACGGCTACGACGTGCGCTGCGCGGACGAATTCAAGGTATTCACCAACATCAACTCCACCATCGTCGACCCCAAGCACTTCGACGAGCGCAGCTTCGTGGACGTGAAGTCGGATGTCTGCATCATCCCCCCCAACTCCTTTGCGCTGGCGCATACCCTTGAATACTTTCGTATTCCACGATCAATCCTGACTATTTGTCTCGGAAAAAGCACCTACGCAAGATGCGGGTTGATCGTCAATGTAACGCCCCTGGAGCCGGAGTGGGAGGGCCATGTGACGCTGGAGTTTTCCAATACCACGCCGCTGCCGGCGCGGATTTATGCCAACGAAGGCGTGGCGCAGATGCTGTTCCTGGAGTCGGATGAGTTGTGCGATGTGTCCTACAAGGATCGGGGAGGTAAGTATCAGGGGCAGCGGGGAGTGACCTTGCCCAAGACCTGAGCCCTCTCCCGCTGGCGGGAGAAGGGGAGACGGCAGGGTGGGCACGGGGCATGACAGCGCCCCCATACTTGAGGTTTAATGTAGGCTTTCCCGGCACACTCGCGCCGCGGTCGGCGGGGCGGGTTTTCAGCCGCCCGGACCGCATGCCACAGAGGTTCTATACGACATGCAACAAACGGCCAACCACCACGACACCGAGCGCGTGGTGGGCTACACGCTACACGGGCGCCGTTACCTGAATGTGACCAACCGCTGCACCCTGCGTTGCGCCTTCTGCCCCAAGTTCAACAAGACCTGGGACGTGCAGGGCTATGGCCTGCGCATGCACGCCGACCCCACCGTGGCCGAGATGATCGAGGCGGTGGGCGACCCGGCCCAGTGGGAGGCGGTGGTCTTCTGCGGCCTGGGCGAGCCCACCCTGCGGCTGGATGACATCCTGGCAGTGGCCCGTGACGTCAAGGCGCGGGGCGCCCGCTGCGTGCGCATCAATACCGACGGCCTGGCCAGCCTGGTGCATGGCCGCGATGTGACCCCTGAAATGGCCGGCTGCATCGATGCCCTGTCCATCTCCCTGAACGCTCAGGACGAATTCACCTACGAGCGCCACTGCCGCCCCAAACTCCCCGGCGCCCATGCCGCCCTGCTGGACTTCACCCGCAAGGCCCGGGCCCATGTGCCCGAGGTGACCCTCACCGCCGTGGACGGCCTGGCCGGTGTGGATATCCCTGCCTGCGAAGCCATCGCCCGAGATCTGGGCGTGGGGTTCCGTCGGCGCGTGCTGGACCAGGTGGGCTGACCCGTGGGACTGAGTGACCGCGTGAATACCCTGGGCCGCGACCTCAAGGCCCGTTTCGGCCAGCGGGTGCACAAGCTCACCGTGAGCGCCGGTTTCGTCTGCCCCAATATGGATGGCACCCGCGGGCGCGGCGGCTGCACCTTCTGCAACAACGACAGCTTCGCCCCCCAGGGCCAGGATGGCGGCGAAGTGGCCCGTCAGTTGCGCGAGGGGCGTGAGGTCATCGTCCGGCGCAACGGCGCCAGTCTTTACCTGGCCTATTTCCAGGCCTACACCAACACCTATGCCGAGGTGGATCGCCTCAAGCACCTCTACGATGCCGCCCTGGAGCAACCCGGCGTGGTGGGCCTGGCCATTGGCACCCGCCCTGACTGCGTGCCTGACAAGGTGCTGGACCTGCTGTGCGCCTATCAGGATCAGGGCTATCTCATCTGGCTGGAGCTGGGCCTGCAGACGGCCTTCGACGAGACCCTCAACCGCGTGAATCGCGGCCATGGCTTTGGCGAATACAAGGACGCCGTGAACCGCGCCCGCCGTCGGGGCCTGCTGGTGTGCACCCACCTGATCCACGGCCTGCCCGGCGAGACCCCCTGGCATCAGCGCGAGACCTTAAGCCGCGTGCTCAGCGAGGGCACCGACGGCCTCAAGCTTCATCCCCTGCATGTGGTGCGTGGCACCCAGCTGGCCCGACAATGGCGCGCCGGGGAATACCGACCCTGGACCCTGAATGAATACGTGAACACCGCCGTTGACCTCATCGAGATGACCCCGCCCGAGGTGGTGTTCCACCGCCTGACCGCCACTGCCCGCGAACCCCTGCTGCTGGCCCCCGACTGGTGTGCCAGCAAGTGGAACGCGATCAACGGCATCGAACAGGAACTCATGCGCCGGGGCACCCGCCAGGGTGCGCGCCATCCCTACCCAGACAGTCACCTTCCCGGAACCCAGGAGAGTTGTTGATGAACCCACAACGTATGGAGCTGGTCTGCCCTGCCGGCGGCCTGCCCGCGCTGCGCACGGCGGTGGACCACGGCGCCGACGCCGTCTACCTGAGCCTGCGCGGCGAGACCAATGCCCGTAACTTTCCGGGCCTGAACTTCGATCGCAAGGCCCTGGCCAAGGGCATCGCCTATGCCCATGGCAAGGGCACCAAGGTGTACATGGCCCTGAATACCTATCCCCAGCCGGATATCTGGAAGGCCGCCACCGAGGCGGTGGACGCCGCTGCTGTCGAGGGCGTGGATGCCGTCATCCTGGCGGACCTGGGCCTGATGCGCCATGCCGCCGACAATCATCCCGATCTCACCCTGCACCTGTCCGTGCAGGGCTCGGCCACCACCGCCGAGGCCCTCAACTTCTATCACGACCGCTATGGCGTGCGCCGTGCCGTGCTACCCCGGGTGCTGTCCCTGTCCCAGGTGGCCCAGGTGATCGAGCGCACCAAGGTGGACATCGAGGTATTCGGTTTTGGCAGCCTGTGCGTGATGGTGGAAGGGCGCTGCATGCTGTCCTCCTATGCCACCGGCGACTCCCCCAACACCAAGGGTGCCTGCTCCCCGGCCCACTCGGTGCGCTGGATCGAGACCGACCGGGGCCGCGAGGCCCGCCTCAACGGCGTGCTCATCGACACCTTCCGGGAAGGCGAGAGTGCCGGTTACCCGGTGATCTGCAAGGGCCGCTATCACGTGGGTGACGGCCAGGACACCGTGTATGCCATCGAGGAACCCACCAGCCTGAGCACCCTGGACATCCTGCCCGATCTGCTGAAAGCGGGCGTCAAGGCCATCAAGCTGGAAGGTCGCCAGCGCAGCCCCGCCTACGTGGGCAAGGCCACGCAGGTGATGCGTCAGGCCCTGGATGCGGTGCACGCCAACCCCGACAACTACAAGCCGAAGCCGGAATGGGCCGAGCAGCTCGCCGGCATGTCCGAAGGACGCACCCAGACCCTGGGTGCCTTGCATAGAGCCTGGCAATGAAACTTTCTCTGGGACCGATTCCATACTACTGGCCCCGCGAACGGGTCATGGACTTCTACAAGGCCATCGAAACCGCCCCGGTGGATATCGTCTATCTGGGCGAGACGGTGTGCTCCAAGCGCCGCGAGTTGCGTGCCGCTGACTGGCTGGAGCTGGCCGATCGCCTGAGCGAGTCTGGCAAGACGGTGGTCATGTCCACCCTGGCCCTCATGGAGGCAGAATCCGAGCAGCTGGCCCTGGAGCGTCTGGTGAACAACGGCCGCTACATGATCGAGGCCAACGATGCCACCGGCCTGGGCCTCTCCATGGGCAAGCCCTTCGTGGCCGGCCCTCACATCAACACCTATAACGCTGGCACCCTCAAGGAGCTGGCCGACGTGGGCGCCGTGCGCTGGGTGATGCCGGTGGAGCTGTCCCGGGACATCCTGGCAGCCATGCACGCGGCCCGGCCCGAGGGGCTGGAGACCGAGGTGTGGGGTTTCGGGCGTCTGCCCCTGGCCTTCTCCGCTCGCTGCTTCACCGCCCGGGCCCGCAACCTGCCCAAGGACAGCTGCGAGCTGGCCTGCATCGACTACCCCGGCGGTCTGTCCATGTCCACTCAGGACGGCAAGGGCTTTCTCACCATCAATGGCATCGAATTGCAGTCCGCCGACCCCTGCAACCTCATCGAGGCCGTGCCGGAGTTGCTGGACATGGGCGTGGAGGTGCTGCGCATCTCCCCCGAGCCCGAGGGCACCGAGCAGGTGATCCAGGCCTTCCGCGACTGCATTGACGGCACCCGCTCCTCCGCTCAGGCCATGGAGCAGATCAGGGGCCTGTACCCACGGTTCTCCAACGGCTACTGGAAGGGCGAGGCCGGCATGAACTGGCAGGAGAGCTTATCGGCATGAGCACCCGGCCCTGCCGGGTGTGGAGCGAGCCGGCCGCGCCGGGTTCCGTGCAGGCCGCGCGGGACCGCCTCCACCTGGAGGGGTGCGTGGCTGCAGATGAGGCGCGGCTGCGGTTTCATCGCTACCAGCCCACCGCCAGCCTTGGCCGCTTCGAGGCCGGGTGCCATGCGGTGCGCGAGGCGTACTGTGCCGAGGTGGGTATTCCCGTGGTGCGTCGCCTCACCGGCGGCGGGGCCTTGTACCTGGCCCCGGAACAATGCTGCCTGAGCCTGACCCTGCCCCGGCACTGGCTGGGGGAGGGGGATACCCTCACTGCCCTCATGGCCCGCCTCAACCGGGCCCTGGCCCGCGCCCTGCAAAGCCTGGGCGTGCCCGTGCGCACGGCGTTTCCCAACGACCTGGAAGTGGATGGCCGCAAGCTGGGGTCCGGTTTTCTGGCCATGGATGCCGAGTCGGTGCTCTACCAGGCGGTCCTGCTGGAGGACCTGGACACCGAAGTGCTGCTCAAGGTACTGCGCGCGCCCCGGGAAAAGCTCAGTACCCAGGGCATCCTCAGTGCCCGTCAGCGCTTCATCACCCTGGGGGACCTCCCCGGCGACGCCCCGGACATGGAAGTGGCCAAGGCGGCGGCATCCCAGGCACTGATGAAGGAACTGGCCCTGGAGCCAGTGGCCGCGCCGCCTGATCGCTGGATGGTGCTGGATCAGGGCAGGCCACCGCCTTCCGTGAATCCGGCCCTGCGGGAAGATTGGTCCCATCAGCGTCAGGATCGCTGGGAGGCCTTCCTGCCCACCGCCGGCGGCGTGTTGCATCTGCGCCTCACACCCGATGCACAGGGAAGCGTGATCGAGCAGGCTGTGTTCGCCGGTGCTGTGCATGTTTCACCCCCCGACCTGTTCGACTCCCTGGCCGATGCCATCACGGGTGCGCCCATGGATGCCGCCGAGGTGCGCCTGATCCGGCGCCTTCGAGCCGAAGCGGGGCAGACGCCCGGTTTCGGGCCCGATGAGTTGTCGCTGCTGCTGCGCCTGGCCCTGGGGCGTCGCTCCGAGCAGGCCCTGGGGCTGTCCAGCTGGCAGGCCAACCGGTTGATGGTGCATCGGGTGAGTGGCAACGAGACCGCCCGGCAGATCCTGGATCGGGCCACGGTGATGCTGGTGCCCTATTGCGCCAAACCGGCCTGGTGCCGGTGGCGTCACGAGGATGGCTGCCCGGAATGCGGGGCCTGCGAGGTGGGCGAGGCCTACCGTCTGGCCCGGGAGCGGGGGCTGGAGGTGGTGACCATCACTCGTTTTGAGCATCTGTGCCAGGTGCTGGAGCAGATGCAGGCCCGAGGTGAGCCCGCTTACGTGGGCATGTGCTGCAGCCACTTCTACCTCAAGCGCATCCATGCCTTTCGCAATGCGGGCATACCGGCGGTGCTCATGGATATCAGCGGTTCCAACTGCTACGAACTGGGGCAGGAGGACGAGGCCTACGCAGGCCGCTTCACCGCCGAGGCGCAACTGGATGGCGAACTGCTGGAGAAGGTGATGGTGTGGGTGCCGAAGATGCCCGGCAAGCCCTGAGCATCAGTCGTTTTCGCGGCGCACGGTGACGTCCAGTTCCCCGTTCATACCTTCCTGGATATGGAATTCGATGGGGCTGCAGCAAGTGGGGCAGTCCTCCACGTAGCTGTCGCCCAGCTCCAGGATGTCCACGCGGGTTTCGAATGTCTCGCCGCAGTGGGGGCATTGGGTGGTGATGAATTCCAGCGGATGGGTCATGGTTGATCCTCCAAAAACATCCCCACCAGATCGTTGAGATACCGCCGCCCCAACTCTGTGGCCACCAGCCGATCAGCATGGTCCGCCAGCAACCCCCTCTCCACCGCCCGGCCACGGGCCGGCTGCAGCACCTCCGGTGTGAGCCCGGTGTGGGCGGTGAACATCTCCACCGTCACCCCTTTCCTCAAGCGTAGCCCATTGAGCATGAATTCAAAGCCCGCATCTGCCACCGTGAGGGCGCGCTCCCCGGCCACCGCCGACCCCGCACGGGCCTCGTCCATGAACGCCTGGGGCTGACGTTGTTTCCAGCGGCGCAGGATGCGCCCCTCGCCAGGCAGGGTGAGCTTGCCATGGGCGCCAGCGCCGATGCCCAGATAATCGCCAAAGTGCCAGTAGTTCAGGTTGTGGATGCATTGCCGCCCGGGCAGGGCATGGGCCGAGACCTCGTAATGGGCGTAACCTGCCGCCTGGAGTCGCTCATCCCCCGCCTGCTGCATGTCCCACTGGGTGTCTTCATCGGGCAACGTGGGCGGCGGATAGGTCGCGAAGCGGGTGTTGGGCTCCAGGGTCAGTTCGTACCAGCTCAGGTGCTCGGGTCGCAGCGCCAGGGCCGTGTCCAGATCCTGCAGGGCCTGATCCAGGCCCTGCCCCGGCAGCCCGAACATCAGGTCCAGGTTCAGGTTGTCAAAGCCCGCTGCACGGGCCGCCGCCACGGCGCCATGGGCCTCATCCCCCGTATGAATCCGCTCCAGGCGCTGAAGCAGTTCATCATCGAAGCTCTGCACGCCGATGGAGAGCCGGTTTACCCCGGCTTCTCGATAGCCCTGAAAACGGTGTTGTTCCACCGTGCCAGGATTGGCCTCCATGGTGATTTCGATCCCCGGCCGGCAGGTGAGTCGGGCGCGGATGGCGCTCAGCAGGCGGTCAATGGCTTCGGGGCTGAACAGGCTGGGGGTGCCGCCCCCCAGGAAAATGCTCTCCAGTCGCCGCCCCCACACCAGCGGCAGATCCGCCTCCAGGTCGGTGATCAGGGCATCGATGTAGTCGGCCTCGGGGGTGGAGTCCGCCGCATGGGAGTTGAAGTCGCAATAAGGGCATTTGCGCACACACCAGGGCAGGTGGATGTACAAGGACAACGGGGGGGCGGGCAGCGAGGCAAACATCGGGGCATGCGCTCAGGTCAGCGCCCTACACGGCCTCCAGCCGTGCCAGGAAGGCCCGCAGTGCCTGACCCCGATGGCTGCGGCGATTCTTCTCGTCACTGCTCATCTGCGCCGCCGTCATGCCCAGTTCGGCATCCAGGAAGATGGGGTCGTAGCCATGCCCGCCATCACCGGCGGGCCCCGGCGCGATCATGCCCTCCCAACTGCCCTCGGCGATGATGGGCGAGGGGTCCTCGGCGTGCCGCAAAAAGGCGATCACGCAGCGAAAACGGGCAATGCGCCCCGAGGCGGGGATCTCCCGCACGGCCTTGAGCAGCTTGACGTTGTTGTCCTCGGCCGAGGCATTGGGGCCGGCATAGCGGGCGGAATAGATGCCCGGGGCGCCGTCCAGGGCGTCCACCTCGATGCCCGAGTCATCGGCCATGGCGGGCAGGCCGGTGTGAGCGGCGGCGTTGCGGGCCTTGAGGATGGCGTTCTCCACAAAGCTCAGGCCGGTTTCCTCGGCCTCGGGCACCTGAAAGTCCGACTGGGGCACCACCTCGTGGCCGCTTTGGGCCAGGAGTTGCGCGAATTCCCGAACCTTGCCCTGGTTGCCGGTGGCCAGCACGATCTTCATCTTCAGTCTCCCATCATCAAGGCGGGCGACGCTTACAGCGCCAGCGCCGCCTGCTGTGCGGTGATGATCTCGCCGATGCCCTTCTGGGCCAGTTCCAGCATGGCCTGCAATTCCTCCGGACGGAAGGCATGGCCCTCGGCCGTGCCCTGCACCTCGATGAAACCACCGGCCTCGTTCATCACCACATTCATGTCGGTCTCGGCTTCGGAGTCCTCCGGGTAATCCAGGTCCAGCACCGGTGTGCCCTTGTAGATGCCGGCGGACACCGCGGCCACGCTGCCAAACAGCGGGTTGCGCTTGATCTGGCCCTTGGCCTTGAGGGCAGCAATGGCGTCCACCAGGGCCACGTAACCACCGCTGATGGAGGCGGTGCGGGTGCCACCATCGGCCTGGATCACGTCGCAGTCCACGGTGATCTGACGCTCACCCAGGGCCTCCAGGTTCACGGCCGCCCGCAGGCTGCGACCAATCAGGCGCTGGATCTCCACCGTGCGACCTCCCTGCTTGCCCCGGGCCGCCTCGCGGGGCACCCGATCATGGGTGGCCCGGGGCAGCATCCCGTATTCCGCCGTTACCCAGCCACGCCCCTTGCCCTTGAGGAAGGGCGGCACCCGATCGCTCACCGAGGCGGTGCAGATCACCCGGGTATTGCCATACTCCACCAGCACCGAGCCTTCTGCATGGGAGGTGAATCCCCGGGTGAAACGGATGGGTCGCAACTGATCCGGGGCGCGGCCGCTGGGTCGCATAGGGTGCTCCTTCTGGAAAATGGGGGGAGAGTATACCGCTCTTGATGAGTTTACGTTGGGGCGCCGCCTGGGTGTTTCCCAGAGGGTCGTGCCGATTGCGGAAAATTTGAACCAATGCGCTGTTTGTCGGCCGGATTGGCGCTTTAATCAGAAGATACATCGTCGATACAGGGATAGGAGGTCCTCATGCACTACAGACCCGTCAAGGAGCAGGGAGCGGTCCTGATTGTTTCATTGGTGATGCTGTCGCTGGCCACGCTGATCGGCGTGAGCGGGATGACCTCAGCCCACCTTCAGGAGCGCATCGCCGGTAATCAGAAGCAGGGCACCGATGCGTTCATGGCGGCTGAGACGGGGGTGGCCAGGGTCCTCGCCCAGGCCAGGCTCGGTTACGAAGACTCGAACCGGCTGGATCCCGACGTATTGATTGAAGATCTTGACGGCATGGGTCCTCATGATGTCTCTGGCGAGCATCCGGCCCAGTGGTGGATCGCCGAGACTCCCGAAACCCATGGCAGCGCAATGACCGTGAAGGTAGTGGGTGGTGTGGGTAACACCGCCGCTCAGCGCACCCTTCAGATCACCCTGAATGCCGGCCTTGGAGGGCCTCATCCTGAAGGGGCCTATCATTGTTTTGGTGCTGCGTGTGCTTTGGACGACGATGTCGATGTCCAGAGCGACAGCTTCGACTTGCTCTTTGACGGCCGGGTCTGGCCGCTGCCAAGCAGTGATGATGGCTATGTCTGCACCTCGGGCACATGCCCCGACAATCCCCCCGAAAACTTGCCAGAGGCGTTAGCCGAGGCGCCTTCTCTTGCAGGGCTCTACCTGGTGCTGGGAGACGCGGGCAGCACTGCGGAAGGGCCGCGTTCAGTCGAAACCATGTTGGAGCGGATCCATGGCGAACCCGCTCCCATCATGGTGAGTGAGGGGGTCAGCACGGGGGGCGGCAACCCTTCCGGCACAAGCGCAAGCGACTGGAAGGATTACGTGGAGCAACTCGTCACGCATCCAGAGCGAAAGCATGTACAGCTTGATGCTGATGGGGGGCCGTTGATCAATGGCCAGCCGCTCGCAGACCAAAGCGGTAATTCGGTCGGTTCTGTGTACGTTCAAGACTTCATCGGCAAACGCGACTCTCCGCGTATCCACCATGTGGAAGGCGGGGGCAGCGTCGGTGTGAGCGGGGATGTGCATGGGGCGGGCATCCTGGTGATCTCCGATCAGGTCACACTCCACCCAGGCGAGGGTATGTCGATTACCTTCGAGGGTCTGGTGATCCTGCTCGAAGGCGCGCACTTGAATGCGGACAAGGCCTCAGTGAACATCTTCGGCTCGGTGATTTCCCTGGCCGGTGGCGATGGCAACTTATTCGACGACCTCTCAGGCAACATCAACATCCGCTACAGCCCCGAAGCCCTGGACAATCTGCGCGAACGCGGGCTGTGGGACGCCGCCTTCGAGCATCCACAGATCACCGCCTGGCGGGAGTTATAAAATGGGGACAGACACCTTTTCCGCTCGCGGAAAAGGTGTCTGTCCCCATTTTATTGAGGCGGCTGCAACACCATCGTCGAACCACGGATCTGGATATCAAAGCGCCCCAGATAGCTCATCCCCAGCAAGGCAAAATCCCCCTCCAGCCCCGGCGTGATGGCGCCGCGCACGCCACGGGCCGAGAGATCTCCCAGTCTCACATCATCCAGCGTGGTGAGATGCCCCTGAACACGCCCATTGGCCGTGTTGAACGTGGCCCGATGCTCCCGGGGCAGACCAAGCCGCTCCGCCAGATGGGCAGGCACGGCCACATAAGTGGCACCGGTATCCAGAAGGAAATCCACGGGCTCCCCGTTGATCCGGCCGGTGGCCACAAAATGCCCCGCCCGGTTGCGCTCCAGCGTAATGCTGCCATCCCCATCGCCGAGGCTGTGCACCAGATGCGTGTTGGGATTGCGCTGCCCATCCAGCACCCCCTGATACACCCACGTACCCGTCCCCAGGGCCAGCACCCAGAACAGGATCAACATGATCAATCCGGCCCTGCGGCCGGGGGGTGCCTGGTTCATCAGAGCCTCGTAGGTTTAATCCTACACATGAACATTGGAGCCCGATCAGTCCCTGTATGTTCCCATCAGAAAGGGGACAGACACCTTTTTACGCTGCTGGGACTAAAAGGTGTCTGTCCCCTTTTTGCATGTTACTCCGCCGCACATACCTGATTGCGTCCGGCTTGTTTGGCGGCATACAGCGCCTGATCGGCCGCCTTGATGACGGTTTCTGGATCAGGATGCGCCTGGCTGCGTTCAGCCACGCCCATGCTGATGGTGACCGACACCTTTTTCGCCTTGCCTTGGCCACGCCTTGCCCGGCCCTCCCGCTTGCTACCCGGGCGGGATGATTCGTCGCGAACGGCGATCTCGTAGGCCTCAATGGCCTCCCTGACATCTTCCAGATGGGGAACACACTGTTCCACCGTCTTGCCGGGAAAGACGATGGTGAACTCTTCGCCACCGTAGCGGTAGGCGCGCCCTCCACCGCTGACCTTGCGGAGTTGGGCTGCCACCACCCGCAGCACCTGGTCGCCCAGGTCATGCCCGTGGGTGTCGTTGAATTTCTTGAAATGATCCACGTCGGTCATGGCGATGGTATAGCGACGTCCCAGGCGCTGCAGTCGTTCGTTGAGCGCGCGACGACCGGGCAGGCCAGTCAGATCATCCCGAAAAGCCATCTGGAAGGATTCATGAATCACGGCGATGGCCAGGATCAGCAGCAGGGTGGCGGTGAACACGTGCACCGCGTAGGCATGGAACAGTTGCGGCAGCATCCAGCCGATACCCGCCAGGGTGATCCACTGCCCGGCCCATTGGGGGCTGGGCCGACGTATCAGGAAGAACCCCATGATGCCCAGGCACAGCACCAGACTCCAAAACGACAGCTGGGGCATGCCGTAAGCATCCCAGTGCAGCGCGGGCAGGTAGATGGTCAGCAGCAGGTCAGCCATCCTGTCCGGATCATTCATGGCGAGGAAGATGGCTATTCCCGCCAGCCCCCCGAAGGCGGCCAGGCGAAGCAGCAGATCCATCATCAGGTGATAGCGTTCGGACCAGAAGGCATTGGCCATGAACACCATCGGGATCAGCATTGTCATGAGCGCATAGCCCAGTTCAGGCAGTGGATCCGCACCGGGCGCTAGGGCCATGGGCCGGATATGGAGCATGATGCCCAGATAGACCATCAACACCAGAGCCACGCAGATGAGCGTGCGCGTGCGGCCGTAGAGAAAAGCCAGCACCCCTGCCAGCCCGCCCATCAGCCACGGCAGTGCCTCCACCAGCCCCTGGGGGAGTTCCGGCAGCCAGTTTCCCTGGATGGCTGCCCCCATGCCCAAAGCCAGTATCACGGGCGGGAGCAGGATAAACATAAGGGTTTTCAGATGTGACTGGAGTGGCAAAAGGTGTCTGTCCCCATTTCTTTGTAAAAGGTGTCTGTCCCTTGGCGTGCCGAGATGATGCGGATGGTCAAGAGTGCCTGTCCCTTGTGCCGGATGCCGGCCATTGTTCAGGCACGCTGGTCGGCGAGCTTGTAGACCTCCTTGTCACGTCTCGCACCCACAGCAATGATCAGCACCTGTATGGCGTCTCCATCCACCCTGTACACGATCCGGGTATTACCCGTTCGGATTCGTCGGCAATCGGCCAAGGCACCACGCAGCAGCCTTCCCAGCTTTTCGGGTTCGCCATCACGAATGCGCTCCTCAATGACATCAAGAACCCGTTTGGCAGCAGCAGAACCCAATCGCTCCAGGTCTTGCCGGACGCCCGGATGGTAGATCACCTTCCATGTCACGGGTCAGTCGCCTTGCTCGAAAAGGGAGCGCATATCTTCATGGGAGACGGCTTGGTCGACCTGATAAGTGGTTAACCGATCCCGTGCCACCGCCTCAATGCGCAGATCTTCCAGTTCATCGACAAGGTCTTGATACGCCTGCACATTCATCATTACCGCAACGGGCTGATTATCCTTGAAGATGACAAGCCTGTCGGTCTGTCGGGCCGATACTTCCTTGAGATGAGCGCTGAAACCTCGTGCCATGGATGTCGCAGAGACTGCATCTTCAGGACGATCCAATAGGGATGCCATAACGATCCTCCGTGGGGGGGGGGGGGGGGGGTGTAATATAGTACGTTTTATTATACGTATGATATTGGTGCATCGCCACGTGTGGTGGTGAAGGAGGCGGGGCTGTTGGTGCGTTAGAATCAGCAAGGATTCGACCGGGAAAAAACCGTCCAGGAGGGACACATGCCACGCCCCCGTTGCCAGCAGATATCGGTCACTGACACCCCGTACTACCACGTCGTCTCGCGCTGTGTGCGGCGCACCTTCCTGTGTGGCCAGGATCATGCCACTGGCAAGAGCTTTGAACACCGCCGGCAATGGATCGAGGACCGTATCCGGCTGCCGGCCTCCCTGTTCGCCGTGGACATCGCCGCCTACGCAGTCATGTCCAATCATTATCACCTGGTGGTCAAGCTGGAGCCGACCCAAGCCGGTCGCTGGTCCGATGACGAGGTGCTGCGGCGCTGGAGCTGCCTGTTCAAGGGGCCGATGCTGGTCCAGCGGTACTTGGCCCCGCCCGCGAAAGCGGTGGGCACGTGGCTTGGCCTCGGCGCTGCTGGCGCAGCGCATCGCCGGCAAGGCCAGCTCCCACGGGGGGTGACAAAGCGAGGAGGGGGGGCAGCAGCCTCGCTCAGCAGTTGCTGCTTAATTTGTGTCCACTACGACCTGGCCAGAAAAATCGAAGCTGGATGGCGATTTAGGCGGTGCGATGGCCTGCTACCCGAATAGCTCGTTCAGGCTGTTGGCCGTCAGCAGCCGGGTGCCCCAGGAATTCAATTGTTCATCGGATGCCGTTGATAAGCGCTCATCCACCCAACCGGGAAGTTCACCGAACTTGAACACCAGTTGGGCGCGCAGCAATCCTTCAAAGCCCTCATGACGCCCTTCCTCACGCCCTTCCCGCTTGGCATCATTCAGCAGCGACACCTCGTCCCTCAGGGCGCGCTCGCGCACGAAGGCCAGGCGGCGGGCTTCCTCGTCAGCGCTCAATTCCTTGAGGCGGCTCACCGCCTGCTGGACCGGCTCGTGGGCGATCTTGGCCATGGTCAATTCCTCTCGCCAGTGCTTGAAGAAGGTGATCCAGTCCGACAACGGCCCGGGCGGCAGGCACAGGATGTCGGCCTTTTTCAGTTCGATCAGGTTCATCTGCAGGATGTTCCCCAGCGTGACCTCGGGCTGGGTTTCATCGCGCATCTCAAAGCGCCACACGGCCTGCCGGCGCTCTGCCTCCGTGTGGGTGAATAGATCGAAGTCCAGCAGATGCAAGCCCACCGAGGCGCGCAATTGCTCATAGTCCTCGCCCGCGCCCAGTTGGTTGCCCAGTGTGCGAGCCAGATAGAACAATCCCCGCTTGTGCCAGGCCCCATAGCGGCGCACCTGTATCTCCACATTGTAGCAGTGGCCTTGCCCATCGCGGGCCAGCACATCAAGGATGATGTACTTGCCGGTGAGTTCACTGGGTTCGATGCTGGGGTTGAGTACCTCTGCAGAAGTGATGTTTGGCAGGTCGGGGCGCAGATCATTGATCAGGGCCACCAGCAGATCCGGGGCGGTGGTCAACAGGCGCTTGAAGACATAATCATTCGTGGGGTCGAGCAACTGGCTCATGTGGCCTTTCCCTCAATGGCAAACACCGAGGCCCGTTCCAGGATGCAGTCCTCAATCCTGCCGCGACGATGCGCGTCGCGGTTGCCGGTGAAGTGATCCTGAGCGCAGAGAAGGGCGCGACGTACCCAGCGCGAGATCACGTGGAACCAGGGCGTCTCGTCCAGGCAGACGAGGGTCGAGCGGGGCAGGGTCATGGGGGTGCCCGTCCTGTCGGGTCGCGGGAAGCTGTAAATTAATACAAGACCGTCGAGGCGTCAACGGGCGGTTGTTTGGCTGGTGGGAGATGGATTCAGATCGGTCGGGGCAGGGTATTGCTGGCTCAGTGGATGCCCCACATCCCTTTGGCGCGGCACCCGCCTGGTTCGTTGACCAGTACCTTGTGGGAGCGGGCCTCGCCCGCGAAGGCGGCGGGCACATGGCCTGGCCCGGGCACTGCTGGCGCAGCGCATCGCCGGCAAGGCCAGCTCCCACGGGGGGGCTTTGGCTCGGTTTCGGGCGGGCCATTGATCCGAGGAAGAAGCGGCGCACTGCCTGTCCCGCCCTCACTCGTGTCAGCGCGGGGAGTGGGTCTTGAGCCAATCCTTCAGCGCCTCGTTCATTCGGGTCTGCCACCCAGGCCCAGCGGAGCGAAAGGCACGCAGAACGTCCCGGTCGAAGCGGATCGACACCTGTTCCTTGGTGCCACTTCCTGCCGGCCTGCCCACTTGGCGCTTTTCCACCACCTCACGCAGTTTCTGGGTTGCATCGGGTGAATCCTCGTCATCGGTAGGTTCTACACCTGCCTCAACCTCGCATTTCAACCGCGCCCAGTCGGTCTTGGATTCGCCCTGTGCCCGGTGGCTACGCATTTGCTCAAGCGTCAGCGTCGTTGTTTTCAAGCCACTCATGGTAGACACCTCTTTCCGAACGATTGGCCCGGCGAAAGCTGATGACACGAAAGCCATCCACTCCGGGCAGATACACCACCGTCAACACGGTGAGCACCTCAAACACGTAGGCAAAAGACTGCACTCGTTGCTCGTCATTGCGCTCACTGGGCACATCCAGCCGATATTCGCTTGCCAACACCAAATCGGCATCGACAAAGTCAAGGCCGTGCTTTTCAAGGTTGGCCTGCCGTTTGGTTTCGTCCCAGCAGTAACGCGTACTTATGAAATTATTGTAGATGCGTTAATTACGCAAGGCAACTTGAGGCAACGGGTCTGGAGGCTCAGCTCAAGGCCCTCTACACTCACTCAAGAGTGCCCACTCAAGAGTGCCTGTCCCTCATTCCTGCCGATCGCTCAGACAACGGGCCTGCCCCTGGCCGAGGTGAGGGTGCTGCAAAACAACCCGTCGCATTGACGGAAAGGGGCCTCTTCGTCCGGCGTGGCGAGATGGTGCACCCGCTGGGCAATCCATCCATTCCTGAGCCAGCGACATGGTGAGTGCCTCCACGAGATGGGGCTTGGCCATGGCGGGATGGTCAGGAGTGCCTGTCCCTTGCCTCTCCCAGCGCGGATGGTCGGGAGTGCCTGTCCCTTGTCTCTCTAGACCGGGATGGTCAAGGGTCAAGACTGCCTGTCCCTTACTACCGTTCCATCATACCTACCCAAACCTGCTCATAAGCATCTAAACAGGTTCAGTGCTGATTTCCTGCTTCACAGAGGCCGGTTTCACTCCGGTCTTGCGACCTGAGCCAGCGCCTTCCTCTCCACAGGCTGACACCGTGGAACTCACGGCGTAATGGGCAAGATTTCTTGCCGCATTCACATCCCGGTTGTGGTGTACGCCACAGTCCGGGCAAATCCACTGCCGCGTGGATAGTGGCATGACCTTCTGCACCGATCCACAAACCGAACACATTTTGCTGCTGGGGAACCAGCGGTCGGCCACCACCACCTGCCCACCCCGCTGATCTGCCTTGTACGCCAGTTGCCGCCGGAACTCATGAAAGCTCATGTCGGCAATGGATCGGGCCAGATGCCGGTTCGCCATCATGCCGCGCACATTCAGATCCTCGATGCCGATGGTATGAAACCGCCGGGTCAGATCCGACGTGAGTTTGTGCAAGGCATCTTGGCGAATGTTGGCAATGCGGGTATGCAGCCGTGCCAGTTTCGCCTTGGCCTTGTTCCGGTTGCTGGAGCCTTTTTGCTTGCGCGACAGGCTGCGTGATAGCCGACGGAGTCGCTTGAGCACGGCGGTATGCGCCTTGGGGCCCGTCATGGTGTCTCCCGTCGAGAGCGTGGCCAGTGCCAAGACCCCCAGATCCACCCCGACCGAGCCTTGGTTTTCAGCCGGTCGCCTGGGTGGGTCTTCGGTGTCTACGGTGATGCTGACAAACCAGCGGTCGGCGACGCGGGAGATCGTCGCGGACATGATTTTGCCGGTAAAGCGCAACGACTCCCGCATCCGCACCCAGCCAAGGTTGGGGATGCGGATGCGGGAGCCTTCGACGCGGAACTGGTCGTTGGTGAGTGTGAATCGGTCATGAACGCCTTTTTTGCGGAACTTCGGATACCTGGCCCGACCGGCAAAGAAGTGCTTGAAGGCTTCACCCAATTGGATGATCGCCATCTGCGGTGCCGTTTTGGTGACCTCCAGCATCCATGGAAACTGCTCGCGCTTGACAGCGTTCAACTGGCGACGAAGCGCCGCCTGCGAGGGTTTGGGCAGACTGCTGTCCTGCTTCCAGGCCGCGTACTGGCACTGCCATTCGGCCAACGCCCAGTTGTAGGCAAAACGTGCCGTGCCTGCCGCGCGGGCAAAATAGGTCGCCTGCCTGTTGTTGGGCGCAAGCGCAATCCTGTGGGCACGGATCATGTCGCGTCCTCCACGGCCTTCTTCACGCCGTCCAGCAGCCTCTGGTTCTTGCGCGAGCGGCTGCCGTAGAGTCGGGCGCTGAACACGGTGATGATCTCCAGCACATCCTTCGCCAGGTCCTCTTCAAAGGTCGCATCTTCACCCTGGTTGAGAATCACCACCTCGACCTCCCGGGCTTCGCAGATGGCAAAGACCAACTCGGCCCCGAAGCGCAAAAGCCGATCCTTATGGGTGATCACCAGTCGCCCGACTTCCCCATCGATGATGGCATCAAGCAGTCGCTTCAAACCTTTCTTGTGATAGTTCATCCCTGAACCAAGGTCGGAAATCAACTCGAACGTCCATCCCTGCTGAGCGCAGTAAAGTTCCAGCACCTGTTTCTGCCGCTCCAGATCCTCCTTCTGATCATGGCTGGACACGCGAGCATAGGCCACGGTGCGCCGCCCTGCATCTTCCTCGGCCCGGAACATCTCGGGCCGGAGTTTCGCCAGGTCGTAACGGCGATGGCCGCCCGCTGTGTGCTCAGGCACCAACCTCCCCGATGCTTCCCAGCGGCGCAGGGTCGTAATGGACACGCCCAGCGCCTTGGCGGCCTCGCCGATGCTTACCAATCTTTTCATATTGGAAAGCATAGATAAGCTATGAGAAGGTTTCAAGTGAACTGCTCAAGCCCCTTACTACCCACTTACTACCCTTAGGAAAGCCCTGTTTCTCGAGCCAGCTCTGTCATTCGGTGCGCATCAGTGGCTTGGGTGTGATCCGGTCTCGGCGGCGCGGGCGATGGCATCGGCGGCCCACTGGTTCAGGCTTTTGCCGGATGCCTGTGCGGCGATGCTGGCCGCAGCATGCACTTCGGGTGGAATGCGCAGCAGCACACGGCCGGATGCCGGCTTGAGCGGTTCGCGACCGGCAGCGCGGCAATCCTCCAGGTAGTGATCGACGGCCACATGGAAGGCATCGGTCAGCTCGGCGACACTCTCGCCGTGGAAGCTGATCCGGTCGGCGATCCCGAGCACATGGCCGACGAACACCTCGTCCTCGGCGTCGAACTCGATGCGGGCGGTGTAGCCCTGATACTTGAGCACATTGGTCATGGCTTGATTCCTCTCTCGTCCAGCCAGGCGCGCACGTCCTCGACCTGATATTTTTTTGCCTCCTTGCCGGGGTGCGGTCGGTGCAGGTAGAGGCGGCCGCCGTCGCCCAACTCGAAGGCAACGCGTGACCCATCGCCTTCGCGCACCTCGCCGCCTAGGGCAACCACAAGCGCCTCAATCTCCGCAAACACGATCCCGCTGGCTGTGGGATGGCGGTAGACAGCCGCCAGGGTCTTGCGGTGCTTGGTTTTCATCCTGCCATGATAGCTTGGAGTGATATCACTCGGCAATGGACTACACCGGGCGGGCCATTGATCCGAAAAAGAAGGGTGCCATTGCCAGCACACTGCCTCCGATCCTGCAGCGGCTGGGACTCAACCCGGAGCAATGGCTGGTTCAGAGCACTCGGTTTGAGACCGTTTGCCGGCATCAGCGACGACGATCAGCGGCCTGACGGGCTTCCCCGAACGACTCCCCATGCTGCGGTGATGTGCCGAGGATGGCCCCTGGGCGCCGTTCAGGTGTCGGGGAAGAGATCGGGGGAAATCGGGTGCTGACAGCGAGCGGTTCAAGACCGGGAAATGGGGGAGGGTGGTCGTTGACATCATCGGTAGGGGGCGAACAACCGACCGAAATGGTCAAAAGTGCCTGTCCCTTGCCTCCCCGTTGCCAGCAGATATCGGTGACCGACACCCCTTACTACCACGTCGTCTCGCGCTGTGTGCGGCGTACCTTCCTGTGTGGACAGGATCATGCCACTGGCAAGAGCTATGAACACCGCCGGCAATGGATCGAAGATCGGATCCGGCTGCTGGCATCCCTGTTCGCCGTGGACATCGCCGCCTACGCGGTCATGTCCAACCATTACCACCTGGTGATCAAACTGGAGCCGACGCACGCCGAGCGGTGGACTGATGACGAGGTGCTGCGGCGCTGCTCAGTTGCATGGCCTATGTGGATCTCAACCCGGTGCGGGCCGGGATGGCGGCCACCCCGGAGGAATCGCAGCACACCAGCATCCAGGGACGGATCACGCCCCGGTTCAACCTGGCTCAGGCCGTGCGCGAGCAGATGCAGATGGATGCCCTGCTGCGGTTCGACGGCAAGGTGAAACCGCTGCTGCATTTTGAGGGGGGGCTGCGTGCAGGCCGAGCAGACCGGCATTCAGTTCGCCTTCGAGGATTACCTGGCCCTGGTGGACTACACCGGGCGGGCCATCGACCCTAGGAAGAAGGGTGCCATTGCCAACGCGCAGTCGCCCATTCTGCTGTTTTCGCCTGGTTGCATACGCGGTCCCGGGGCAGGTGGTCGTGCTATCCTCGTGGGGGTTGGTTATCCCTTGCTTGCTGGAGGTGCCATATGTACGCGGTAGAGTTCGAGACGGATATCAAAAGCGAGTTCATCCGTATTCCGCAGTTTGAGAAGCTGAAAAATCGCCACGTGAAGGTGATCGTATTGATGGAGGATCCACCCGAGAATGTTCAGGCAGGGAAGGCTCAAACCTCATCGCCCCGGCGGCGCCCGGCCAAGGTGCCTCCTATCATTTTCAAGGGTGACGTCATCGACACCGTGCCGGATTCCAGCTGGAATTTAAATTGATGCAAGTGCTGGATACGCACGTCTGGCTCTGGTGGATGGCAAATGATCAGCGGCTAAACCCGGTGTGGCGTGATGCGATCGAAACAGACACGAGTATAGGCGTTAGCGCTATCAGCCTTTTCGAAGTGGCCTGGTTGGTCGAGCATAACCGAATTAACCTGGGTTTGCCGCTAGAGCAGTGGTTTGAGCAAGCCCTCGACGCCTCTGAGATTGGGCTATTGCCCATTACACCAGCGATTGCGGAGCGTGCCGTCACCCTGCCCGAACATCATAGCGATCCGCAGGATCGCATCATCATCGCGACTGCTTTGGTGCATCAGGCGCATCTGTTGTCTGCTGATTCGAAGTTTAAGTGTTATCAGGAATTGGAAGGACTATTGGTGCGTTGAGCATTGGCCATGATTCGACCGGGAAAAAACCGTCCAGGAGGGACACATGCCACGCCCCCGTTGCCAGCAGATATCGGTCACCGACACTCCTTACTACCACGTCGTCTCGCGCTGTGTGCGGCGTACCTTCCTGTGTGGGCAGGATCACTCCACCGGCAAGAGCTATGAACACCGCCGGCAATGGATCGAGGACCGTATCCGGCTGCTGGCCTCCCTGTTCGCCGTGGACATCGCCGCCTACGCGGTCATGTCCAACCATTATCATCTGGTGGTCAAGCTGGAGCCGACGCACGCCGAGCGGTGGACTGATGACGAGGTGCTGCGGCGCTGGAGCTGCCTGTTCAAGGGGCCGCTGCTGGTCCAGCGGTATCTGGCCGGAGACCCACAGGAAAGCTTTGAGCTGGCCCAGGTGGCGGAATTTGCCCAGTGCTACCGGCGGCGGCTGGCGGACCTGAGCTGGTTCATGAAGTGCCTGAACGAGCCCATTGCCCGCCAGGCCAACCGGGAGGATGGCTGCACCGGGCATTTCTGGGAAGCGCGCTTCAAGTCCCAGGCGCTGCGCACCGAGGCGGCGCTGCTCAGTTGCATGGCCTATGTGGATCTCAACCCGGTGCGCGCCGGGATGGCGGCCACTCCGGAGGACTCGGAGCACACCAGCATCCGGGAACGGATTACGCCCCGGTTCAACCTGGCTAGGGCCGTGCGCGAGCAGATGCAGCTGGACGCCCTGCTGCGGTTCGACGGCAAGGTGAAACCGCTGCTGCATTTCGAGGGCGCGTGCGTGCAGGCGGAGCAGACCGGCATTCCGTTCGCCTTCGAGGATTACCTGGCCCTGGTGGACTACACCGGGCGGGCCATCGACCCAAGGAAAAAGGGCGCCATTGCCAGCACGCAGCCGCCCATCCTGCAGCGACTGGGCATCACCCCGGATCAGTGGATGAACCAGAGCACCCGGTTTGAGGCAGTGTATCGTCAGCAGCGACGACGATCAGCGGCCTGAGGGGCTTTGCTGGACGGTTTCCACCAGGCTGCGGTGCTGTGCCGAGGCTGGCTTGTGGGTGCCGTTCATGCTTTGAGGACGATGTCGGGACAACCCGAGGCCGGAGGGCGATTCCCAGGCGAGGAAATGGCGGTCAACGGGGCAGGTGGGCGTTGAACATAAGCGGTAGGGGGCGAAAGGCTGAGTGGAATGGTCAGGAGTGGTCGGGAGGGTCGGGAGTGCCTGTCCCTTTCCTGTGCTACCCGAATAGCTCGTTCAGGCTGTTGGCCGTCAGCAGCCGGGTGCCCCAGGAATTCAATTGTTCATCGGATGCCGTTGATAAGCGCTCATCCACCCAACCGGGAAGTTCACCGAATTGAACACCAGTTGGGCGCGCAGCAATCCTTCAAAGCCCTCATGACGCCCTTCCTCGCGCCCTTCCTCACGCCCTTCTTCACGCCCTTCCCGCTTGGCATCATTCAGCAGCGACACCTCGTCCCTCAGGGCGCGCTCGCGCACGAAGGCCAGGCGGCGGGCTTCCTCGTCAGCGCTCAATTCCTTGAGGCGGCTCACCGCCTGCTGGACCGGCTCGTGGGCGATCTTGGCCATGGTCAATTCCTCTCGCCAGTGCTTGAAGAAGGTGATCCAGTCCGACAACGGCCCGGGCGGCAGGCACAGGATGTCGGCCTTTTTCAGTTCGATCAGGTTCATCTGCAGGATGTTCCCCAGCGTGACCTCGGGCTGGGTTTCATCGCGCATCTCAAAGCGCCACACGGCCTGCCGGCGCTCTGCCTCCGTGTGGGTGAATAGATCGAAGTCCAGCAGATGCAAGCCCACCGAGGCGCGCAATTGCTCATAGTCCTCGCCCGCGCCCAGTTGGTTGCCCAGTGTGCGAGCCAGATAGAACAATCCCCGCTTGTGCCAGGCCCCATAGCGGCGCACCTGTATCTCCACATTGTAGCAGTGGCCTTGCCCATCGCGGGCCAGCACATCAAGGATGATGTACTTGCCGGTGAGTTCACTGGGTTCGATGCTGGGGTTGAGTACCTCTGCAGAAGTGATGTTTGGCAGGTCGGGGCGCAGATCATTGATCAGGGCCACCAGCAGATCCGGGGCGGTGGTCAACAGGCGCTTGAAGACATAATCATTCGTGGGGTCGAGCAACTGGCTCATGTGGCCTTTCCCTCAATGGCAAACACCGAGGCCCGTTCCAGGATGCAGTCCTCAATCCTGCCGCGACGATGCGCGTCGCGGTTGCCGGTGAAGTGATCCTGAGCGCAGAGAAGGGCGCGACGTACCCAGCGCGAGATCACGTGGAACCAGGGCGTCTCGTCCAGGCAGACGAGGGTCGAGCGGGGCAGGGTCATGGGGGTGCCCGTCCTGTCGGGTCGCGGGAAGCTGTAAATTAATACAAGACCGTCGAGGCGTCAACGGGCGGTTGTTTGGCTGGTGGGAGATGGATTCAGATCGGTCGGGGCAGGGTGTTGCTGGCTCAGTGGATGCCCCACATCCCTTTGGCGCGGCACCCGCCTGGTTCGTTGACCAGTGCCTTGTGGGAGCGGGCCTCGCCCGCGAAGGCGGCGGGCACATGGCCTGGCCCGGGCACTGCTGGCGCAGCGCATCGCCGGCAAGGCCAGCTCCCACGGGGGCAGGCTGGTTCACTGTCTTCTTTACACCCAGTCTCTCACTGCACGGGGAAATCGTCCTTGAAGACGTCCTCAATGCTGTCGACGCTGAGCAGTCGGGCAGACCAGGTCTTGATCTGGTGTGCGTCTGCCGTTTCGATGGACTGCCGATAGGCCTTGAGTGCCTGCTGACCAAACTTTTGTTCCAGCAGCCACACGAGCATCTGGGCCTCGCCCTGATGGACGCCCTTCTGGATTCCCTTCTGAATGCATTTTTGGATTCCCTTGGCTTCTCCCCGATCCATCCATTCCTGAGCCAGCGACATGGTGAGTGCCTCCACGAGATGGGGCTTGGCCATGGCGGGATGGTCAGGAGTGCCTGTCCCTTGCCTCCCTTGTCTGTCTGTCCGCCTTGTCTGCGTGTCTGCGTGGCTGCGCATCGTCAGTGCAGTGCGGCGAGCGCTGCTTCAGGGGCTTTATCCAGCACCTTGAGCAGCGATTTGGCAGCGCCCGTGGGGCAGCGTTTGCCTTGCTCCCAGTTGCGAATGCTCTCCAAGGGTACGTCAATTTTTTTTGAGAACTCGGCCTGGCTCAAACCTAGACGTTTGCGAACGCGGCGTACGAACTTGGCCGCGTCCTGCATGGCAGCTGCTTCATCAGCGGCCGCTTGCCTGGCAATATCGGCTTCGGTGGTGGCATCCACCCGGGCAGTGTCAATACGTCCGGAGGTCAGTGATTCCGGGACTGCCGGATCAATCCTCACGCGCACTGTTTTCATAGCGATTAACCTCACGTTGGTTGGCTTTGCGTGCCGAGATGATGCGGATGGCCCACGCCTGGGCGTGTAGATCACCACGAACACGCGCTGTTCGATCTTGCCCAACAGTTGATAACGCTCTTCACCATAACTATGGCGGGCATCCTCCTGAATTACGCGGTCTGGGTCGTAGAAGGCTCTGGCGACGTAGGCAAAATCAAAGCCCCGCCCGGAAAAGCATGCTTCGCTTTTGACCTCATCCCATTCGAAATCCATGGGTCAAGAGTAGTTCATTGGCCTACCTCCGGCAAACGCAATGGCGGTTCCCGGCCTTGGCCTGGCCTCTTACCTCGCGGTAGGCTGTTGTTCCACGGCCCATGGATCTGGCCGGTGAACCATCGTCCAGGAGGGACACATGCCACGCCCCCGTTGCCAGCAGATATCGGTGACCGACACCCCTTACTACCACGTCGTCTCGCGCTGTGTGCGGCGTACCTTCCTGTGTGGCCAGGATCATGCCACCGGCAAGAGCTTTGAACACCGCCGGCAATGGATCGAGGACCGTATCCGGCTGCTGGCCTCCCTGTTCGCCGTGGACATCGCCGCCTACGCAGTCATGTCCAATCATTATCACCTGGTGGTCAAGCTGGAGCCGACGCACGCCGAGCGGTGGTCCGATGACGAGGTGCTGCGGCGCTGGAGCTGCCTGTTCAAGGGGCCCCTGCTGGTCCAGCGGTACCTGGCCGGAGCGCCGCAGGAAAGCTTTGAGCTGGCCCAAGTGGCGGAATTTGCCCAGTGCTACCGGCGGCGGCTGGCGGACCTGAGCTGGTTCATGAAGTGCCTGAACGAGCCCATCGCTCGACAGGCCAACCGGGAGGATGGCTGTACCGGGCACTTCTGGGAGGCCCGCTTCAAATCCCAGGCGCTGCGCACCGAGGCGGCGCTGCTCAGTTGCATGGCCTATGTGGATCTCAGTGAATGTGGGTGTCCTTTCGGCGTTCGGCTCTGGGATCATGTGTCAAACTACGGGCCAACTCTCACCAGGAGGCGCCATGGGCAACCACCACGACACCGGCTACAAGGAGCTGTTCAGCTACCCGGAGCTGGTTCGGCAGCTCATGGAGGGCTTTGCGCCGCCGGAGGTGTCGTCGATGATGGATTTCTCCACCCTCACGGACCACAGCGGGAACTATGTCACCCCGCTGTTCAAGGAAAAGTTCGAGGACAAGGTCTGGTCGGTGGAGGTGACCTGGGACGGCGTCAGGCAGCGCGTGTTCGTGTACCTGCTGCTGGAGTTCCAGTCCACGGTGGACCACCGCCTGCCGATCAGGATGCTGCACTATGTGGCGTGCTTCTACGACCACCTGATCAAGACCCAGGTGACGACGGCCAGGAAGGGCATGCCGCCGATCTTCCCGGTGGTGCTCTACAACGGCTCCAAGCGATGGACAGCCCGGGAGGACATCTACCGGATGATCAAGCCGGAACCGCCGGGGTTTCTACGCGTCTACCAGCCGCACCTGCGCTATTATCTGGTGAATGAATCCCGGTTCACCGATGAAGAGTTGGCCCAGCGTGATACGCCCCTGAGCGGGGTTTTCAGTGTGGAGAATGCCTCGAAGGATCTGCAGGCCCTGCAGGTAGCGGTGGACCGCCTGGTGGCGAGTATCCAGGCGCATCCCGAGAAGGCGCGCCTGGATGAGGTGATCACCCGCTGGCTGAAGCGTCACCTCAAGCGCCTGGAGGCCGAGGTGGAGCTGGACCGGATCAACAGTTTGGTGGAGGACAAGGCGATGCTTGCGGAGAATCTTGAGACATGGGCTGAGAAGGAGCGACAGAAGGGTCGGCAGGAGGGGCGGCAGGAGGGGCGGCAGGAGGGTCGGCAGGAGAATGCCCGTGAAACAGCCATCAACCTGCTCAAGCTCGGGATACTCACCGATGAGCAGATCGCTCAGACAACGGGCCTGCCCCTGGCCGAGGTGAGGGCGCTGCAAAACAACCCGTCGCATTGACGGAAAGGGGCCTCTTCGTCCGGCGTGGCGAGATGGTGCACCCGCTGGGCAATCCATCCATTCCTGAGCCAGCGACATGGTGAGTGCCTCCACGAGATGGGGCTTGGCCATGGCGGGATGGTCAGGAGTGCCTGTCCCTTGCCTCCCTTGTCTGTCTGTCCGCCTTGTCTGCGTGTCTGCGTGGCTGCGCATCGTCAGTGCAGTGCGGCGAGCGCTGCTTCAGGGGCTTTATCCAGCACCTTGAGCAGCGATTTGGCAGCGCCCGTGGGGCAGCGTTTGCCTTGCTCCCAGTTGCGAATGCTCTCCAAGGGTACGTCAATTTTTTTTGAGAACTCGGCCTGGCTCAAACCTAGACGTTTGCGAACGCGGCGTACGAACTTGGCCGCGTCCTGCATGGCAGCTGCTTCATCAGCGGCCGCTTGCCTGGCAATATCGGCTTCGGTGGTGGCATCCACCCGGGCAGTGTCAATACGTCCGGAGGTCAGTGATTCCGGGACTGCCGGATCAATCCTCACGCGCACTGTTTTCATAGCGATTAACCTCACGTTGGTTGGCTTTGCGTGCCGAGATGATGCGGATGGCGCCACGCCTGGGCGTGTAGATCACCACGAACACGCGCTGTTCGATCTTGCCCAACAGTTGATAACGCTCTTCACCATAACTATGGCGGGCATCCTCCTGAATTACGCGGTCTGGGTCGTAGAAGGCTCTGGCGACATAGGCAAAATCAAAGCCCCGCCCGGAAAAGCATGCTTCGCTTTTGACCTCATCCCATTCGAAATCCATGGGTCAAGAGTAGTTCATTGGCCTACCTCCGGCAAGCGCAATGGCGGTTCCCGGCCTTGGCCTGGCCTCTTACCTCGCGGTAGGCTGTTGTTCCACGGCCCATGGATCTGGCCGGTGAACCATCGTCCAGGAGGGACACATGCCACGCCCCCGTTGCCAGCAGATATCGGTGACCGACACCCCTGACTACCACGTCGTCTCGCGCTGTGTGCGGCGCACCTTCCTGTGTGGCCAGGATCACGCCACTGGCAAGAGCTATGAACACCGCCGGCAATGGATCGAAGATCGGATCCGGCTGCTGGCCTCCCTGTTCGCCGTGGACATCGCCGCCTACGCGGTCATGTCCAATCATTATCACCTGGTGGTCAAACTGGAGCCGACCCAAGCTGAACGCTGGTCCGATGACGAGGTGCTGCGGCGCTGGAGCTGCCTTTTCAAGGGGCCACTACTGGTCCAGAGGTATCTGACCGGGGCCCCACAGGAAAGCTTTGAGCTGGCCCAAGTGACGGAATTTGCCCAGTGCTACCGGCGGCGGCTGGCGGACCTGAGCTGGTTCATGAAGTGCCTGAATGAGCCCATTGCCCGCCAGGCCAACCGGGAGGATGGCTGCACCGGGCATTTCTGGGAGGCGCGATTCAAATCCCAGGCGCTGCGTACCGAGGCGGCGCTGCTCAGTTGCATGGCCTATGTGGATCTCAACCCGGTGCGGGCCGGGATGGCGGCCACTCCGGAGGACTCGGAGCACACCAGCATCCGGGAACGGATTACGCCCCGGTTCAATCTGGCTCAGGCCGTGCGCGAGCAGATGCAGCTGGACGCCCTGCTGCGGTTCGATGGCAAGGTGAAACCGCTGCTGCATTTTGAGGGCGCGTGCGTGCAGGCGGAGCAGCCCGGCATTCCGTTCGCCTTCGAGGATTACCTGGCCCTGGTGGACTACACCGGGCGGGCCATCGGCCCAAGGAAAAAGGGCGCCATTGCCAGCACGCAGCCGCCCATCCTGCAGCGACTGGGCATCACCCCGGATCAGTGGATGAACCAGAGCACCCGGTTTGAGGCAGTGTATCGTCAGCAGCGACGACGATCAGCGGCCTGAGGGGCTTTGCTGAACGGTTTCTACCAGGCTGCGGTGCTGTGCCGAGGCTGGCTTGTGGGCGCCGTTCATGCTTTGAGGGGAATTTCGGGGGAGCCCGAGGCCGGAGGGCGATTCCCAGGCGAGGAAATGGCGGTCAACGAGGCGGGTGGGCGTTGAACATAAGCGGTAGGGGGCGAAAGGCTGAGTGGAATGGTCAGGAGTGCCTGTCTCTTACTTCAGCGGTAGGGGGCGAAAGGGTGAGCGGGATGGTCAGGAGTGCCTGTCCCTTGCCTCGGGGGGAGCCCGAGGCCGGAGGGCGATTCCCAGGCGAGGAAATGGCGGTCAACGAGGCGGGTGGGCGTTGAACATAAGCGGTAGGGGGCGAAAGGCTGAGTGGAATGGTCAGGAGTGCCTGTCTCTTACTTCGAGCTCCAAAGGGTGAGCGGGATGGTCAGGAGTGCCTGTCCCTTGCCTCGCCTTTAATTCCCAGGCGAGGAAATGGCGGTCAATGGGGCGGGTGGGCGTTGAACATAAGCGGTATGGGGCGAAAGGCTGACTGGGATGGTCAGGAGTGCCTGTCCCTTACTTGCCCTAGGAGTGCCTGTCCCTTGCCTCCCTGTGGCAGCGTAAGCGGTAGGGGGCGAAAGGGTGAGCGGGATGGTCAGGAGTGCCTGTCCCTTCTCCCCGTTCAGTAAATTAATACAAGACCGTCGAGGCGTCAACGGGCGGTTGTTTGGCTGGTGGGAGATGGATTCAGATCGGTCGGGGCAGGGTATTGCTGGCTCAGTGGATGCCCCACATCCCTTTGGCGCGGCACCCGCCTGGTTCGTTGACCAGTACCTTGTGGGAGCGGGCCTCGCCCGCGAAGGCGGCGGGCACATGGCCTGGCCCGGGCACTGCTGGCGCAGCGCATCGCCGGCAAGGCCAGCTCCCACGGGGGCAGGCTGGTTCACTGTCTTCTTTACACCCAGTCTCTCACTGCACGGGGAAATCGTCCTTGAAGACGTCCTCAATGCTGTCGACGCTGAGCAGTCGGGCAGACCAGGTCTTGATCTGGTGTGCGTCTGCCGTTTCGATGGACTGCCGATAGGCCTTGAGTGCCTGCTGACCAAACTTTTGTTCCAGCAGCCACACGAGCATCTGGGCCTCGCCCTGATGGACGCCCTTCTGGATTCCCTTCTGAATGCATTTTTGGATTCCCTTGGCTTCTCCCCGATCCATCCATTCCTGAGCCAGCGACATGGTGAGTGCCTCCACGAGATGGGGCTTGGCCATGGCGGGATGGTCAGGAGTGCCTGTCCCTTGCCTCCCTTGTCTGTCTGTCCGCCTTGTCTGCGTGTCTGCGTGGCTGCGCATCGTCAGTGCAGTGCGGCGAGCGCTGCTTCAGGGGCTTTATCCAGCACCTTGAGCAGCGATTTGGCAGCGCCCGTGGGGCAGCGTTTGCCTTGCTCCCAGTTGCGAATGCTCTCCAAGGGTACGTCAATTTTTTTTGAGAACTCGGCCTGGCTCAAACCTAGACGTTTGCGAACGCGGCGTACGAACTTGGCCGCGTCCTGCATGGCAGCTGCTTCATCAGCGGCCGCTTGCCTGGCAATATCGGCTTCGGTGGTGGCATCCACCCGGGCAGTGTCAATACGTCCGGAGGTCAGTGATTCCGGGACTGCCGGATCAATCCTCACGCGCACTGTTTTCATAGCGATTAACCTCACGTTGGTTGGCTTTGCGTGCCGAGATGATGCGGATGGCCCACGCCTGGGCGTGTAGATCACCACGAACACGCGCTGTTCGATCTTGCCCAACAGTTGATAACGCTCTTCACCATAACTATGGCGGGCATCCTCCTGAATTACGCGGTCTGGGTCGTAGAAGGCTCTGGCGACGTAGGCAAAATCAAAGCCCCGCCCGGAAAAGCATGCTTCGCTTTTGACCTCATCCCATTCGAAATCCATGGGTCAAGAGTAGTTCATTGGCCTACCTCCGGCAAACGCAATGGCGGTTCCCGGCCTTGGCCTGGCCTCTTACCTCGCGGTAGGCTGTTGTTCCACGGCCCATGGATCTGGCCGGTGAACCATCGTCCAGGAGGGACACATGCCACGCCCCCGTTGCCAGCAGATATCGGTCACCGACACCCCTCACTACCACGTCGTCTCGCGCTGTGTGCGGCGCACCTTCCTGTGTGGCCAGGATCACGCCACTGGCAAGAGCTATGAACACCGCCGGCAATGGATCGAGGACCGTATCCGGCTGCTGGCCTCCCTGTTCGCCGTGGACATCGCCGCCTACGCGGTCATGTCCAATCATTATCACCTGGTGGTCAAGCTGGAGCCGACGCACGCCGAGCGGTGGTCCGATGACGAGGTGCTGCGGCGCTGGAGCTGCCTGTTCAAGGGGCCCCTGCTGGTCCAGCGGTACCTGGCCGGAGCGCCGCAGGAAAGCTTTGAGCTGGCCCAGGTGGCGGAATTTGCCCAGTGCTACCGGCGGCGGCTGGCGGACCTGAGCTGGTTCATGAAGTGCCTGAATGAGCCCATTGCCCGCCAGGCCAACCGGGAGGATGGCTGCACCGGGCATTTCTGGGAGGCGCGATTCAAGTCCCAGGCGCTGCGCACCGAGGCGGCGCTGCTCAGTTGCATGGCCTATGTTGATCTCAATCCGGTGCGGGCCGGCATGGCGTCCACCCCGGAGGAATCGCAGCACACCAGCATCCGGGAACGGATCATGCCCCGGTTCAACCTGGGGCAGGCCGTGCGCGAGCAGATGCAGCTGGACGCCCTGCTGCGGTTCGATGGCAAGGTGAAACCGCTGCTGCATTTTGAGGGCGCGTGCGTGCAGGAGGAGCAGACCGGCATTCCGTTCGCCTTCGAGGATTACCTGGCCCTGGTGGACTACACCGGGCGGGTCATCGATCCGAGGAAGAAGAGCGCCATTGCCAGCACGCAGCCGCCCATCCTGGAGCGACTGGGCATCACCCCGGATCAGTGGGTGAACCAGAGCACCCGGTTTGAGGCAGTGTATCGTCAGCAGCGACGACGATCAGCGGCCTGAGGGGCTTGCTGAACGGTTTCTAACAGGCTGCGGTGCTGTGCCGAGGCTGGCTTGTGGGTGCCGTTCGTGCTTTGAGGAAGATGTCGGGGGAGCCCGAGGCCGGAGGGCGATTCCCAGGCGGGGAAATGGCGGTCAACGGGGCAGGTGGGCGTTGAACATAAGCGGTATGGGGCGAAAAGCTGAGCGGGATGGTCGGGAGTGCCTGTCCCTTGCTTCACGCCTTGCTTCACGACGAGGCTTAACGGGGTGTCCGCTACAATTGGACCACTTCAGATCGGGAGTCGGGAGTGCCTGTCCCTTGCCTCCGAACAGGTCCGATGACGAGGTGCTGCGGCGCTGGAGCTGCCTGTTCAAGGGGCCGCTGCCGGTCCAGCGGTATCTGGCCGGAGACCCACAGGAAAGCTTTGAGCTGGCCCAGGTGGCGGAATTTTCCCAGTGCTACCGGCGGCGGCTGGCGGACCTGAGCTGGTTCATGAAGTGCCTGAATGAGCCCATTGCCCGCCAGGCCAACCGGGAGGATGGCTGCACCGGGCATTTCTGGGAAGCGCGCTTCAAGTCCCAGGCGCTGCGCACCGAGGCGGCGCTGCTCAGTTGCATGGCCTATGTGGATCTCAACCCGGTGCGCGCCGGGATGGCGGCCACTCCGGAGGACTCGGAGCACACCAGCATCCGGGAACGGATTACGCCCCGGTTCAACCTGGCTAGGGCCGTGCGCGAGCAGATGCAGCTGGACGCCCTGCTGCGGTTCGACGGCAAGGTGAAACCGCTGCTGCATTTCGAGGGCGCGTGCGTGCAGGCGGAGCAGACCGGCATTCCGTTCGCCTTCGAGGATTACCTGGCCCTGGTGGACTACACCGGGCGGGCCATCGACCCAAGGAAAAAGGGCGCCATTGCCAGCACGCAGCCGCCCATTTTGCAGCGTCTGGGCATCAACCCCGACCACTGGCTGGACCAGAGCACCCGGTTTGAGGCCGTGTATCGTCAGCAGCGACGACGATCAGCGGCCTGAGGGGCTTTGCTGAACGGTTTCTAACAGGCTGCGGTGCTGTGCCGAGGCTGGCTTGTGGGTGCCGTTCGTGCTTTGAGGAAGATGTCGGGGGAGCCCGAGGCCGGAGGGCGATTCCCAGGCGAGGAAATGACGGTCAATGGGGCGGGTGGGCGTTGAACATAAGCGGTAGGGGGCGAAAGGCTGACTGGGATGGTCAGAAGTGCCTGTCCCTTGCTCCTTGCTCTCCCTTGCTCCTTGCTCCTAAAAGCTCATCGTCCCCATCGTCCCAAAAAGAAACCCCGGCACGAGGCCGGGGTCAGGGTGTTTCCGTCTAGGCAAGAGTCAGGTCAAGAAAAGTGCCTGTCCTTACCCGCCGTTTCTAGATATCGAAGTCTCTACAGCTCGCTGGACGGAATCTAGCGGGGATTGAGCCACCACAGGTCCAGTTCGCAGTATTGCCCGTTACGTTAGGACGCAAGTTAATTGTTTCCCCGTCTACGTCGTCATGTATGCCAGTAGCCGCGGTAACAATTACATCAGTACCATCCCATGTTGAGCTTGCCACCTTTGTCGATTGCTGTGTTTCCACTGTGTAGGTGGCCGGTGGAAGTTCGCCTTCCACTGATACATATTCGGAAATATCAGTTCGTCCTGCGGAAGCCGCAAGAATGATCTCGGAGACTTGAGCGCGAACCGTATAGTTTTGATAAGCCGGCAGCGCAATCGCCGCCAAAATCCCAATAATCGCCACCACGATCATCAGTTCAATCAAAGTAAAACCTTGTTGTCTCTGCATCACGAAACACCTCGTCTATAAAAAAGTCATTCCATCGGTCCAAGGCCAGCTACTTCGGCCTTACGCACCAGAGATATTGCAGATCCCGGGCCAACCCATAAGCGGTTCCTTATCCGGGATGAGCGGGTGTTTCGTGATCCAGCAGGCTCCACTGGCACAGGCTGAGCAAAGGGGTGGCACTGATAAACCCATGCCACCAGCCCAGGAAGCCGACCAACCCCGTGCCAACGCCCCCACCAAGCCGCACCCTCACCCCCAGCCCCTCTCCCGCTCGCGGGAGAGGGGAGCCCAGGTGAATGTGAGCGGTAGGCTTTTACCGATGAGTTGCAGCGCCAGGCTCCCCCCGTCCAGCACGCCCCTGGCACACATGACTGCTCCCTGTGATCCATCCCCCAAATCCCACCACCCGGCGGCCCACTGGTAATGCCGAGGCGTATCATCGGTCATAGTAATGAGAGGACGCCTACGCCATGACCGACACACCCCACACAACCCGACCACCCCAATCCGGCTTCTCCCTCATCGAGGCCCTGGTTGCCCTGCTCGTCCTGTCTGTAGGCCTGCTGGGGCTGGCCGGGTTGCAGTTGCTGGGGATGCAGAGCTCTCACTCCGCCTATCAGCGCACCGTGGCCAGCGTGATCGCCACGGATGCGGGGGAGCGGCTGTGGATCAAACTGGCAGAGGAGGGCGGAGCACTCACCGAGGCCGATGTGGAGTCGGTCAGGGATGACTGGCGAGACGACTGGATGCATCAGGCCGGCACGGACGAGGACGGCAACCATGCCGTGTCTCTCCCCGGGATGAGCGACGCCAACATCACCTGCGAAAACGACAATGTGTGCGTGATCAGCGTCCGCTGGGCAGAAGGGCGTTTCCAGGAACAGGGTCAAAACCAGGAGGATGAGACCCGATTTGACTACCGTGTGCGCTTGCCCGTGAACATTACGAACGGGAATTCCTGATGAAACACGCCAAACAACAAAAAGGCCTCTCCCTCGTCGAACTCATGGTGGCCCTGGTCATCGGCCTGATCCTCACCGCCGGGGTGATCCATGTATTCCTGGGCAACCAGGTCGCCTACCGGGAAACCCAGCGCTTCAGCGCATTGCAGGACAACATCGGCTTTGCCGTTGATTTCATGGTGAGGGACATCCGCGGAGCCGACGCCATCGCCGAGACCACCAGCCCCGAGGGTATCAGCGTAATCCGGCATCGCGACGCCGCGGTTTGCGGCGTGAGCGGGTCAGGCAGCGAAGTGATCTACCACGTGGACGGCGATTCGCTGCGGTGTGGGCCGGCGGGTGACGACACGGACCCGATCCTGGTTCAAGGCATGAGGCCGGGTTCGGTCTTGCGATTTGATCCACAACCAGACCCGCTTCCATCGGGCACCAACCCCATCGGCGCAAAAATCACCCTCACCTTCACCAGCCAAGCCAGCGAAGGCGGCCCGCCGCGCCACCACTCCCTCACATTCCACGTGGCCCTGCGCGGCCCCATCCTCAGTAATCTGCCGAACCCATAACCGGTCAGCCGCACGGAAGCGGCGGCCAGGAGCCTTCCATGAACGCCCCAAAGAACACCCAACGCGGCACCGTCCTCATCGTGAGCCTGATCATCCTGTCCATGGCCACCCTGATCGGTGTGGTGGGCATGAACGGCAGCTTCATCCAGGAACGCATCGCCGGCAACCAGAAGCAGACCACCGAGGCCTTCATGGCCGCTGAAACCGGTCTGAGCCAGGTGATTCAGGATCTGCGCGATCCCACTTTCGCCCACTGGGGGCAGCGCAACGAGAGCCTGGAAGCGATCGGCACCCAGCAACGCTACCTGGGGAATGATCAGCAAGTGGCCTGGCAACTGGAATCCCTCACCTATATCGGCGGCACGGCCACCGTCCGGGTGCGTGGCTGGGTGGCGGCCACGGGGACCGAACGGGTTCTGGAAGCCACGCTGGATCGCGGGCTGGGCGGGCCTTCACCGGAGTCGGCCTACACCTGCTACGGGCCCAGCTGCCAGACACGCACCGGCTCCAACGCATCAAAAACGGTTTACTACGACGGCCGCGACTGGCGGCTCCCCAGCAGCGCCTCCTGCTCCGGATCAGGTTGCAATGGTGAAATGGTGGACAACCGGGATGGCGACAAGGCCGGCATCTACCTGATCGGCAACGATGGTTCAGACGCGATAGGCACCGGCAACCAGGATGGCAACAACCGCCCCGACCAGATCCAGGGCGACCCGCCCGTGCGTCAAACCGACCAGAACGCCTCAGAAGCCGGCGTGACCGTATCAGACTGGCAAGCCTACGCCGATACACTCGTCTCCCGGTCGGATACGGGCCAGATCGACGTGAACACCGGCAACACCGTGGACGTCTCCCAGTTTCTGGGGAGCCGCAGTGCACCAACTGTCAACCATGTGACCGGCACCGGTAGCATCCGGTTGAGCGGCAACACCCACGGGGCCGGTGTGCTCATCGTCTCCGGTGACATTGAGATATTCCCCGCCAACGGCACCATGACCTTCGAGGGGCTGATCATCCTGCGCGATGGCGCGCGGCTGTCCTCGGGGTCGGGCACGGCCAATGTGTTCGGCTCCATCATCTCCCTCACCGGTAATGAAGATGCCGTGGATGCCGACCTGGGCGGCAACTTCAGCCTCAAGTACAGCTCCGAGGCCCTGGAAAACCTGCGCGAACACGGCCTGTGGGGCAGTCCGCTGGCCGCCCCCAGGGTGGTAACCTGGAAAGAGGTCGTGAACACGGACACCTGACACCATGCACCTGGTCACCCTGAAAACCGCCATCTTCCTCACCGGCCTGAGCCGACGCACCCTGTGGCGCCGCATCGCCGCAGGGGCCATCGCCAAGAAGAACAAGGACGAACCCCTGGGCCGCACCCAGGTCCCCCTGGAAGGTCTGCTGGATGATATCGGTATCCCACTGAATGAAGAGGACATGGACCTCATCCGCCGGGCGGACAATGGCGACCCCATGGCGCAAGGCGAGTTGGGTTTAATGCTCCTGCAGGCGGGTCAGCCGGAACGGGCCATCCACTGGCTGGAACAGGCCGCCACCCGGGAAGACCCGGACGCCATGCACTGGCTGGGGCGTTGCCATGTGGCGGGCGAGGGTGTGGAGGTGGATGAAACCCTGGGGCTGTCATGGATCACCCGGGCCGCGGCCCGGGGGCATGTGATATCGCGGCGGCAGGTGGAGGTGTTGGGGGGGGAAGTGGGTTAGTGGGAAAAGGTGTCTGTCCCCATTTTCACGGTGGATGAGGGTGGGTTGGTTGGAGGGCATGGCCTTTCTTGAGTAGGCGATTCCATGCGGTTCGGGGGGGATGTCCCGGCTTGTTCGATTGTGCCCGAGCAGGGTAAAGCGGGCACTGAGAGCCTCCCGGCTTGCTGCGCCTCAATTTGGGTGTCCTACGGGTCCATATGGGGCCTATCACTCCTCACCGACTATTCCACCAAACCTCCCGTTAATCCAGTCACACAAGACGCAGGTCAATCCATAGGTCTAGACTCCAGGAATGAAGACTCGCGGATTCACACTCGTCGAATTGATGATCACCCTAGCGGTGGCGGCCATACTGGCCACCATTGCCGTGCCCGGTTTCATGAACCTCATTCAGACTAACCGGGTGGTCACACAAACCAATGAGCTGGTGTCAGCCTTCAATCTGGCACGCAGCGAAGCCATCAGGCGTGGAGTGCCGGTCACCGTCGCAGCCTCCACTGGCGATGATTTCGCCAGCGGCTGGTGTGTTCATCTGGGCAATGCCTGTGATGGTGATGATCGGCTGAGGGCTTATCCTGGCATGTCGAATATGGCAGTCGGTGTCTCAGGTGGTCAGCCGATCGTCTTTAATGGTCGGGGTGTCAAGGAATCGCCGGCTGGCACGGTGACCCTAATCATCAAACCCTCGGGCTGTGCCGCCGGCACCACGGGCCGTAGTCGCACGCTCGAAATCATCAATACCGGTCGTGTCAGCGTCACTCAGGGAGATTGCTGATGAAGTATCAAACCGGTGTTTCATTGATTGAGGTGTTGATCGCCATATTGGTGATCTCCATTGGCCTGCTGGGGGTGGCAGGGATACAGGCGGTGTCCGTCCAGCTCAATCAAAATGCCTACTTACGCAGCCAGGCCACACATCTTGCTTATGAAATGTCCGATACGGTGCGGGCACGCGGCGGAGTTGACGCGACCGATTTGAATGACTGGGTCCAGCGTGTCAACGAGGCGCTTCCCGTCCCGGCCGACGCCCAGCCCACGGTGAACCTGAACAATGGAACTGTCACCGTCGTTATCTGTTGGGAAGAGCGCAGGCTTGAGGCCAATGCCCCCAATGTCCCGGCGGAGTGCGGCGATGATCTCATGGGTTTCAGCTTTACCGCCCGATTCTAACCCCATCAACTTGCGGTGAAATCAACTATGCAAGACGCTCAGCAGTCATCTCAGCGGAGAAGGAATCAGCCAGCGTCTGCTCACCTTACCCAATGTTTCCACCAGCGCGGCCTCACGCTGGTGGAAATGATGGTGGCCATCACCCTGAGCCTGATTCTGACCGCGGGCATGATTCATATCTTCACAGGTTCCAGCCAGACCTACCGCCTCAATGAGGCGGCATCGCGAGTACAGGAAAATGGGAGATTTGCCATCGATCAACTGACTTGGGATCTACGCCAGGCAGGCTTTCGCGGTGGATGCCGTCAGCAGGTAAACAATTTGCTGGACCTTGAGCCCAACGATGCCGATTACTTGCTGTTCGATCTGGAGAACGCTATCAATGGCTGGAACAACACTGCAGGTCCGGCACCGGCAGACTACCAAGCAGGCACCGATGTTCTTCTGATTAAACATGCAGCACGGATTTCCGGGGTGACAGCAAGTGGAAATACCCCAGCTCATGCCAACACCATCAACCTGACTCAATCCAGTACCGTCCCTCAAGGCGCCATTGTCTTTGTTACCAATGCCTCGAACTGCGATATATTCCAGAACCGTGCGAACTTGAATGCAAGCACGCTAACCAGAGGCGCTGCAGGCAACCCTGGAAATAAGAACCCGGGGCAAAACCATTTCAGCGATTCTTATCAAGATGACATGGAAATCTTCCTGCTACGCAGTCACCTCTATTACATCGGCACGGGTTCCACAGGGGCACCGGCACTGATGAGGGTGAGCCATCACGAGGGGCTGGATCAGGTTCAGACTGAAGAGCTGGTGGAAGGCGTCCGTGACATGCAGATCACTTATGGCGTGGACACAAACGGAAACCGTGAAATCAACGTATTCCAGACGGCCAATCAGGTCACCAACTGGCAACGGGTGCTGGCCATCCGAGTGAGTCTGCTACTGCAAAGCAACCGGGATTTCATGGTCGACGCGCCGATGACGGTTGCCTTCAATGGCAACAATGTCACCCCAGGTGACAGACGCTTCTACCAGGTGTTCACCACTACCGTCGGCATACGAAACCGCCTGCCATGAGGTACTCGTCATGACATACCCGCCCCGTCAGGGCATGGCCAACGCCCAGACCGGCAGCGCCCTGATCATCGCGCTGGTCTTTCTGCTGCTCGTTACCATGATCGGCGTCACTGCCATGCAAAGCACGACCATGCAGGAGCGCATGGCTGGCAACCTGCGTGATGGCTACCTGGCCTTCGAAGCTGCGGAAGCTGCCCTCCGGGAGGGTGAGGCCTGGCTGGATGATGGCAATAATGTGCTCTCGGCGGATGTCACGGCAACACTGACCAACCCGGCCGATTGGGATGGTGAAAGCCCCCCGTCCACAGGCAATGCGGTGCTGTCTGATGATCTTTCCGAAAATCCCGTGTTCCACGTCTCCGCTCCACGACTGGTGCGGGTCAATCCGGCGGACCCAAGTGCCGGGGTTCGCGGCATTTACCCCATCATCAGCCGTGGCCAAGGTGGAACGGCGGCGGCTGTGGTTGTGCTGCAAAGCCACTGCGCGCTCCCCTGTCGACCATGAGCCCGGTATTTCGCATCTGGGGGCGTCACCCAGCCAACAATGCCCGTGATTTCGTAAGGAGTCTGTCATGAAACTCCCGGACCCGTCATATCGCACGCTGAGACACAGGCTATTGGCCGCATGGCTGGGCTTCAGTCTGGTGATTTTCTCCGCCACACCAGTGATGGCCAGCGTCAATATTGCCAACAGTCCGCTATTCGTCACCACCAGCGTGGAACCCAATATCCTCTTCGTCATCGACGACTCCGGTTCGATGATGTGGGAGACGATACCGGATGAGTTTACCTATAAATTTTTCAATGGAGGCATCAATTCATTGATGAAATGGGTGTTTCCGAGGATCAACAACCTGCATGGTGGCGGTGACTATCACAACACGCCGCGCACAGTACGATTCACGGGTAATCTGGCTGCCCAAGCGCGTTCCCATCAGATCAATCCCATGTATTACAACCCTGCCGTCACCTACAGGCCCTGGGTGAATGCAGATGGTTCGGAAATGGCTGCTGCACCTCGTGAAGCAGCACCCAACCGACCCTTGTTCGATGGATACGGCACACGCAATCTGACCGTCGACAACAGTTGGACCGGCCGGTGGTGGAATGACAATGGAACCATAACCAATGAAACGGTTACTTTTTTCCCCGCGACTTACTACTACTTGGTCGATGATACAAACCCCGAACTGGAAAGCAGCTACCAGCGTACTGAAATACGCCCGGACAACGCCCCGTTCACCGGAGAGGGGCGGGAAGATCGTTCGGACTGCGCAGCGGGTACCTGCACCTACGAGGAGGAAATCCAGAACTTTGCCAACTGGTACACCTACCATCGCAATCGCATTTTTGCTTCCCGTGCCGGTATCGGCCGGGCCTTCAGCGAATTTGATGGGGGCATGCGTGTTGGCTACGGGTCCATCAACCACAACCGTACCTCTACTTCCAATCTGGATGGGGTGGCTGGGCGTACCGTGATCCGGGGTGTTCGAAACTTCACCGGTAGCCAAAAGGATGATTTCTTCCACGAACTGTATCATCGCGCCATCCCCACCGAAGGCACGCCGCTTCGCAGGGCGCTGGAGGGGGCTGGGGAATACTTTTCGCGCACTGACAGCCGCGGTCCATGGAGCAGCACGCCGGGTGCACAGGGCGGTGCTGACTTGGCATGCCGGCAGAGCTTCACCATCCTGATGACCGATGGGTATACCACTGGTAACCATGCCAGTTTGGGGTATGGGGCTGCCGGTTCGGCGCGACGCGCCAATACCGATGGCAGCACATCGGGCAACACCACCAACACCAATCCCGACGGAGCCGACTATACCTACAACCCTGAAGACCCGTTTCAGGATAACCATTCCCACAACCTGGCCGATGTGGCCATGTATTACTGGAAGCGCGATTTAAGACCTGACCTTGAAAACCGGGTGCCCACGTCGGTCCGTAACGAGGCGTTCTGGCAACATATGGTGACCTACGGTGTGGGGCTGGGTGTTCAGGGTACCATTGACCCGGAACACGCCTTTGCGGCTCTCAGACAGTATCAAGAATACAAGTACAACAATCCCGACGGTACTCAACCAGCACCTCAACCAATCAACTGGCCCGATCCTCAGTGGAACTATCTCAATTGCGGTGATAGCCCCAATGCCTCGGCCTGTGGTCCACGGATTGACGACCTGCTCCATGCCGCCGTCAATAGTCGCGGGGGTTTCTTCAGCGTGGATAACGCGGAAGACTTTGCCGAGGAACTGGCCCAGGTGCTGGAGGATATCGTAGGTCGTGTGGAGGAGTCTGCCACCTCGGCGGCGGCGAGCTCTGCAGTGCTACAGGAAGATACGCTGCTGTACAACACCGGTTTCCGGTCAGGTGATTGGTCCGGCAGCCTGGAGGCACGGTATATTCAGGAGGATGGCACACCGGCCAGCATCCCATTCTGGGATGCAGAGGAGCAACTTCGTGCCCCCGGTCGTCCGGCAACGCGGAATATCGTGACCACGAACGGCGCCGGCTCGGCGTTTGGCTTCAGCTTCGCCAATCTCACGTCTACCCAGCAAGCAGCCCTCAACCGATCTCCCGTGGGTGTAGATGGCCTGGGCTCCGAGCGTGTGGCCTGGTTGCGTGGAGAGGATGATGCCCACGACTCGTTCAGGAGTCGGTCTGCCTCCGGGAGTGCGCGTCTGCTAGGGGATATAGTTAACTCCAATCCACAGTTTGTGGGCGAGCGGTATGAAGGGTTTGCCAGACTGTTGGGCGCGCCGTCCTATCGCGATCGAGATCGCATCATCTATCTGGGGGCCAACGACGGCATGCTGCATGCGTTCAATGCCGACGACGGCGAAGAGGTTTTCGCCTTCATCCCCGGAGAGTTGCTCAACCCGGAACCCGGCAACGCATTCGCACCCTTATCGCGCCTGATGGATCCGGATTACAGTCATCGGTATTTCGTGGACGGCACACCCGTTATCGAAGAAGCACAGATCGGGGGGCAATGGCGCTCGGTGCTGGTTGGCACCATGGGTGCTGGTGGTCGCACGGTCTTCGCGCTGGATGTGACGGACCCCAGCAGCTTTGGCGCGGGTAAGGTGCTTTGGGAGTTTAGCGATGATGATCTGGGTTTCAATGTCGGTAAACCACAAGTGACCAGGCTTGCTGATGGCACTTGGGCGGCGATTTTTGGCAATGGCTACAATAGCAGCGGTCATAAGGCCGTGCTATTCGTGGTGGACCTGGCCGATGGCAGCCTGATTGCGAAGATGGATACCGGTGAGGGCAGTAGCGGCAGTCCTAATGGGCTTGCCGCACCGCGATGGACTGACTGGCCTGATCAGGACGTCAATGCGTCCTATGTGTATGCCGGGGATCTACTGGGCAACCTGTGGCGGTTCGATATTTCCGACGACGACTCTAGCAAGTGGTCTGTCGGAAAACTGTTCACAGCAAGGGATAGTGGCAATACCCCTCAACCCATCACATCGGCACCTGCTATTGCTGTTGCCGAAAATGGGGACGATTTGATCGTTGCCTTCGGAACCGGCAGCTACTTTCGCCAAGAAGATGGCGGTAGCATCGGGAATCAGGTGCAAACGCTTTATGGCATCGTTGATTCCGGATCCAACGTCTCTGGTCGGAGCCAGTTGAGGCAGCAGGTTATCGAAGAACAGGGTGGCTACACTTTGGATGGGCAGTCCTACACGCTTCGCAAGCTCTCTGACTATACGCTGGCCAATAACCACCGGGGTTGGTACATCGACCTGAACATGGTGACAGGAGAGCGCGTCATCAGTGGGCCTACCTTCCCTCGCACGGTGCAGCAAACCCGCATACGCTTCACCACCATGATTCCTGACGATGACCCCTGCGGCACGGGTCGGAGAGGATTCCTGATGGATATTGACCTATTTTCTGGGGGGCGTTATCTCGACCCCGTATTCGTTGACGAGGATGGTGAGGACCTGTTTGAGGGGCACGACTGGATGCCCAGTGGTGTGGAATTCAGTACGGGTGAAACAACCACCACGATACTCGACGGAGCTACGGAGTTGGTTTATTCCGGTGATCCGGAAGAAAAACCGTTAAGAGGACCCGCAGACGATCTGCCAGGCCGGCAATCCTGGCAGCAACTTCGTTGAGTCCGGCAAGAGGCAGGGAAGCCCTTGGTCCTGGCGAAGGTTATGGCAGAAACCAATAGGAACAGCATTCGATGCAAAAAGTTAGAGACGCAAAAGGGTTCACCCTGATCGAGGTAATGATCGTGGTGGTGATTATCGGTATTCTTGCCAGCATTGCTTATCCAGCCTATACACGCTATGTGGAACGCGCGCAGGTATCCGACGGCAAGTCTGCCCTGCTCATGCTGGCGCAACAAATGGAGCGATGCTATACCGCTCAATTGAGCTATGACGGCTGTCCCAACCTTCCGGGTGAGTCACCCGAGGGTTTCTACACACTGGCCATTAACGCCGATGCAAGCACTTATACGTTGACGGCGACGGGCCAAAAAGGGCGTGTGACATCAGGTAGTTGCAGCACGCTGACGATCAATCATCAAGGTGAGCGAACCCCTTCCGGTGATGCATGTTGGTAGCGGGTCCTGACTCACCTATTCGCGAGTAAGACCATGAGAGTTGCAACAGCCTTTAGCAGCAGAATTCGGGTAGGGATCGTGTCGGCAGTTTTGGCCACCTTATGGAGCTTGCCAAGTGGTGCCGCAGTTCCGATAGAACGCGAGATTTCCGGCACGCTGGATGCCTGGGACGCGCGTCATCATTACGTGATTGTGGATGGGCGGCGCTACGTCACGATGGAAAGTGTGCTCACTCCCAGCAGTGATAGGGGAGAGACGGCCGGACTGGTTGGAAGCCAAGTCACGCTGCAGTTTGTGGGGGAAGAGGTGTACAGCATAGTGCCTCGTGAGAATGGATCGTGAGGCCGGGGTTTTTACTCGCCATTGGCCCCGCCCGTGTTGCCCAGCCCTGTTAGCTGTCTCGCCACTAATCCCACCTTAGCTTTTCCCATCACCGACGCGCGTGTGTATTGAGTGGAATATTCACTGACCACCACGCTTGCTCGGCGCTCCCGTCTTACTGCACCTTTTCCGCTAACTCATCTCTACATCGAGGCTTGCCCTCGACCATTCACGTGAGGGGGAACCTCGGTTCACCCTCACGTGTTGGTCACCCAAACACTCTTGCCTTATTCGAAATACACGTTATATGGGGAGTGAGGCAGGTTGTCATCCTCTTCTTCTCTAGGTAGGAAGAAGGTGCGAGAGCTCTGGATCTCGGTACTTTGGACCTGGGCCGTCGCGATGATTTCCGCTTCGATGACGTTCGCACGATCTTTCAGATAGGTTAGGTTGAAGGTCGCGAGGCCGTTTTCATCCGTGGTGACCGTTGCGGGAACCGATCCGGCGGCAGTGGACTCCGGGAGCAACTTGCAGCCTGCGTTGAAGGCTTCAGTGGAGTTCTGGATTGTATCGCCGGGCTCACTACCAGTGGATGGTTCACATTTTTGCCGAATCGGCGCCAAGCCGTTTTCGATGTTGTTCCGAGGGGGGTTCGACCACCGGTCTCCCAGGTCGCGGGTCACGTTTCGGTTGACGTCTTCATTTGGGATAACGTCAACGGGAATCAGACCGCCATCAATACTCCGGAACCCCGTACGATAGCGCACTGGCCACACCCGCAGAGAGATGGTGACGTTGCTCAGCGCCCCGCCATTCACATCGGTAGCGATGACAGAGATCGGAAGTTGATACGCCGTATCATCATTGGTGGTACCAATCACGTTGGCCAGACCGATGCTGATGGAGCCCGGTTTGTCCGTGATCGTCACTTGAGCCTCATCGCACAAGTTGATGGAGGCAATGCACGCCCTCACGGAAACGCCACCTGCCGACGACGGAGTTCCACCGGCGACGAATCGTGTGCTGGTGGTGCCTTCCTCTCCGGTGAAGGAGGCCGGTGCTGAGAGGGAAGCCCCCAAGCTGTCACCCACGATGGTGAAGCTCACGAGCTCATTAGGAATGGGGAGGTTGTTGCCATCGCCAGAGCCTTCGCGGGTCAGGGTGGCAGTGAGTGTGGCGTGATTGTCGTCACCGACGCTCAGGGTTGCGGGAGTGGCTTGCAGGGAGATGTTCGTTTTCTCGGCGTCCAGAGCAGAATCATCAAACACAAGGAAGCTGGTGGTATCACGCTCGTTGCTGCCGGCCTTGGTGGCGGACAGGGTAACCCGGCCTGTCTGAAATTCGCTGAGTACAACGCCATTTTCTGCCTGGCCTGCCGTCAGGGTGGTGGTGGATTGCCCGTTGGCAAACCTGCCCGACGTGGTAGCCAGCAAGACGTTGCCGCTAAAGTCCGGTGTCTCCACGCGCGCAGTCACTGACTCCCCGAGCCTCACCAGGGTGTCTGAATCGGGTTCCAGGAAACGGATCCCGGAAAATACGCCTTCCACCGGGATATCGCGGGTTAGGCCCAGCCCGGAAAGACGGATCAGACCCTCGCCGGGTTCGGAGATCCGAATAGTGAATTCGGCCTTTCCATCGCCGTCGGTGGTTACCGATGTAGGACAACCGGGTCTGCTGGTGATCTGATTGTTTTCGATCACTTCAACGAAATCAGGGGCCTCAATGCAGATGGGCTGGTTATTGGCCGGGTTAGTACCGGAGAGGGCGGTGACCACAATGGTCTCCGTCTCGTCCTGGTTGATGGAGACGCTCGTGGGGTTGGTTTCAATGGTAGGGCCCACGAACGTGAAGCCCAATGTGCTGCTGAGGTCGCGCCCATCCACAGTGGCGGTCACGATGGCGTTACCTGCGCGAATGGTCTGACCGCTACCCAGTCGGGCCGTCAGTTCCCCCGACTGGTTGGTTTCGGATCCATCCACAATCAGGTTGTAGCCATCAGACCCATCGGAGCCGTCCGGCTCGACACTCAGGGTGACGGGTACGCCACCGAGGCCTCTATTACCCCTGTCCTTAACGAGAACCTCAATGTTGGCCACATCCGAGCCATCGGCATTGACTTCGATCTTGTCGGCGAATGCCTGGATGCTGTGGGCCTCTGCCACGGCTACCGGGTCATCGCCCGGGTCGGTCGTGTCGCCATTGGAGGTGAAGCCATTGTCATCACCGCCGCATCCGGCGATGGTCAGTAAGGACGCAAGCAAAGCGGCTGAACACGTTGCCTGGAATAATGAAAGTCGTTTCATTTGATGTATCCCTTCCAAAAGGGGGATGTCTTATGCCTTTGCAAATACTGTTCGATCAGTGACCGGGGAATTGCCGTGTCGAATTGCATCAGTTCATCACCGCCTCTTCCACAATCTTCGGCGTCACAAACACCAGCAGTTCCGCCTTGGTTTCCGTGTGGGAGCGTTGTCTGAACAGGGCCCCGATGATGGGCAGGTCGCCCAGGAACGGGGTCTTGATGAGCTGCTCCAGGGTGCTGATCTCGTAGATGCCGCCGAGCACCACGGTTTCGCCATTGCGCACGAACACCTGGGTTTCCACTTCGCGGGTCTCGATGGAGGGCGTGCCGAGCACCTCTCGGGCGCCTGGGTTGTCGCGGTTCACCTTGATGTTCAGGATGATGTTGCCGTTGGGCGTGATCTGTGGGGTGACTTCCGTGGAGAGCACGGCGTCCACAAACTGCACGCTGGTGGCGCCGGATGCGGTGGCCTCCTGGTAGGGGATGCTCTCGCCCTGCTTGATGATGGCGGTCTGGCCGTTGGCGGTGATCACGCGCGGGGTCGAGATGATTTCACCCCGGCCTTCCACCTGCAGGGCGGTGAGTTCCAGGTCGAGCAGCACGTCGGGCCGCAGGATCGACACGCCGATGCTGCCAGCCCCGGTAGAAGTGATGGGGAGGTTGACGTTCAGGCGGTCGGTGAGGGTGGGGATGGTGCCTGCGCGGGCATCGGCAGCACCGGAGAGGTTGCCGCTCACACCTGTTTGGGTGCGCCCTGTCGTGTCACGACCGGTTACACCGAAGCGCACGCCCAGGTCCCGGGCGAAGTCATCCGTGGCGACCACGATGCGGGTTTCGATCAGTACCTGCTGCACGGGCACATCGAGGCTGGTGATCAGGCCGCGGATCTCCTGCAACTTGGCGGCGGTGTCCTGTACCAGCAGGGTGTTGGTGCGTGAGTCCACCTTGAGGCTGCCCCGCTCGGAGAGGAAGCTGATCCCATCACTGCGGATGATGTTGGCCACATCCTCAGCCCGTGCGTAGTTCACCTGGATGAACTCGGCCCGTAGCGGTGCCAGTTCGGCGGTTTGGCGCTGGGCTTCCATCTGCTGGCGTTCGCGGGCGGCGATCTCGTCTGCCGGGGCCACATACAGCACATTACCGCTCTCGCGCATGTCCAGGCCGCGGGTTTGCAGGATGATGTCCAGGGCCTGGTCCCAGGGCACGTTGCGCAGGCGCAGGGTGATGTTGCCGCCCACGGTGTCGCTCACTACCACGTTCAGGTCGGTGAAGTCGGCAATGAGCTGCAGCACGGAGCGCACTTCGATGTCCTGGAAGTTCAGCGACAGGCGCTCACCGGTGTACTGGAAGCGCTCCCGCTCCAGGGCTTCGCGCTCTTCGCGGGAGAGGGGTTTGACCTCCAGGGTGAACTCGCTGTCGGTCTGGTAGGACATGGCGTCGTATTCACCATGGGCAGCCACGGTGATGCGTACCCGGTCGCTCTCGCCCACGGCGTCGATGGTTTGCACCGGGGTGGCGAAGTCGGTCACGTCCAGGCGGCGTTCCAGTTCCTCGGGCAGGGCGGTGCGGGCGAAACTCAGTTCGATACGGCCATCGCGCTGACGTACATCCACAGGGGTGCGGGGGTCGGTAAGGCGGATGATCACCCGGCCTTCACCTTCGGGGCCGCGGCGGAAGTCCACGTTGGCGATTTCCCGGTCACTGGGGGGCGCGGCGCGGCGCTGTTCGGCGCTGAGCGGCCTGGGTTGGGAGGGGGCGGCGGCCTGGGTAGCGGCGGGGGTGAGGGTGACCACCAGGTTGTTGCCGTCCACCCGGGTGTCGTAACCCATCATGCGTACCAGGTTGAAGACCACGCGGGTGCGGTCCCGGGCCTCGACGGTGTTCACCGACTGGGTGAGGCCCACGTTGATCTCCTGGCGGCGTTCCGGCAGGGCGGAGCGGGTGTTGGGGAAGTCCAGGGCCAGACGGGCCGGGTTGTCGATGGTGAAGCTCTCGGGGGCCGGCGGCGGTTCGGAGAAGCGCATGATCACCTGCAGGCGGTCGCCGGGCAGGGCGTTGTAGATGATCTCCTCCAGCGCGCGGTCGGGGCTGGCGGCGGCCGCGTGCCCCCACAGGATGAGCAGGCACAGGGCCAGGAAGGCCGTGATGCGCCGGTGGAGAGTCCCGGCGCCGGATATCCGGGGCATGGAGCGTCGCTGGGTCGCCAGTGTCATGGGGTGTGTCCTCGTTACCTTATTCTGTGAGCGCGACGGAGCTTTCCCGCTCCTGGTAGCCGCCGAAGCCGTCGGGCACGATCTCGGTGATTGCGATGCGCGTGTCCGTGATCTGGTCGATGCGTCCGTGATTCTGGCCCATGTAGTTGCCTTCACGCACGCGCTGGATGTTGCGTTCCGGGGTGCGGATCAGGGCCCATTGCACGTTGTCCTGCTCCATGGTGCCCACCATGCGCAGGCTGTCCAGGGGGTACTGTTCCAGGAATTCCGGGGGGCGGTCGGGGTCGATGGTGACATCGCTTTCCGGGCCCACGTCCTCGGTTACCCGGACGGCGATCACGGAGCGGTCGAAGGGATCACGCTCGTGGCCCGGGTAGATGAAGGTTTCCTGGGGGGGATTTCCGGGATGGGTTCGATCTCGCCGCCGGGGCGCTGTTTGGTGCGCTCCACGTAGCGTTCCAGGTCGGAGATGTCGCCGCCGCAGCCGGCCATCAACAGGGCGGTTGCCAGGGCAGCAAGCAGCCAGCCCGGGCGAAGGCGCCTGGCCCGGGGGTGGTCGGGCGTGCGGTGTGCGGGATCAGTTATCGACATCATCCAGGTACCGGTAGGTCTTGGCGGTGGCTTCCATGGTCAGCCGTGAGGTGTCTCCATCCGGGCGCAGCGTGATGTCGTGGATGGTCACGATCCGGGGCAGGGCCGCGACGCCGCTGGTGAACTCGGCCACCTGTTCATAATCGCCCTTCATGCGCAGCCGGATGGGTTTCTCGGCGTAAAAGCCACGGCGGCGTTCGTTCTCGGGACGGAACAGGTCGATCTCCAGGCCGGCGGAGAGGCCGGTCTGGGAGACGTCCACCAGGAGGTTGGGGATCTCGGTGCGGCTGGGCAGCTGCCGCAGCATGGTGCCGAAGCTGCGTTGCATCTCCTCCAGCTGCGCCCGGTAATCGTCCAGCAGGGCGGCGCGGCGCTGGCGGGTCTCGAACTGTTGTCGCAGCTGGCTCTCCTGCGCCTGGACGCGTTCCAGTCGCTCCAGCTGGTTTTTGGTGTCGAACCAGTAGCCCAGGCCCAGGATGGCGGCGGCCACGATCACCAGCAGGAATACGCGCACCGCCAGGGGCGCGGTGCCTACGGTTTTCAGGTCGACATTGTTGAGTTCGTTGAGGTCCTTGAGATCCAGGCTGCCCAGTTTCATTGCGAGGCCTCCTCGTCATTGTCCGGGCCGGGGTCGCGCTGGCTCACGGTGAGGCGGAAGTCGCTCAGGCGTACACCGTTCTGTTCACGGGTTTCGATGACCTGGAGCACGGGGTCGTTGAACCAGGGGGAGCCTTCCAGGTTGCGCATGAAGGCGGATACCCGGGCGTTGGATTCGGCCCGGCCGGTGATTTCCAGGGCCATGTCGCGCTGGGTGATGCCGGTGAGGTAAATGCCCTGGGGCAGGGTGTTCACCAGTTCGTCGAACAGGCGCACGGCCAGGGGGCGGCTGGCCTGGAGTTCCTGGATGATTTCCATGCGGTCCACCAGGGCCTGACGGGTGGATTCCAGTTCCTGAATCTCGCGGATCTGTCGGTCCAGGATGCGAATCTCGTTTTGCAGGAAGTTGTTGCGCTGTTCCTGGGCCTGGATCTGACCGTTGATGGCCACGTGGGTGACAAAGACGATGATCAGGCAACCCAGGGCCACCAGGGCGGCGATGACGGTGAATTCCTTTTGCTGCTCGCTGCGCCGTTGCTCGCGCCAGGGGAGTAGGTTGATGTGGGACATCAGTCGAAGCTCCTCAAGGCGAGCCCGGCGGCGATCATGAGGGCGGGGGCGTCGTTGCCCAGGCGTTGCGGGTTGATGCGGGTGTGCAGCGCCATGCGTCCGAAGGGGTTGGCAATGCTGGTGGGGGTGTTCACCCGGCCTTCGATGACTTCGTCCACCCCGGGGATGGCGGCACAGCCACCGGCCAGCAGGATGTGCGAGACCCGATCATGGGGGCTGGCGGCGAAGAAGAACTGCAGGAAGCGGTTCACCTGCTGGGCCATGGTTTCCTTGAAGGGTTCCAGGACCTCGGGTACGTAGTTGTCGGGCAGGCCGCCTTCCTTCTTGGCCTGGCCGGCCTCTTCGTAGGAGAGGCCGTAGCGGCGCATGATCTCTTCGGTGAGTTGCTTGCCGCCGAAGGACTGCTCACGGGTGTAGATGAGCCTGTCATTGAGGAAGATGTTGATGGATGTCATGGTGGCGCCCACATCCACCACGGCCACGGGGAGTTCGGTGTCCAGGTCGGGGATCTGCTCGGTGACCAGCGGGTAGCTGTGCTCGATGGCGTAGGCTTCCACGTCCATCACCTTGGGGGTGAGGCCACCGATCTCGGCGGCAGTGACACGCATGTCCACGTTTTCGCTGCGGGAGGCGGAGAGCAGCACCTCGACGGTTTCGGGGTTCTTGGGGGTGGGGCCGATGACCTCGAAATCCAGGTTCACTTCTTCCAGGGCGTAGGGGATGTACTGGTCGGCCTCGATCTGGATCTGGCCTTCCATCTCATCCGGCTTGAGGTTGGCCGGCATGTTGATGGTTTTGGTGATCACGGCGGATGACGGCACGGCCAGCGCGCAAAGGCGCGTCTTGCTGCCGGTTCGCTTGTAGGCCTTGCGGATGGCTTCGCCTACGGCTTCCACTTCCTGTATGTTCTTTTCCACCACCGCGCTGCCGGGGAGTGGTTCCACGGCGTAGGCTTCCACCCGGAGCTTGCCGGGCGAGCCCGCCAGTTCCACCAGTTTCACGGAGGTGGAGCTGATGTCGATGCCTATCAGCGCGGGGGTTTTGCGGCCGAGTCCTAACACGGTAACCCCTTATCTCATTGCGGCTCGAGGGTTGGATAGCTTATATTTTTTCATAAATACTAGTCCCAACTCCCGGTAATTACTACCGTAGTCTTCTGCAAAACGCGACCCCCTTCGGTAAGTGCCCGAGGGGCGGTGGTTTTAGGCGGATGACCTGCCGTCCGATGCCAATGACGGACCTTTTTCATGAAATTTTTCCTTGTATCCCTGCGCGTTTTTCTCTCCGCTGCCCTGGCTGCGCTCACCCTGGGCGTGTTCGTGGTGGCGGGGGCGTATCTTTATGTGGCACCCCAGATGCCGGAGGTGGATAGCCTGCGGGATGTGCAGTTGCAGGTGCCGCTGCGGGTGTTCACCCGTGATGGCGAGCTGATGGCCGAGTACGGCGAGCAGCGCCGCGAGCCGGTGGCGGTGGATGAGGTGCCGGAGCTCATGCGTCTGGCCTTTCTGGCCGCTGAGGATGAGCGCTTTGAGGAGCACCCGGGGGTGGATGTGGTCGGCCTGACCCGGGCTGCCGTGAACCTGATCTCCACCCGGGAGAAAACCCAGGGTGGCAGCACCATCACCATGCAGGTGGCGCGCAACTTTTTCCTTGATAGGGACAAGACTTACACGCGCAAGATCACGGAGATCTTCGTGGCCATGCGCATCGAGCGGGAGCTTTCCAAGGATGAGATCCTGGAGCTTTATCTGAACAAGATCTTCATGGGGCAGCGGGCTTATGGTGTGGGCGCTGCCGCGCAGATCTATTACGGCAAGACGCTGGATGAGCTCACGCTGCCGCAGATCGCCATGATCGCGGGCCTGCCCCAGGCGCCTTCGGCGGCCAATCCCGTGACCAATCCGCGTCGTGCCATGGCTCGGCGCAATTATGTGCTGGGGCGCATGCATGATCTGGGCTATATCTCCACCGAGGACTTCCAGGTGGCCCGGGAGGCGCCCATCACTGCCCGGTTGCATTCGGCGGTGGTGGAGGTGAGCGCGGGGCACGTGGCCGAGATGGTGCGCATGGAGATGGTGGCCCGGTACGGGGAGTCGGCCTATGAGGACGGTTATCGGGTGTACACCACCCTGGATCGGGACATGCAGGAGGAGGCCATCCGGGCGCTGCGGATGGGCTTGCTGACCTATGATCGGCGCCATGGTTATCGGGGGCCTGAGGCCGAGGTGGATCTGGATGACTACCCGGATGAGGCTGCCCGGGACCGCCTGCTGGCCGGCTATCCTCGTGCCGGGGGTGGGCTCTGGGCTGGTTTGGTCACCCAGGTGAGCAGCGACAGCGCCACGGTGTACATGGGGCAGGGTGAGGAGATCGAGCTGAACCTGGCGGCCATGGAGTGGGCGCGGCCCTATATCGATGCCTCGCGGGTGGGCAATGCGCCGCAGCGGGTGTCGCAGGTGGTGAGCCCGGGGCATGTGATCCGGGTGATGCGGGGCGAAGGCGGCGAGGGCTGGTCGCTGGCCCAGGTGCCGGCGGTGGAGGGGGCCATTGTGGCCCTGGACCCGGAAGATGGGGCGGTGCGTGCCCTGGTGGGTGGTTACGACTTTTTCCGCAGCAACTTCAATCGGGCGGTGCGGGCCGAGCGTCAGCCGGGGTCGGCCTTCAAGCCGTTCATCTATTCGGCGGGTCTGGCCCATGGGCATTCGCCGGCCTCGGTGTTTAATGATGCGCCGGTGGTGGTGGCTGACATTTCCCTGGATGGGGACTGGCGCCCACGGAATTACTCAGGGCGGTTCTATGGCCCCACGCGCTTGCGGGAGGCCCTGGCCCACTCCCGTAACCTGGTGTCCGTCCGGTTGCTGGACGAGGTGGGGGTGGAGCCTACGCTGGATTTCCTGGGGCATTTCGGGTTTGAGCGCTCGCGGCATCCGTCGGGGTTATCCCTGGCCCTGGGCAGTGGTTCGGTGACGCCGCTGGAGCTGACCCGGGGCTTTGCGGTGTTTGCCAATGGCGGGTATCGGGTGGACCCGTGGTTCCTGGATCGTATCGAGGATCCCTATGGTGAGGTGGTGTTCCGCACGGTGCCGCGCCGGGTGTGCCCGCCGCCTTGCCAGGTGCCGGCGCATCCGGATGGGGATCTGGTGGCGGTGGAGGGGGCGGCCCTGGATGGGTCGGCCTCCGGAACGCCCGAGTTCGTGCCGGCCGAGCGTACGCTGTCGGCCACCAATGCCTATCAGATGGTGAGCATGCTGCAGGATGTGATCACCAGCGGCACGGGTCGCCGGGCCACGGCCCTGGGTCGGGATGATCTGGCGGGCAAGACGGGCACGACGAATGATCTGCGGGATGCCTGGTTCAGTGGCTTCAACGGCGATCTGGTCACGTCGGTGTGGGTGGGGTTTGATGACTATTCCTCCCTGGGGCGTCGGGAGACGGGGGCTTCTGCGGCCCTGCCGGTGTGGGTGGATTTCATGGGCAAGGCCCTGGAGGGGCGCCCGGAGCGGTTGCCGGAGGAGCCTCGGGGCATGGTCACGGTGCGTATTGATGCGGACACCGGGAAGCGGGTTGACCATCGCACGCAGCGGGCGATCTTTGAAACCTTCACCCAGGATCAGTTGCCTCATCTTGGGGTGGAGGAGCGTTCGGGCTCCACGCCAAGGCGGGATGATATGACGCCGGATCAGATTTTTTGAGCGGAAAAGGGGACCGGAAAAGGGGACAGACACCTTTTTCGCCTTTGGCGGAAAAGGTGTCTGTCCCCTTTTCCGGACTCCAGGAGGCCCGACGATGTCCATCAACGATATCCGTGTACGGCAGATGATCGCCGAAGAGGCTGCGCGCATCATCCTGGATGAGGGCGTGGTGGATTACCGTCTGGCCAAGCGCAAGGCGGCCGACCGTCTGGGCGCCGGGCAAACCCGCAATCTGCCCCGTAACACCGAGATCGAGGAGGCGGTGTTCGAGCGTCAGCGGTTGTTTGAGGATGATGAGTCCCGGCAGCGGCTCACGCACCTGCGGCGGATGGCCGTGCAGGCCATGCAGTTGCTGGAGCCTTTCAATCCGCGCCTGGTGGGGCCGGTGCTGGCGGGGATTGTGAACGGGCGCGACGAACTCACGCTGCATGTGTTTGCCGACAGCGTGGAGGAGGTGATCTTTTATCTACAGGATAGAGGGGTCACCTGGCGAAGTGACGAGCGTCGGCTGCGGGGTGCGCAGGGGCATGTGTTCTACCCGTGCATCGAGTTTGGTGCCGAGGGGGTGGATGTGGATGCGGTGGTGTTCCCCGTGGACGGCATTCGTCAGCCGCCACCGAGCCCGGTGGATGGGCGCCCCATGCGGCGGGCTGGGGTGAGGGAGGTGGAGCGGTTGTTGGGTGAAGCCTGATGAGGACGCGGCTTAATGGGGACGGATTAAAATCCGTCCCCATTAAGCCAAAAATCCGTCCCCGCCACGATAATTATTTAGTCGTGGTACTTCCGACCTTCCTCATGCACCGTTTCCACCATGGCGGCAACGTGCTCGGGGTTGATCTTGGGATGGATGCCGTGGCCCAGGTTGAACACGTGGCCACTGCCCTTGCCGAAACCAGCCAGGATCTTCTTGGTTTCTTCCCGAACCTTGTCGGGGGAGGCGTACAGCACGGACGGGTCCATGTTGCCCTGCAGGGCCACGCGGTCGCCGACGCGCTGGCGGGCTTCGCTGATTTCCACTGTCCAGTCCAGGCCCAGGGCGTCGCAGCCGGTGTCGGCCATGTCTTCCAGCCATTGAGCACCGCCCTTGGTGAACAGCACCACGGGCACGCGGCGGCCGTCGGCTTCACGGGTGAGGCCGTTGACGATGCGCTGCATGTACTGCAGGGAGAACTTGCGGTAGTTCTCGGGGCTGAGGGCGCCGCCCCAGGTGTCGAAGACCATCACGGCCTGGGCGCCAGCGGCGATCTGGGCGTTCAGGTATTCAATGACGGTATCGGCCAGCACGCCCAGCAGGTGGTGCAGGGTGTCCGGGTCGTCGAACAGCATGCCCTTGAGGAGGGCGAAGTCCTTGGAGGAGCTGCCTTCCACCATGTAGGTGGCCAGGGTCCAGGGGCTGCCGGAGAAGCCGATGAGCGGCACGCGGCCGTCCAGTTCCTTGCGGATCAGGCGCACGGCGTCCATCACATAGCGCAGCTTGTCTTCCGGGTCGGGCACGCCCAGGGCGCGGATGGCCTTGGCGTCCTGCACCGGCCGCTCGAAGCGCGGGCCTTCGCCTTCGGCGAAGTACAGGCCCAGGCCCATGGCGTCGGGGATGGTGAGGATGTCGGAGAACAGGATGGCGGCATCCAGCGGGAAGCGATCCAGCGGCTGCATGGTCACTTCGCAGGCCAGCTCCGGGTTTTGGCACAGGTCCATGAAGCTACCGGCGCGGGCGCGGGTTTCGCGGTATTCCGGCAGGTAGCGGCCCGCCTGGCGCATGATCCAGATGGGGGTGGTGTCCACCGGCTGGCGCATCAGGGCCCGGAGGAAGCGGTCGTTTTTCAGTTGGCTCATGAGTTCTCAATGCAGTGGGGTTAAACCTCCGATTATACGAAGGGTTGGCCGCATGAGTATATGGATGCGGGACTGAATGACGACGTGGGTCAAGGGCGGTAGGGCGGTAAAAGCGGTAAAAGGGGACAGACACCTTTTCCGCGCGCCAACGGCGCGCTCATAAAAGGTGTCTGTCCCCTTTTACTCGGGCTCAGGAAAGCCTGGCCTTCACCAGTCCACTCACGGCCCCCATGTCGGCGCGCCCTTGCAGCTTGGGCTTGAGCACGCCCATCACCTTGCCCATGTCCCGTGGGGACTCGGCGCCGGTGTCGGCGATGGCGGCTTCGATGTGGTCGCGGATCTCGTCTTCGGAGAGTTGCTGAGGCAGGTAGGTCTGGATGATGTCCAGTTCGGCCTGTTCCTTTGCGGCCAGGTCTTCCCGGTTGGCGTTCTGGTACTGGCTGATGGATTCGCGGCGCTGCTTCACCATCTTGTCCAGGGCGGCCAGGATCTGGGCGTCGTCCAGTTCCGCGCGGGTGTCCACTTCCAGTTGCTTGATGGCGGCCTGGATGAGTCGCAAGGTGCCCAGACGGGGCTTGTCGCCGCTGCGCATGGCGGCCTTGGTGTCTTCGGTGAGGCGGGTCTTGAGGGGGGCGGCTTGGGTCATGGGTGTCGGTTACCTGGGCCGGCGCTGGACCTGTTCGCCGGCTGGCGACCGCACGACCGGGAATAGGTCAGGGGCGAGGCCCTACTGAGGGATGCATTGACCAGGTCATGGCACCCCGCGCCAACGGGAGGCGGGCGCGGGGCTGGAATCTGTGCGGATGGCCTTAGTACAGGCGTTCGCGACGACCGATTTCCTTGGACAGACGCTTCATCTGACGCTTGACCGCGGCAGCAGCCTTGCGCTTGCGCACTTCGGTCGGTTTTTCGTAAAACTCGCGGCGACGGACTTCCGTGAGCACGCCGGCTTTTTCGCAGGTACGCTTGAAGCGGCGCAGGGCCACCTCAAAGGGTTCGTTCTCTTTTACTCGTACATGAGGCATAGGGTCACATTACCGTTGTTCGGTTCCAGTATCGGGTTCAGGGCAAAGCCTCTCCACCTCCGGCGGAGAATCCAGCATTATAGTGGCCTTCCCGTCAAAATCCAAAGCCCTTAACAATAAAATGATTTTATCCACCGAATCCGCCCCCGCCCGGGATCTTTGCGTGCTGGGCATCGAGACCTCCTGCGACGAAACCGGGGTGGCCTTGTTCCATACCCGTCGGGGGCTTTTGGCCCATGCGCTGCACAGTCAGGTGGCCATGCATGCCGAGTATGGCGGCGTGGTGCCGGAGCTGGCATCGCGGGATCACGTGCGGCGGGTGCTGCCGTTGCTGCGTCAGGTGATGGACGAGGCGGGGGTGAGCGCGTCCCAGGTGGACGGGGTGGCCTACACCGCTGGGCCGGGGTTGTTGGGGGCGTTGCTGGTGGGGGCGTCGGTGGGGCGCAGTCTGGCCTGGGCCTGGGGCGTGCCGGCGGTGGGGGTGCATCATATGGAGGGGCATCTGCTGGCGCCGCTGCTGGAGGATCCGGCGCCTGAGTTTCCGTTCGTGGCGCTGCTGGTGTCCGGCGGCCATACGATGCTGGTGGATGTGCAGGGGGTGGGGCGGTATCGCATCCTGGGGGAGAGCCTGGACGATGCCGCCGGCGAGGCCTTCGACAAGACGGCCAAGCTGCTGGGTCTGGGCTATCCCGGCGGCCCGGCGCTGGCGCGACTGGCGCAGCAGGGGGATCCGGGTCGGTTCCGGTTCCCGCGACCCATGACGGATCGGCCGGGGCTGGATTTCAGTTTCTCCGGGTTGAAGACGCATGCCTTGACCACGTTCCGGGATACACCGCCGGACGATGCCCTGGCGGCGGATGTGTCCCGTGCCTTCGAGGATGCGGTGGTGGATACGCTGATGATCAAGTGTCGGCGCGCGCTGCGGGAGACGGGGGTGCGTCGTCTGGTGGTGGCCGGCGGCGTGGGCGCCAACCGGCGGTTGCGGGCGGCGTTGGCTTCGATGGCCGAGGCGGAAGGCGGAGCGGTGTTTTATCCGCGCATCGAGTTCTGCACCGATAACGGCGCCATGATCGCCCTGGCGGGTGCCTTGCGGCTGGCCGCGGGGGAGTCCGCCGGGCCGGAGATCGAGGCCCGGGCGAGATGGTCGATCGAGGAGCTGCGTTGAAGGAGAGTGCCCGCCGCCGTAAAAAGGTGTCTGTCCCCTTTTTACGGCGGCCTTTTTACGCTACTTCTGCCCGATTTTTGGCTCCGTCCCTGCCAGGATGCGCTGGATGTTGCTCCAGTGACGCCAGTACAGCAGGATCATCATGATGCAGCCGGTCATGGTGAGCCAGAAGTCTCCCAGGATGATGGCGATCCAGATGGGGGTGAGGGTGGCGGCTACCAGGGCGCCCATGGAGGAGATGCGGCTGATGCCGGCGGCGAGCAGCCAGGTGACCAGGGCTGCGACGCCTACGGCCCAGTGCAGGCCCAGCAGCACGCCCAGGCCGGTGGCCACACCCTTGCCGCCCTTGAAGCCGTGGTAGGCCGGGAACAGGTGCCCCAGGAAGGCGGCCAGGGCCACAAGGGCCAGCGCCAGACCGGATAGGCCGAATGCCTGGGCGATCAGTACCGGTATCAAGCCCTTGAGCAGATCGCCCGTCAGGGTGATGATGGCGGCCTTTTTGCCGCCGGAGCGCAGCACGTTGGTGGCGCCGGGGTTGCCCGAGCCCTGGGTGCGGGGGTCGGGCAGGCCCAGGAGCTTGCAGGTGATGATGGCAGTTGATAATGAGCCGATCAGGTAGGCGGCGATGATCAGGATAATCTGGATGATCATGATGAAACGGTATCCTTGCGGCCGGGATCCGGTGGGCGATCTGGATGTGGGGGGATCATAACCGATGCAGGCGGGAGTTCTAAAAGGAAAAAGGGGACAGACACCTTTTCCGCGCGCCGATGGCGCGCCTGGAAAAGGTGTCTGTCCCCTTTTTACGCTGATCCATGGCTGGGGGCTTAACGCCGGGGTGTGGGATGATCTGGTGCCGGCGCTGGAGGGCGATGCTCAGGTGCTGGCGGTGGACCTGCCCGGGCATGGGCGATTGGCCGGGGAGGGATGTCTTGGAGAGCTGGATGATGTGGCCGATCGGGTGGTGGCCACGACAGCCCCGTTGACGGATTCCCACGATTCCGGCGCTCTCACCTTGATCGGCTGGTCCCTGGGCGCCCTGGTGGCCATTCGCGCGGCGACGCGTCATCCCGACCGGGTGGGAAAGGTCATTCTGGTGGCCGGCACGCCCCGGTTTGTGCAGGGTGAGGGTTGGCCCCATGCCATGCGGGCGCCAGTGCTGGATGCCTTTGCCCAGGGGCTGGCGGCCAACTACCGCTCCACGTTGAACCGCTTTCTGGCCCTGCAGTTTCATGGGCTGGATAATGCCCAGGACGCCCTGCGGGGTCTGCGCGCCCGGTTGCTGGACAGCCCGCCAGCGGAGCAGGCGCTTCACGAGGGACTGGAGTGGCTGCGTCGGTGCGATCTGCGCGACGAGCTGGCGGCCCTGGACTGCCCGGTGCATGCCATCCTGGGCGAATATGACACCCTGGTGCCCTCGGGCGTGGGTGAGCAGCTGCGGGCCCTGCGGCCCGGAATGAAGACCCCCGTGATCGAGCGGGCCGGACATGCGCCGTTCCTGTCCCGGCCCCAAGCCTTTGAAGAGACCCTGCGGAGCCTTTTGCATGACTGATGCCTCACCCTATCGCCTGGACAAACGGCGGGTGCGTGCCACCTTCGACCAGGCGGCGGCCTCGTATGACGAGGCGGCGGTGCTGCAGCGGGAAGTGTGTTCGCGGCTGCTGGAGCGTTTGCAGTGGGTGAAGCTGAATCCGTTGCGGGTGCTGGATGCCGGGGCGGGGACCGGACAGGGGGCGCACGGGTTGCGGCGGTTGTACAAGGGCAGTCGGGTGGTGGCCCTGGATCTGTCGCCGGCCATGTTGCGACTCACGGCCAAGGGGGCCGGCTGGTGGCGCAGGCCGGGGCTGGTGTGTGCCGATGTGGAATCCCTGCCCTTCGCGGATGCCAGTTTTGACCTGATCTTCTCCAGCCTGACGGTGCAGTGGTGCAATGATCTGGATCGGGCCCTGGCGGAGTGTCGGCGCGTGCTCTCGCCCCAGGGGCTGTTGATGTTCACCACGTTGGGGCCGGACACGCTGGTGGAGCTGCGTCGGGCCTGGGAGGCGGTGGATGGTCGCGCTCACGTGAATGCCTTCATGGACATGCACGATATTGGCGATGCCCTGGTGCGGGCGGGTTTTGCCGATCCGGTGATGGATGTGGAGCGGATGACGGTGACGTATCCGGATGTGCGGGGCTTGATGCGGGATCTGAAGGCGATCGGGGCGACCAATGCGTTGTCGGGGCGAGGGCGGGGGCTGACCTCGCCGGGCCGGTTGCGGGCGCTGGAGAAGGCCTATGAGGAATACCGGCAGGAGGGGCTGTTGCCGGCCAGTTATGAGGTGGTGTACGGCCATGCCTGGGTGCCGGATGCGCCAGCGCCGAGCGGATTGCCGGAGGGGATGATTCCGATTCGGGCGGGGTGAGGCAAAAAAGGGGACAGACACCTTTTCCGCGCGCCAACGGCGCGCCCGGAAAAGGTGTCTGTCCCCTTTTTTGTGCATCACCTCAGCTTTTACCCCCATCAATTCCGCTTGTTCGCTTTCATTAATTCCTTGGATTAAAGTCAGGTTTTGCCGGCGGCCTTGAGCGGTCGCAATTTTCCACGGAAAGGTCTATACCTTTTCCAAGGGAATTCATAAGAGACCAGATCATGGCCCAGTCGAGCACCGCAGATGCAGCACGGCCAAGCGCGCCGGTTGCCCCCTCCGAGCAGTACAACTACGCCATCGTCAAGAAGTTCGCCATCATGTCGCTGGTCTGGGGCGTGCTGGGGATGGGCGTGGGGGTGTATATCGCCGCGCAGCTGGCGTTCCCGTTCCTGAACTTCGATATCGCCCAGATCAGTTTCGGGCGCTTCCGGCCGGTGCATACCACCCTGGTGATCTTCGGTTTTGGCGGCAACGCCCTGTTTGCCACCTCGTATTACGTGGTGCAACGCACCTGCCAGACGCGACTGTTCGGTACCCGATTGGCGGAGTTCACCTTCTGGGGATGGAATGCGGCGGTGTTCCTGGGGGCGATCACCTACATGGCGGGCTTCACCCAGGGGCGGGAATACGCCGAGTTCACCTGGCAGATCGACATCCTCATCACCGTGGTCTGGGTGGCCTATTTCCTGGTCTACCTGATGACCCTGCTGCGCCGCACCCAGCCGCATATCTATGTGGCCAACTGGTTCTTCATGGCCTTCATCCTGGCCACGGCCATCCTGCATATCTTCAATAACCTGGCAGTGCCGGTGAGCCTGTTCAGCCTGGAGTCCTACTCCCTGTTCTCGGGGGTGCAGGACGCCATGACCCAGTGGTGGTACGGCCATAACGCCGTGGGCTTCTTCCTCACTGCGGCCTTCCTGGGGATGATGTATTACTTCGTGCCCAAGCAGGCGGGTCGGCCCATCTATTCCTACCGGCTGTCCATCGTGCACTTCTGGGCGCTGGTGTTCCTGTACATGTGGGTGGGGGCGCACCATCTGCACTGGACGGCCCTGCCGGACTGGGTGACCACCCTGTCGGCCACCTTCTCCATCCTGTTGCTGCTGCCCTCCTGGGGCGGCATGATCAACGGGGTGATGACCCTCTCGGGGGCGTGGGACAAGCTGCGCACCGACCCGATCATGCTGTTCATGATCACCTCCCTGTCCTTTTATGGCATGGCCACCTTCGAGGGGCCGATGATGTCCCTCAAGAGCGTGAATGCCCTGTCCCATTACACAGACTGGACGGTGGGGCATGTGCATTCCGGGGCCCTGGGCTGGGTGGCCATGATCACCTTCGGCTCCCTGTATCACCTGATCCCGCGCCTGTGGGACACCAAGCTCTACAGCATTCGCCTGGTGTATGTGCACTTCTTCCTGGCCACCATCGGCATCGTGCTCTACATCGTCGCCATGTGGGTGGCGGGTATCGGTCAGGGCCTGATGCTGCGGGCCTTTGATGAGTTCGGCAACCTGTCCTACACCTTTATCGAGACGGTGGTGTTCCTGCATCAGCCCTATGTGGTGCGTGCCATGGGCGGTGGCTTGTTCCTGGCCGGGATGTTGCTGATGGCCTTCAACATCTACAAGACCGTCATGCCCGCGCATCGCGCGTTGAAGGCAGCGGAGTCACGGACTGCGGGTGGCGCTGCAGCCACTGCCCGAGCCTGATCAGGGAGCCATAAGCAGCCATGAAGATGAAGCACGAAACCATCGAGACCAATGCAGGCCTGCTGGTCATCCTCACCCTGATCGTGATCAGTATCGGCGGCCTGGTGGAAATCGTCCCCCTGTTTTACATCGACGACACGGTGGAGGAGGTGGACGGGGTGCGCCCCTACACGCCGCTGGAGCAGCGGGGGCGGGATATCTATGTGCGCGAGGGGTGCTACAACTGCCATTCCCAGATGGTGCGGCCCTTCCGGGACGAAATGCTGCGTTATGGGCACTATTCCCTGGCGGCGGAGTCCATGTATGACCATCCCTTCCAGTGGGGTTCCAAGCGTACGGGGCCGGACCTGGCCCGGGTGGGCGGCAAGTATTCCAACGAGTGGCATGTGCGCCACCTGATCGACCCGAAATCGGTGGTGCCCGAGTCCATCATGCCGGGTTATCCCTGGCTGGCCCGTCGGGACCTGGCCTACGACGACATCGAGCAGCGCATGCGGGCCCTGAGGCGCGTGGGCGTGCCGTATTCCATCAATGAGGAGGAATTCGAGGCCAACGTGGAGCGCTTTGGCGAACAGACCGCGCGCATGCTGCACATTGATGATGCCCGGGAGAACCTGGAGGCCCAGGCGCGCCGGGGCAACTATGATGGCGATCCGTCGCGGATCACGGAGATGGATGCCATGGTGGCCTATCTGCAGATGCTGGGCACGTTGGTGGATTTCAGTCAGTACGACGAGGGTTACTTCGTCGAATTTCGATGATGGGGTGTTGACGTGGCGGATCTCTGGCTTTGGATCACGGACCTGGGCAACAGCAAGATTGTGGCGCTGTTGCTGTTCTTCAGCACCTTCGTGGGCATCCTCATCTATCTGTTTTCCAGTCGCAGTCGTTCGGAGCGTCTTGAATCCTATCGTTACATTCCCCTTGACGATGAGGACACGCCTCAAGAACCCGACCAGGACAGGAAGGACCGGCCATGAGCGAATCCGGACAAAAACCTGAAGACCGCCCCGGCCAGGGCGTGCCGACCACCGGCCACACCTGGGACGACGACCTGCGCGAGTACGACAACCCGTTGCCCCGCTGGTGGCTGTGGGGCTTTTACGCCACGGTGGTGTTCTCCCTGATCTACTGGCTGCTGTATCCGGCCTGGCCGGTGGCCGACACCTTTACCAAGGGATTGAGCACGATCACCTTTGAGGTGGACGGCGAGGAGCGAAGCACCCACTGGAACAGCCGTGCCCTGCTGGTGCGGGACATGCAGACCAGTGATTCTGCGGTGCGCCAGCGTGAGTTCTTGCAGGTGATTGACGATAGCACCCTGGACGAGGTGCTCGGCGATACCAACAAGCTGGCCTTCGTGAACTCCTATGGCCGGGGGATGTTCGGTGACTTTTGCGCCGCCTGCCATCAGACCGGCGGGGCGGGGCTCATGGGTGTGTATCCCAACCTGGCCGACGATAACTGGCACTGGGGCGGGGATGTGGAAACCATTGCCCAGACGATTTCCCACGGGCGACTGGGGTTCATGCCCGATTACCGGGACACGCTGGATGAGCAGCAGCGGGACGCTGTGGCGGCCTATGTGCTGAGTCTGGCGGGGTATGAGGGGGATGCCGAGAAGATCGCCCGGGGCGGGGAGATCTACCAGGGCCACGAGGGGGGCTGCCACGCCTGCCATCGGCCCGATGGCACCGGCTTGCGCTCCCAGGGCGCGCCGGATCTGACCAACGATATCTGGCAGAACATTGATGTGCGTGGCGCCGAGGATGATGCGGCCCGCCGTGCCCTGATCAGTCAGTTGGTTTACGAGGGGGTGCGCCAGGAGATGCCGGCCTTTGGTGATCGTCTCTCCGATGCCGAGATCAAGGTGCTGGCCACCTATGTGCACCAGTTCGGGGGTGGTCAGTAGCGCGCATGCCCGATAGTCAGTACCAGGCCCGTATTCCCATCTACCCCCGGGCCGTCAAGGGGCGTTTCCGCAACCTGAAATGGGGCGTGCTCGCCCTGGCCTACGGGGTGTACTTCCTGCTCCCCTGGCTGCGCTGGGAGCGTGAGCACGCGGCCAACCAGGCGGTGCTGTTCGATATTCCCGGACGCCGTTTCTACCTCTTTGACCTGCTGGTGCACCCCCAGGACATCTTCTGGCTGGCGGCACTGCTGATCATCCTGGCCTTGCTGCTGTTCATGGTGACGGGCATCGCGGGACGGGTGTTCTGCGGCTATTTCTGCTTTCAGACCCTGTGGACCGACGTGTTCATGCTCATCGAGCGCTGGCTGCAGGGGGATCGGGCGGCGCGCATGCGACTGGCCGAACAGGGCGGCCCCCGGGCCACGGCGCTCAAGGGGGCCACCCATGGGCTGTGGCTGTTGGTGGCCTTTGCCACCGGGCTCACCTTTACCTTGTACTGGGCCAATGCCCCGGACCTGGTGGTGGCCTTCTTCACCGGGCAGGCGGCGTTTGCGGCCTATGCCACCACTGGGTTTCTCACCGTCACCACCTACCTGCTGGCCGGCCTGCTGCGCGAGCAGGTGTGCACTTACATGTGCCCGTATGCCCGCTTTCAGAGTGTGATGTTTGATAAGGACACCCTGATCGTGTCCTACGATGCCGACCGGGGGGAGGGGGCTCAGGGTCGGTCCAGGCCGGTGCGGGGCCTGCGCACGCGCGATGAGCGTGAGGTCAAGGGGGTGGGTGACTGCATCGATTGTGGCTATTGCGTGCAGGTGTGCCCGGTGGGCATCGATATCCGTGACGGGCTGCAGTACCAGTGCATCCACTGTGCCCTGTGCGTGGATGCCTGCGACACGGTGATGGATGGTATGAAATGGCCCCGGGGGCTGGTGCGCTATACCTCGGAGAATGCCCTTGAGGGGCGGCGCACCCGGTACTTCAAGCCCAAGACCCTCGGATATGCAGCGCCGCTGGTATTGATCACGGTGTTGCTGGTGTGGGGCATCGCGCATCAGACGCCGCTGGATGCCTCGGTGAGCCAGGTGCGCCAGCCGCTGTTCGTGCAGCTATCGGATGGCTCCATCCAGAACAGTTATGAGATTCGGGTGCACAACAAGGCCCAGCATCCGGTGGTGCTGGAGTTGAGGCTCACCGGGCTGGACGGGGCGGAGCTGGATACGGGCCGCATCGATCAGCTCAGCCTGATGCCGGAGCAGCGCACCACGTTGCTGGCCAGGGTGCGTTACGACGTGCCGGCAGGAGCGCCACGCCAGCAGGGGGTTGCGTTCGAGCTGGTGCCGGTGGAGCCGGAGGGGATGGATGTGGTGCGGGTGGAGTCGCAGTTCATTTTGAGATGAAACAACTTTTCTGCAGGTAAACGCCATCATGGATCCACTCGTTCTCACTCTTGGCCTGGGCGTACTCGCCGGGATCATCCTGTTCTTCGTGCTCTACCGCTTTACCCGACTGCGGGCCTACCAGACATCCCTGACGGTGCTGGTGTTCACCATGCTGGTGTTCATCCCCATCTCGGTGGTCTTCTGGCCCGGGGCGGATGTGTTTGCCATCCATCTGGCCTTCTATGTGATCACCCCCTACGGCCTGGGCATCATCATGAACCAGATCGAGGGCCAGGCGGGTCGGGGTGAGAAGGTGGGGCGACTGCAGGTGCACTGGGCGCCGGCGACCATCATCGGCTTTTTCCTGGTCATCGCCACGGTCAACGGCATCCTGGTGACCGTGGCCCACCAGGGGATGCCCAGTAACCTGGTGGGGCGCATCCTGCCGGAGCCGCGCAGCGGCGCTGAGCACGTGACCTCCTTCTTCCCGGGGACCGCTGCCCATATCTCCCACAAGAACCAGGCCCTGGCTCAGGAATACATGCAGCAGGCCAAGGTGCAGGCCGAGCGGGGCTGGCAGGTGCGTCAGGGTTGGCTGGAGGCACCCCGGCTGGATGAGGCCAGCACCTTCCAGGTGAAGGTGACCGACCGGGAGGGTGAGCCGGTGCGCCGGGCGCAGATCGTGGGGGAGTTCATGCGGCCATCCGATGAGCGCATGGATCAGGTGTTCGAGATGCATGAGGTGGGGCCGGGCCTGTATCAGACGCAGTTGCGCTTCCCGGCCCCGGGTCGCTGGGATCTACTCCTGCAGGTGTACCGTGGTGAGGAGCTGCATGAGCAGCGGGGCGTCACTTCCGTGAGGGAAGGGTGACCCGGGAAGCTTGTTACCACTGCGGCCTGCCGGTCCCCCGGGGCAGCGCATTTCGTCGGGTGGTGCTGGGGGAGGAGCGGGCCTTTTGTTGTCCGGGTTGCCTGGCGGTGGCCGGGGCCATCGTCGAGGCCGGTCTGGAGGATTATTACCGGCATCGCACCGAGACCCCCGACGGCCCGCCGGACCCGCTGGCGCCCCTGGCCGGTCTGGATCTTTACGACACCGAGCAGGTGCAGCGCAGCTTTGTGCATGTGGCCGAGGGAGATGTGCGCGAAGCCTCGCTGATGCTGGAGGGCATTACCTGTGCCGCCTGTGTGTGGTTGAGCGAGCGCCACGTGAAGGCCCTGCCCGGGGTGCTGGACTTCTCGGTGAACTATTCCACGCATCGGGCGCGGGTGCGCTGGGACACCAGCCGGGTTCAGCTTAGCCGAATCCTTCAGGCCGTCCATGAGATCGGTTACCGGGCCCATCCCTTTGACCCGGGGCGTCAGGAGGCCTCGTTCAAGCGGGAGCGGGACCGGGCCCTGAGGCGCCTGGCGGTGGCGGGGCTGGGCATGATGCAGGTGATGATGATCGCCGTGGCCCTGTGGCTGGGGCATGGCGCGGCGGGTCAGGAAGACATGATGCACTTCCTGCGCTGGGTGGCCCTGTTCATTGCCACGCCGGTGGTGGTGTATGCCGGCGCCGGCTTCTTCACCTCGGCCTGGCGGGATGTGCGCCAGCGTCGCTTGGGGATGGATGTGCCGGTGGCCCTGGCCATCGGTTCCACCTATCTGGCCAGTGTGTGGGCCACGGTCACCGGCAGCCATGAGCATGTGTATTTCGAGTCGGTGACCATGTTTGTCTTCTTCCTGCTCACCGGGCGTTACCTGGAGATGGCGGCGCGCCAGCGGGCCGGTCAGGCCACGGAGGCCCTGGGGCGGTTGTTGCCGGCGGTGGCCACGCGCCTGACCGACACGGGCGAGGAGCAGGTGCCGGTGACGGAGCTCTCTCCGGGGGATCGGGTGCGCATACGCCCCGGGGAGCCGGTGCCCGCCGATGGGGTGGTGGAGTCCGGGCGTTCCAGCGTGGATGAATCCCTGCTGACGGGGGAGAGCCTGCCCCGGGCGCGGGGCAGGGGTGATGGGTTGACCGGGGGCACGGTGAATGTGGAAAGCCCACTGGTGATGCGGGTGGAGCAGGTGGGCGCCGACACGGTGCTCTCGGCCATCCAGCGCCTGCTGGACCGCGCCCAGACCCAGAAGCCCCGCCTGGCGGTGATGGCCGAGCGGGGCACGGGCTGGTTCGTGGGGACGGTGCTGGTGCTGACGGCCCTGGTGGGCCTGGTGTGGTGGTGGTGGATCGACCCGGCCCGGGCCTTCTGGGTGATGGTGGCCATGCTGGTGGTGAGCTGCCCCTGCGCCCTGGCCCTGGCCACGCCGGCAGCGATCACGGCGGCGACAGGGGCGTTGACTGGTCGGGGGTTGCTGACGGCCCGGGGTGAGGCCCTGGAGGGGCTGGCCAGTGTGACCGACATGGTGTTCGACAAGACGGGCACCCTGACCGAGGGGCGGCTGAGTGTTCGGGATGTGGAGGTGCTGGGGTCGTTGGATCGCAGCGGTTGTGTGCAAATGGCGGCGGCGCTGGAGGTGGGGTCGGGACATCCGGTGGCGCGGGCGTTGGTGGAAGCGGCGGAAGGCGAACGTGCGTGGGAGCGGCCCCTGGCCGCGAAGGGGGAGGCACCGGAGGATGATGGGCCCCGGACGTTCCCGGGTCTGGGTGTGGAGGGCTGGGTCCATGGCAGACGGGTCCGCCTTGGCAGTCCCCGCTTTGTGGCCGAACTGGTCAGCGGCGAGGCAGGGGGCCACCTTCTTGACATGGCCCGCCAACACGCCCACCACGGCACCGTCATCGCCCTGGGTGACGAGTCCGGCCCCCTGGCCCTGTTCACCCTGGAGGACCGGCTGCGCCCGGATGCCTTGTTCACCGTGCAGGCCCTGAAGGAACGCGGCCTGAATCTGCATGTCTTCTCGGGTGATGACCCGGTTACCGTGAGACGTCTGGCCCGGGAACTGGGTATCGACGATGCTCGGGGGGGGCTCACGCCCGCCGACAAGCTGGAAGCGCTGGAGGCCCTGGAGGCGGAGGGTGCCCGTGTGGCCATGGTGGGTGACGGGGTCAATGACGCGCCGGTGCTCTCCCGGGCCACGGTATCGGTGGCTATGGCCGGGGGCACGCAGCTGGCACAGGCCAGTGCCGACATGATCCTCTACCGGGATCAGCTGGCGGTCCTGCCGGCGGGCCTGGACAAGGCCCGGGAGACGAGCAGGGTGATCCGCCAGAACATCGGCTGGGCCATTGGCTACAATTCCATTGCATTGCCCGTGGCAGCGGTGGGGCTGATCACCCCCTGGATTGCGGCGCTGGGGATGTCCCTGAGTTCGCTGCTGGTGGTGGTGAATGCCCTGCGGTTGCGTGACCAGGGCCTGACGGGCGGGAGTGACGGCACATGAACATTCTGTATCTGCTGATCCCCTTGGGGATCATCTTCATGGCAGTGATCCTGGCAGCCTTCCTGTGGACGGTGCGCGCCGGGCAGTACGACGACATGGAGGGTCCGGCCCACCGGATCCTCATGGATGACGATGATCCCAGGATCCCGCGTCGGGATCCGGCATCGCGAGAACAGCACGAGGAGGACAGGTGATGATCGACAGGTTGAATGAGTGGATCGCGGCGGTTCGCCGACTACCGGTGCTCCGGCACCCCATGTTCAGTTTCGAGAACGGCGCCATGACCTTTGTGGTAGCCCTGGTCATCCTGGCCTGGCTCAGCTTTTTCTCGGTGATCCTGCTGGGATAGGAGCAAAAAGGGGACAGCAAAAAGGGGACAGACACCTTTTCCGCGCGCCGATGGCGCGCCTGGAAAAGGTGTCTGTCCCCTTTTTGCTCCCCTTTTTGTGCCTTTACGCGGCCATCGCCTTGCGTAGCTTGCCGATGGCGTTGTTTTCCAGCTGCCGGATGCGTTCGGCGGATACGCTGTATTCGGCGGCCAGTTCGTGCAGGGTGGCCTTGTCTTCGGCCAGCCAGCGGCGGGCCAGGATCTGGCGGCTGCGGTCGTCCAGGGCCTCCATGGCCTGCTGCAGGCGGGTGTGGTGGTAGCTGTCCCAGTCGCTGCGTTCCAAAGCCTGGGCCGGATCGTCGGTCTGGTCGGTCAGGGACTCCGAAGGGGGCAGGTAGGGGGTGTCTTCGTCCCGGGGTTCCGGGTCGAAGCTCATGTCCTGGCCGGCCATGCGCGATTCCATCTCCATGACCTCGCGGGGGGTGACGCCCAGGTCCCGGGCCACGGTTTCCACTTCACTCTGATTGAACCAGCCCAGGCGCTGCTTGGCGCTGCGCAGGTTGAAGAACAACTTGCGCTGCGCCTTGGTGGTGGCCACCTTGACGATGCGCCAGTTGCGCAGCACGAATTCATGGATCTCGGCCCGGATCCAGTGCACGGCGAAGGAGATCAGGCGCACGTTCATCTCCGGATCAAAGCGCTTCACCGCCTTCATGAGGCCGATGTTGCCCTCCTGAATCAGATCGCCCAGGCCCAATCCGTAACCGGAATAGCCCCGCGCGATATGCACCACGAACCGAAGGTTGTGCATCACAAGGGTACGCGCAGCCTCCAGGTCCTGGTGGTCGCGCAGGCGACGGGCCAGGGCCTTCTCGTCATCGGCCTCCAGAACGTGCAACTGGCCGACCGCCTGAATGTAGCTTTCCAGGTTGCCGACCGGTACGGCCAGATTGTCTTTTGTGGCGACTAGCGCGGTGTTCATCGTTGGCGTCCTCCCCATTCCTGCTGGAATGTCGTGATTTTAGCAGTCTGCTCGTTGGAGTGCTAAGGGGGAGTGGAGTTCCTGACGCAAAAAAGGGGACGGACACCTTTTCCGCGCGCCAGTGGCGCGCACAGAAAAGGTGTCCGTCCCCTTTTTTGTGTCCCTTCAGGAGGGCTCGATGTCGCGGAGGTGGCGGCCTACGGTGACCCAGGAGCCGGCCAGGCCGAGGATGGCGCCGGTGGCGAGGAGGGTGAGGGTGTCGGGGGCGGTGAGGCCGCGGATGCCGAACTGACCGCCGTAGAGGGCGGCCAGGTCCTGGACCGGGGGGGTGAGGAGGAGGCGGGTGATGGCAACGATGAGCAGGGCGGTGAGGGCGCCGCCCAGGCCCAGCCAGAGGCCGCCGTACAGGAACGGGCGGCGGATGAAGGCGTCGGTGGCGCCCACCAGTTTGGCTACCTCGATCTCCTCGCGACGGCTCTGGATGTCCAGACGGATGGTGTTGCCCACCACCAGGATCACCCCCAGGCCCAGCAGCAGGGCCAGGATGAGGGTGGTGCGTTCCAGGGTTTCCATGATGGCGTACAGGCGCTGCACCCACTGCATGTCCAGGCTGGCGCTGTCCACCTCGGCCAGTTCGTTCAGGGATGCCACCAGGGCTTCCAGATTGGCCGGGGATTGGGTGTCCAGGGCCGGAGTGATCAGGATGACGGCCGGCAGCGGATTCTCCCCCAGGGCATCCACGGCGTCGCCAAAACCGGAGTGGGCGCGGAATTCCTCCAGGGCCTGATCGCGGGTGATGCCTTCGGTGGCGGCCACGTCGGATCGCTGGGCCAGACGGGTGGCCAGGGCCGGGACGTCCTCATCCGCCACGGATGACTCCAGGAACACGGAGATCTGCGCGCTGCGATCCCACTGGGGGGTGACCTGCTGCAGGTTGGCCAGGATGAGATACAGGATGCTGGGCAGGGTGAGCGCAATGGCGATCACCATCAGGGTGAGCAGGCTGGAGAACGGGGCCCGGTAGAGCTTGCCCAGGCTGAACACCAAGGCCCGCAGATGATTGATGCCGTAGGCCTGGAAGCGGGCATGCATGGTGGGCCGGCTGAGACGACGGCGCGACCTCATGCGGGCTCCGGCTGGCGCTGCAGCTGCAAACGCCCCTCATGCAGTCTCACCATGGGCTTGCCCAGGCTGGAGATGAGTTCCAGGTCGTGGCTGGCGATCATCACCGTGGTGCCCACCTGGTTGAAGCGGATGAACAGCTCCATGATCTCCCGGGACAGGTCCGGGTCCAGATTGCCGGTGGGTTCGTCGGCCAGCAGGATGGCCGGTTTATGCACCACGGCCCGGGCGATGCCCACCCGCTGCTGCTCTCCGCTGGAGAGGGTGATGGGCGCGGCGCCTTCCTTGTGCAGCAGGCCAACCCGGTCCAGGGCGGCCCGGGCGCGGCGGGCGATCTCGTGCTGTCGGTAGCCCTGGATCACCAGCGGCAGGGCCACGTTGTCGAAGACGCTGCGATCGTGCAGCAGGTGGTGATCCTGGAAAATGATGCCGATCTGGCGACGGAAGTACGGCACCTGCCGGGGAGCGAGGTCGGCCAGGTCCTGATCGTTGACGATGAGCCGGCCGCGGGTGGGCCGCTCGATCAGGGCGATCAGCTTGAGCAGGGTGCTCTTGCCGGCTCCGGAGTGGCCGGTGAGAAAGGCCATGGCGCCCTTGTCCAGCTTGAGATTGATGCGGGACAGGGCCTCATGGCCGGTGGGATAACGCTTGGTGACGTTCTTCAGGTGGATCATGGATTGGGGGTGGCGCCGGGGGCGCCGTCACTCCTTCTGAGCGCCATCCGACAGCAATGCCCGGGCAAAGTCCTTGGCGTCGAACTCGCGCAGATCCTCGATGCTTTCCCCCACGCCGATGAAGCGCACCGGGATGCCCACCTTCTGGGCCATGGCAAACAGGATGCCGCCCTTGGCGGTGCCGTCCAGCTTGGTGACGGCAATGCCGGTCACACCCATGGCCAGGTCGAAGTCCTGGGCCTGGTTGAGGGCGTTCTGGCCGGTGCCGCCGTCCACCACCAGCAGGATCTCGTGGGGGGCTTCCGGTTCCAGGCGCTGGATGACCCGTTTGACCTTCTTGAGTTCGTCCATGAGATTGGTCTGGGTGTGCAGCCGACCGGCGGTGTCGGCGATGAGCACGTCCATGCCGCGGGCCTTGGCGGCCTGCACGCCATCGTAGATCACCGAGGCGGAGTCGGCGCCCTTGCCCTGGGAGATCACCGGGGCCTGATTGCGTTCGCCCCAGGTCTGCAGCTGTTCCACGGCGGCGGCACGGAAGGTGTCGCCAGCGGCCAGCATCACCGACAGGCCCTGGGACCGCAGGCGGTGGGTAAGCTTGCCGATGGTGGTGGTCTTGCCGGAGCCGTTGATGCCCAGCACCAGGATGACGTAGGGCTTGTGGTCACGGTCGATCTTCAGGGGCGCCTGTACCGGCTCGAGCACGTCCACCATGGCGGCTTCAAGGGCCTTGACCAGGGCCTCGGCATCTTTGAGTTCCTTGCGGGCCACCCGGGTGGTGAGGTTGTCCAGGATCTCTTCGGTGGCCTCGATGCCCACGTCGGCCATCAGCAGGCGGGTTTCCAGTTCCTCCAGTAGTTCATCGTCGATGGCCTTCTTGCCCATGACCAGTCCGGCCATGCCCTCGGTGAGGGTGGAGGATGTCTTGGACAGCCCCTTGCGCAGGCGAGAGAAGAGGCCGGACTTGCTGGTGGGGACTTCTTCCCCGGTGGCGGGCTTGGCTTCCTCGGTCTTTGAGGGCTGAGGAGGCTGGGCCTGGGGGGAGGCAGTCTTGTTGAGTTCCGGCTTCGCGGCCGGGGGCTGCTCCCGCCGTGCTTCGGGGGGGGGGCGGGCTGGGCCTGGGCTGTGGCGGCCTTGCTGGGCTCCGGCTTCGTGGCCGGGGGCTGCTCCCGCGGCGCTTCGGGGGGCTTGGCGGGCTGGGACTGGGGTGCGGCGGCCTTGTTGGGTTCCGGCTTCGCGGGCGGGAGTTGCTCCCGGGGGGTGTCGGGTGGGGACGTGTGGGAGCGGCCCTTGGCCGCGAATGGAGAGGCACCAGAGGACGATGGGGCTTCGGCCTTCGCGGTCGACGGCCTGGTTTCCGCAGCCTTTGTGGGCTGGGGTGGCTGGGCCTCGGGCTTGGCGGCCTTCGCGGACTCCGGCTCCGGCCTGGGCGCATCCTTAGCTCCCGGACCGGCCTTGTCCCGTCTGGGAGACCTGATACTCTCGGGGGCCTCGATGATCTCCAGGGCCTCGAAGCTCTCGCCTGCCTCGGAAGGCTTGGGGGCCTCGGAAGGCTTCGGAGCCTGGGTGGGCTCTGCGGGCTTTTTCTTTTTTCGGAAACCGAACATGGGTTGAGAAGGTCTATGGTGATCGAGTTGCCACATCCTACCACTGAGGAACGTCTGCCGAAATGAAACAGAAGGCCCTGCTGCTTTGCTTTGCACTGCTCCTGTTCGGCAATGGCCCCGCGCTGGCCGAGTCAGGGAGCGACGTCTTTGAATATGAGCTGGACAACGGCATGAAGGTGCTGGTGCGCCCCGACACCCGGGCGCCCGTGGTGTCATCCATGGTCTGGTATCGGGTGGGTTCGAGTCATGAACATGGAGGCATCACCGGGATCTCCCACGCCCTGGAGCACATGATGTTCAAGGGCACCGAGGACTACCCCGCCGGGGAGTTCTCCCGCATCATCGCCGAACTGGGGGGGCGCGAGAATGCCTTCACCAGTCGCGACTACACCGCCTACTTTCAGCAACTTGCGGCCGACCACCTGGACCGGGCCCTGGAACTGGAGGCGGACCGGATGCAGAACCTGGCCCTGCCCGAGGATGAGTTCATCCAGGAGATGCGGGTGGTGCGCGAGGAGCGCCGGCTGCGCACCGAGGACAACCCCAATGCCCTGACCCGGGAGCACTTCAATGCCACCGCCTGGCTCAACAGCCCCTATGGCATTCCAGTGATCGGCTGGATGGTGGATATCGACGAATACACCGTGGCCGACCTGCGCGACTGGTATGACCGTTGGTATGCCCCCAATAACGCCATCCTCGTGGTGGTGGGGGATGTGGAACCCGACCGGGTGCACGAGATGGCCAAGGCCCGTTTCGGCGACATCCCCGCCCGGGACCTGCCCCAGGTGAAATCCCGCACCGAGACCCGCCAGTTGGGTGAGCGGCGCATTACCGTGAAGGCCCCGGCCCGGGTGCCGCAGTTGCTCATGGGTTACAAGGTGCCGGTACTGCTCACGGCTGAAGAGTCCTGGGAGCCCTATGCCCTGCTGGTGGCCGCCGGCGTGCTGGATGGCGGCGAGAGTGCCCGCATTCCCAGGGAACTGGAGCGGGAGCGGGAACTGGTGGCCTCTGCCGGGGTGAGCTACACGCCGTTCTCGCGTCTGGACAACCTGTTCACCGTGCGTGCCACGCCCTCTGCCGATGCGGATCGGGACGAGGTGGAGCAGGCCCTGATCGAGGCCCTGGAGCGACTCAAGGACGAACCCATCAGCGAGTCGGAACTGGAGCGGGTGAAGGCCCAGGTGGTGGCAAGGGATGTGTACCGCCGGGATTCCATCCAGGGTCAGGCCATGCAACTGGGCATGCTGGAGAGCGTGGGGTTGTCCTGGGAGGAGGGTGAGCGTTTCGCCGAGCGGGTGAGGGCGGTCACGGCCGAGCAGGTACAGGAGGTGGCGCAGCGCTATTTCGACCCGGATCAACGCACCGTGGCCTGGCTGGACCCACAGCCCATCGATCCGGATGATCCGCCGGGCTACTTCGAAGGGCATCTGCGGTGAGGTGGAAGATGATGACTGGATTGTTGATGGTGAAGGGGGAATCGATTGTGGCTTCGACATTCGCGGCCGAGGGCCGCTCCCACGAGTGGAAAGGCATGGTGGTGGCCTTGGCACTGGTGCTTGGGCTCCCGGCGGGGGCCGTGGCGGGTGAGAGTGACATCCAGCACTGGGAGACCGACAACGGGTTGAAGGTGTATTTCGTGCCCGCGCCGGCCCTGCCCATGGTGGATATGCGCCTGGTGTTCCATGGGGGAAGTGCGCGGGATGGAGATCAACCCGGCCTGGCGCGGCTCACTAACAGCCTGCTTTCCGATGGGGCTGCGGACTGGGATGCGGATGCCATCGCTGAGCGTTTCGAGGGCGTGGGTGCCCAGTTCAGCAGCGACTCGCAGCGGGACATGGCCACGGCCTCGCTGCGCACCCTGACCGAGGCAGACTGGATGGAGACGGCGGTGGAGACCTTCGTGACCACCGTGAGTCAGCCCCGTTTCGAGCAGCGCGGGCTGGACCGGGCCCGGCGTCAGGCCCTGGTGGCCCTGCAGGCTCAGGAGCAGAACCCGGGGGCGATTGCCCGGCGCACCTTCTTCGAGACGGTGTACGGCGATCATCCCTATGCAGGCATGCCCATCGGCACCCAGGAAGGGCTTGAGTCCGTGACCACGGATGACCTGAAGGCCTTCCATGAGCGCTACTACGTGGCCCGCAATGGCGTGCTGGCCCTGGTGGGGGGGCTGGATCGGGAACAGGCCGAGGCGGTGGCCGAGCGGGTAGCCGCGGCCCTGCCCGAGGGTGAACCGGCCCCGGCCCTGCCGGAGGTGGAGCCCCTGGAGTCCGCCGAGACGGTGCGGGTGTCCTTCCCCTCCGAACAGGTGCATGTGTTCATGGGGCAACCCGGGATGGCCCGGGGGGATGCGGACTATTTCCCGCTCTATGTGGGCAACCACCGTCTGGGTGGCAGCGGGTTCACCTCGCGCCTTGTGGATGAGGTGCGCACCCAGCGGGGCCTGGCCTATAGCGTGTTCAGCCACTTCTCGCCCATGTCCCAGGCAGGGCCCTTCATCATGGGTGTGCAGACCCAGGTGGACCAGGCGGACGAGGCCATTGGCGTGATACGCGACACCCTGGAAGACTTCGTGGCCGAGGGCCTGGATGAGGATGAGCTGAACGCCAGCGTGCGCAATATCGTGGGCGGGTTCCCGCTCCGTACGGCCAGTAACTCCGGCATCCTGGATCATGTGGCCATGATGGGGTTCTATGGTCTGCCCCTGGATTTTCTGGACACGTTCACCGATGAGGTGGAGGCCCTGACGCCCGAGCAGGTGAACGAGGCCTTTGCCCGTCGGGTGGACCCGGAGCGCCTGGTCACGGTGATTGTTGGAGGCGAGGGTTGAGGGGTGCGCCGCGCCGGGGGGCCCCCGGGCGGCTGCGGATCATCGGCGGGCAGTGGCGCAGCCGCCGCCTGCCGGTGCCCCATGCCCCCGGTCTGAGGCCCACGCCGGACCGGGTGCGCGAGACCCTGTTCAACTGGCTGCAACCGATATTGCCCGGGGCCCGTTGCCTGGATCTGTTTGCCGGCTCAGGGGCCCTGGGCTTTGAGGCGGCCTCGCGAGGGGCCGCCCGGGTGGTGATGGTGGAGCGGGATGCCCGGCTGGCGGCCCATCTGCGTGAGCAGGTGGCTACCCTGGGCGCGGAGCAGATCCAGGTGCAGGCGCGGGATGGGCTGGGGTATCTCAGGCAGTGCGATGAGGGGTTTGATCTGGTGTTTCTGGATCCTCCCTATCGCACGGGGCTGTTGGTGGAGTCCATCGAGGCCCTGGAGCGCCCTGGGCTATTGCGCCCGGGTGCGCGGGTGTATCTGGAGCACGAGTCGGATGTGTCGGAGTTGGTGTTGCCCGTTGGCTGGGAGGTGCTGCGGGAGACCCGGGCAGGGGAGGTCAGGGGGGTGTTGGTTCTTATCCCTTAACCTCCGCCAGTAGCCGCCGTGCCAAGCGCTCCGACTGACCCGCATAGCCCCCACCGAACAGATTGAAGTGGTTCAGCAGGTGGTACAGGTTGTACAGATCCTTCCTCACCCCATAGCCCGCGTCCCGTTGCCACGTGGCGTCATAGGCTGCGTAGAAATCCCGGTCGCAACCGCCGAATAACTCCGTCATGGCCACGTCCGTCTCCCGGTCCCCGTAGTACACCGCGGGATCGAAGATCACCGGGTTCCCCTGGGCGTCCGAGTCGTGATTGCCGCCCCACAGGTCACCGTGCAGCACCGAGGCTTGTGGCCGATAGTCCGTGAAGAAGGCCGGCAGGGATGCCATCAACTGTTCCACGGCTTCCAGCAGGGTCCGACCGGCGCCCTGGTCGCGCGCACGGCCCAACTGATAGCCCAGGCGGTGCTCACGCCAGAAATGCACCCAGTCGTCGCTCCAGGTGTTGATCTGCGGGGTGCTGCCGATGGTGTTGTCCCGGTGCCATCCATGGCGGGGCTGGATATGCTGGTGCAACCGGGCCAGTTGCTCCCCGAAGGCCTGGGAGTTGCGCGGCCCGCCCAGGGGGATGTGTTCCATGATGAGATAGCTGCGTCCGTCAGTGATGCCATGGCACACGGGCGTGGGGACGCGGATCTCTCCGGGTTCTCCCAGGGCGTGCAGGCCTTCGGCCTCGGCGGCGAACATGTCCTCCAGTTCCGGGCGGTTGAGCTTGACGAAGAAGCTGCGCCCGTCCTTGCCTTCCAGCACGGCCGCCTCGTTGATGCAGCCGCCGCCGGCCCCGCGGTAGTTCTTGAGGGTGAAGCTCTCGCCGCTGGCTTGAGTGATCTGGTTGGATAGGTTCTGCCAGAGGGTCATTTGTATCCTCACAAACAGGGGTTTTCGGTGTACCCCGGCGCATCACAGATCTCCGTGAGCGGCTGGCTCAGGTTGTCGCTACCGGACCAGCGGGTCTGGTGCAGGATCTGGGACTCACTCAATTGCGAGCGGGGGGTCACCGGGGGCAGCAGGCTGCTCAGTGTGGTGGGGTTGAGGCCCATGCGCACCTCGTAGATCACCTGATAGGCCAGTACCCGGCGCACATAGTCGCGGGTCTCATGGAAGGGGATCAGTTCGGCCCACACATCGGCGGGCAGGGCTTCTTCGGGCAACCAGCTGCGCACCCGGCCGGCACCCGCGTTGTAGGCGGCGGTGGAGAGCATGGGGTGACCACCAAACCCTTCAAGATTGCGCTTGAGGTAGTAGGTGCCAATGCTCACGTTGATGCCGGGATCCAGTAGTTGCAGGCTGTGGTCGATGCTCAGGCCCACATTGGGGGCCATGGAGCGACCGGTGGCGGGCATGATCTGCATCAGGCCCAGGGCCCCGGCGTGGGAGCGGGCATCTTCCATGAAGGCGCTTTCCTGGCGGGCCACGGCCATGGCCCAGGCGGGGTTGATGCCCTGCTCCGAGGCCTTTTCGGTGATCAGCCGGGTGTGCACCAGGGGGAAGCGCAGGTCGATGTCGTCAAAGCGCTGGGCCCGGGCCGCGGCAAAGATGGCCCGGTCGTGCCAGCCCTCGCCCCGGGCCAGGATGGCGGCGGCGGCCAGGTCGTCGCCTTCCAGTTGGTTCTGCAGGTGGAACCACTCCCGGCGAGCGTCGATATGGCGCCCCAGGGCGCGCAGTTCCATGGCGCGACGCAGGGTGTCGTTCCGGGCGATGTCCTGCAGACGACCGGATTCCACGTCCAGCGGGCGGTGGCCGATGCGATACGGGGCATTGATGCGGTCGGCGGCGAGAAAGCCATAGAAGTTGCGGCTCTCGGCCACCTGCGTGTACAGGGCGCGGGCACTCCTGTCGTCGCCCATCTGTTCCAGCGCACGGGCATGCCAGTAGCGCCATACGTCCTCGTCCCGGCTCTCGGGCGACATGTGGGTGATGGTCCGGGCCACGGTCTCCCAGTCCTGACCCGCCAGGGCGGCGCGGGCCTGCCATTGCCGGAGTGTGTCGTCAAACACGGCATGGGAAAGGGAAGCCAGATGGGGCAGGGCATCCTGACGTTCCCGCACGGCCAGCCGCAGGGCGATGAAGCGCTGGGTGTCCAGGGCGTCCTGGCGGCTCAGTCCCCAGTCGGAATCCGAGCTTTCCCAGACTTCCAGCGCTTCTCGAGGATCACGGCGGGTCAGACGATTGAAGGCGTGGGTGATGATTTCGCTGGCGCGGGGATGGGTGTCGGCCCGCCACTCAATGTCCCTGATGCGTTTGGGGTCCTCGTGCAGGGAGATCCAGCGGTTGGCCCAGGTGCGGTCTTCTTCCGGCATATAGCGGCGCAGATACCGGGCCAGACCGGGCTGGCCGGCTTCCATGGCCAGGCTGAAGCGGCCCCAGGCAAGTTCAGGGGTGAGGCGGTCGGCGTCGCGCCAGGCGTTGAAGATGGGGTCGCAGGCGTCGGGCTGTGATCGCCCCACCAGCCAGAGGTCTTCCACGCCTTCCAGGGCGCGTTGGCGCTGCCCTGTCCTGAGCAGGGCCGTGTGATGGTGGCAGGTGAGGGTGGTGCCCAGCCCCTCACGGTAGTGTTCCCGATAGGTTGTCCAGTCTTCATCCCGGGCCAGTTGCGTGAGCCAGCGGATCTGCAGACGGCGCCCCGGAGGGGTGTCGCCCCAGCGCTCCAGGAACTGTTCCACTTCGTCGGGGCGAAGCTGCGAGAAACGTTTGTTCAGATCAGCATGCAGCAGGTAGGGCAGCAGGGGGTAATCCTGGAGAGCCTTGACGCCACTCTGGAAGGCCTGGCGGTCGCCGCGGTTCAGGGCCGATTCGGCGCGCTCGAAGGCGGCGCGCTCGGCGGTGGTCCCGGAGGTGAGGGCCGTTGCCATTCCCGGCAGCAAGAGCAGGACCGGAATAAGCAGGCCGGCCAGTCGGATCGATGACATCAATAAATCCCTCCCGGGTAGGTGCCCGGTTCACTTCAATGACTGACTTTAAGACCGTGATGCAAGTTCCTGCAACAGAGATCACTGTGGAAGCGGCCCTTGGCCGCGAATGGCGGTGTCTTGGGATGCCTGCGATACCACGGGTGATGCCGGATCAAAGGTACAGGGCATACCATGCCCCCGGCTCCAGGCCATCCAGCGTCCATGACCCCACACGGTAACGGATCAGTCGCAGGGTGGGGTGACCGACGGCGGCGGTCATGCGTCGCACCTGGCGGTTGCGGCCCTCCGAGAGGGTGAGTTCCACCCAGGCGGTGGGGATGTGACGGCGCTCGCGGATGGGTGGGTCACGGGGCCAGAGACTGGCGGGTTCGTCCATCAGCCGGGCGCGGGCGGGTTGGGTGAGGCCGTCACGCAACTCTACCCCGTCGCACAGGGCCCGCAGGGCGGTCTCGTCCGGGATGCCCTCCACCTGGGCCCAGTAGGTCTTGCTCATGGCGTGATCCGGGTGGCTGATGCGCGCCTGAAGCTGGCCGTTGTCGGTGAGCACCACCAGACCCTCGCTGTCCCGATCCAGGCGGCCAGCGGCATACACCCCGGGCACGGGGATGAAGTCGGCCAGGGTCTTGCGGCCCTCCTTGTCGGTGAACTGGGTGAGCACGTCGAAGGGCTTGTTGAACAGGATGACACGCGCCGGCTCCTTGCCCGAGTCCCTGGGGTTGCGGGAGCGGGTCATGGCTAGAGTCCCATGGGGTGTGGCACGCGGGTGGTGAAGCTGCCCAGGAACAGGATCAGTCCCATGCCCAGGATGAGCATCCCGCCCAGCAGGCCCACACCGTGGGCGGCGAGTTGCGTTTTGATGCCCAGGCCGCCGGAGAGTCGCGTGGCCAGGGTACGGGCCTGCACGGCCATGATGGCCAGGATGGACACGGTAATGGCCGTGCCCACGGACATGGCCATCACGGCGGCGATGCCGGCGGTCCACAGGCCCATGATATGGGCCACGACCAGGACCAGGATGGCCCCGGTACAGGGACGGATACCCACGGCCGCCACTGTGGCCACCATGGCCCAGACGCTGTCGGCGCGGGCAGCCTGGCCCGGGTCCACGTGATGGGCGCAGCCGCAATGGGCGCCGTGTTCGTGATGGGCTGCATGGCCGTTCATGGACGGTGCGAGGGGGGCGGGCGCCCCCTGCTGAGACGGCGCCGCCGTGAACACCGGCGCGGCGCCTACTGCGGGGGAAAGTGTGGGCACGGGGTGACGGCGTCGCTCCCGGGCGATGCGGATCAACTGCCGGACTGCCCGCAACATGAGCCAGGCCCCCAGCAGGGCCACCAGGGCGAAACTGGCCTGTTCCAGCGCCGGTGCCTGGCCCATGGCATCCCGCGCTGTGCGCCCGACGATGAACAGGACGGTGGCCACGGCGATCACCGCGGTAAGCCCCTGCATCAGGGCGGCGGCGAAGGACAGCGTGAGTGCGCGTCGCAGGTGCTGTCGGTGGGTGAGCAGATAGGTGGTGATCACCGCCTTGCCATGCCCGGGGCCGGCGGCGTGAAAGATGCCGTAGAGAAAGCTGATGAGGATCAGCGCGCCGGCATTGGCCGCAGTGGGGGCTTCCTGCAGGGTCTCCATGCCGTCGGCCAGCTGGCGATGCAGGGCTCGTTGCTGGGTGATGGTCCAGGCAACGAAGCGGTCCAGGAGGCTGTCGGCCTGGGTGGCCTCTGCCGGGGTTTCCTGGCTCTGCTGGCTTTCCTGGGCCGGGGCGCCGCCGGTGAGTGGGGAGGCTGTGGCAGGTCCGGGGATGAGCAGGGTGGCGATGAGGAGGATGATCAGCGGGAACATTCGATGGTCACCCGTTCAGCAAAATGTTTACCCATGTTGGGGTCGCCCTGCTGGTCGTAGTCCAGCATGGCGGCCCGGGCCACCATGGCGGGGTCGGGGCGGGGGACGCGCAGGTCCATGTCGCAGCGCTCGGAGCCGCCCTCCAGGTGGATGCCGCCACTCTCGGCATGCAGGATCTCGATGAAGTAGGTGGGGTCGAACACCGCATACTTCAGGGGGGCATCGGCGGGGTCCAGCGGTTGCTCGAAGCGGAGCGTGAAGCTCAGTTCCAGGCGACGCTGTTTCTGAACCAGTCGGGGATCTTCCGCCCTGGCGTCCTGGATGGCGGTGTCGCCATGGTGGATCTCGGTGAAGTAATGATAATCGCTCAGGTTCTTGATGATCTGCCGGGCGATGCTGTCCAGCTGTTCTTCCTGGGTGTCGCCGCTGGCGTCCTGGGCCATGTCGTCCAGCAGGAAGGTGCTGTAGAAGGGGTCCATGAGCCAGGCCTGGCGCAGCTGGGTGATGTGGCCATCCTCATTGAAGACGGCGCTGACCTGCAGGTCGATCCAGGCATGGGGGTGGCTGTGGGCCGGGGCCGCCCAGAGCAGGGTGAGCAGCAGGGCGAGCACCACTGCCCGGCGAAGGGGGCGTGTGCATTGTCCGGTGCTGGCGGTATGGGTGTGTAGGTCCATGGTCTCCACGCGTGACGACGAGGCTCTGTATTCTGCCAAAACTCGAGGGGCGCCTGTCTAGATCCTGTCCCAGTCAAATCGCCGGGACGGAGGCAGGGCCAGTTGGTCCATCAGATCCCCCAGTCGAGCCCCATCCGGACGCCCGCGCCCCAGGTCCAGGCCTGCCGGCAGACCGGCCTCGCAGTGGATGCCCGTGAGCTGACGGGCCAGTCGCACCGTGTCGCGGTGGGTGTCCACCAGGCCCATGAGGCGTTTGGCGCCCCGGATGGGCATGTGGGCAATGGCCGGGATGTCCTCCAGCAGGGCCTCCAGGGTGTCGGTGCGGCGCAGCAGGCGGGCCGCCGTGGCCATGCCCACGCCGGGGATGCCCGGGATGTTGTCCACCTTGTCTCCGGCCAGGGCCAGTTGGTCCGCCACCTGGTCGGGGCGCACTCCCAGGCGCTTTTCAATGCCCCGGGGATCGAGCCGCTGACTGCGGTGCGGGTCCCACCACAGGTCGCCCTCATGGACGAGCTGGGAGAGGTCCTTGTCGCCGGTGACCAGTACGACCGCGCGACCTTCCTGGCGTTCCCTTGCGGCCAGTGTGCCAATGAGGTCATCGGCTTCGAAGGTGGGGCTGGAGAGGTGGGCCAGGCCCAGGGCGCTCACGAATTCCCGGCACCAGCCGAACTGGCGCTTGAGTTCTTCGGGGGCCGGTGGGCGGTTGGCCTTGTAGGCGGGGTAGAGGGCATGGCGATAGGAGGTGCCCCGGCTTTCATCGAATGCAAAGGCGATGCGGGCCGGTCGTTCGCTTTGCAGCAGGGTGTGCACGAAGCGCACGAAGCCGTGGGCGGCGTTGGCCGGGTGGCCATCGCGGCAGGTGATGGTCTCGGGCAGGGCGAACCAGGCGCGAAAGACGAAGATGCTGGAGTCAATCAGGTAGGTGGGTGTGTTCACCGGTGGCAGTCTACCTGCCGCGATGCAGCAGGGCCATCCCGACGGCACACCTGCGCGGTCGGGCTGGTTTTGGTAACGTGTGTTCATGGGGTGGGGTAAGGCACACTGTGGCTTTACTTTTGTCCTCCCCGGTCACAGCATTGCAACAACTGACAGGCGAAGGAGTTCCCATGAAGATCAATGTGGAGGTGGATGCCACCCCCGAAGAAATCCGAGCCTTTCTAGGCCTGCCCGATGTGGCCCCTCTTCAGAAGGAAATGATGGAGGACGTGGCCAAGCGCATGCGTGAGGGGCAGCAGGGTTATGAGTCCCTGGCCATGATGCAGCCGCTGATGCAGAGCGGCGTGGCTAACATGGATGCCATGCAGAAGCTGTTCTGGCAGGCCTTTACCCAGAGTGGCAGCAAGGACGACAACAAAAAATAGGCCCCATCGATGGGCCGGGCATGACCCACGATCGTGGGTCATGCGGAAAACCAAGGGGTGGAGGTGTATCCTTTGTCCGTTTCCGAGCCGCTGGACCCTGGGTGCGGCGCCCGGAACCGAGCATTGACACCATGTTAATGACCTTACTGGATTAAAGACCTTACTGGAGGTAGCTTCATGAAGAACCCCATGCGCGTCGCCGTTACCGGCGCTGCTGGCCAGATCTCCTACAGCCTGCTGTTCCGCATCGCCTCGGGCGACATGCTGGGCAAGGACCAGCCGGTGATCCTGCAGTTGCTGGAAATCACTCCGGCCATGGACGCGCTGCGCGGTGTGGTCATGGAACTGGAAGACTGCGCGTTCCCGCTGGTGGCGGGGATCACCACCTCCGACAAGCCGGAAGTGGCCTTTGACAAGGCAGACGTGGCCCTGCTGGTGGGTGCTCGCCCACGTGGCCCGGGGATGGAGCGCAAGGACCTGCTGGAGGCCAATGCGGCCATCTTCTCCGAGCAGGGCAAGGCGCTGAACGCTGTGGCCAGTCGTGACGTGAAGGTGCTGGTGGTGGGTAACCCCGCCAATACCAATTCCCTGATCGCCCAGCGCAATGCCCCGGACCTGAACCCGCGCAATTTCACTGCCATGACCCGTCTGGATCACAACCGTGCCCTGGCGCAGCTGGCGGGCAAGACCGGTGCTTCCACCACGGACATCAAGAAAATGATCATCTGGGGTAACCACTCTGCCACCCAGTATCCGGATATCAGTCAGGCCATGGTGAAGGGCGATGCCGCCTCTGGTCTGGTGCCGCGGGACTGGTACGAGTCGGACTTCATTCCCACCGTGCAGCAGCGTGGCGCCGCCATCATCAAGGCCCGTGGTGCTTCCAGTGCAGCCTCTGCCGGCAGCTCCGCCGTGGATCACATCCGCGACTGGGTGATGGGTACGCCGGACGGTGACTGGGTGAGCATGGCTGTGCCTTCCGATGGCAGCTATGGTATCGAGAAGGGTCTGATCTACTCCTTCCCGGTCACCTGCAAGGGCGGGGACTACAGCATCGTGCAGGGGCTGGAGATCGATGATTTCAGTCGCGAGCGCATGCAGGTCACGGAGCAGGAGTTGCGCGAGGAGCGTGACGGCGTGGCGCACCTGCTGCCCTGATAGGCAAGCCGTTCGCCGGCAGGCCGGCTCCCATGGAAAAGCACTTTCGTGGGAGCCGGGACCAAAAAGGGGACAGACACCTTTTCCGCGCGCCAGCGGCGCGCACGGAAAAGGTGTCTGTCCCCTTTTTGGTTAGTCGATGATGCGCAGATCCGCCGGGTGGCGGATGCGGATTCGGGGCTGGCCCCGATGGGTGTAGACGAAGCCGCGGCCTTCCACTTGTTCGCCGCGCAGGGCGTCTATATCCAGGTCGGGGAAGTACTGCATGTCTTCCCGGTCGATGCGAAAGGCGACATTGCCTTCAAGATTGATCCAGTGGGCGCGCTGGCTTTGCCCGATGCGCACCACTTCCCCCGTGACGATCCGGAACCCCTCGGCATCGCGGGGCAGTTCCTCTGCCTCGAAGGCCTCCAGATGTTCCAGCGACCAGATCTTCAGGGCCTCGGCGCGGGCGAGCGCCTCGGTGTCCCGGTAGCAGTCCACATGCCAGTCGTTGGGGGGGATGGTCAGGGCCGTGGCCAGGCCCTGGCGCAGCAACAGGGCGGTGATGGGCTGGCCGTCGGGTGTGAACAGGTGGGCCAGGGTGCGTTGATAGCGGTCCTTGCGTTCCGCATCGTGCACCAGGAGCACCTGGTTATCGTGCTCCCTCAGTAACGCCTCAAGAGCATCCCGGGCCTCGTGGCCGTAAGGCTCGGCGGTCCGCTCGCGCCAGAAGATCTCGGGCGTGTCCAGGCCGATAAGGCGCACCCGGGTGCCATCGGTCAGGCGTACGGTGTCGCCGTCAAAGACGTGGTCCACCTGCCCCTGGCTGGTGCGACCCTGCGGTCCACCACAGCTGTCGGGCAGGTCGGCCGCCTGGGCTGTGCCCAGGCACAACGCAACAAGGGCGCCGACCCACGGCGCCCTTGTGCCCCATTCGAACTTTCTTGCCATGGGGCGTGCCCCCGGCATTACATACCGTAGCGGCGGCGGAACTTGTCCACCTGCCCGGCCGTGTCGAGAATCTTCTGCTTGCCGGTGTAGAACGGATGGCATGCAGAGCAGACTTCCACGTTCAGGGCGTCGCCTTTGTGAGTCGAGCGGGTCTGGAACGCATTCCCGCAACTGCAGGTCACGTTCACTTCATGGTAATCAGGATGGATTTCCGGCTTCATGCAAGCACCCTCGAAAGCCTGTAGCGCTGAAAAAAGACGAGTAATATACTGGACCCCGCTTCGGGTAGCAAGGCCCGGTCCAGGCCACTCGATGAGCCCGGAAGATCTGTTACTTGAGTTTACCCGTTTTTTTCCAAACGGGGCTTGAGCCTTTGCCGCTAAATCCTCCCTGGCACTTCATTTTCTCCGCTTTTCCACAAAAGCTGTGGATAACTATGTGGATGAATTGGGGTAAAGTGCCTCCAGGGCGCGTGCCAACAAGGCTCGAGTCAAATCGGTCATTTTTTGTACATGTTTTTAACCACCTGTTTTTATTGGAGTTAAATTTGTTCAACACGACCTGTTGCGGTCTGGGAGATAAGCGTGTATGCACCGCGGTGCCCATGATCCCCGGTGTGCATAAATACCCGCGCTTTCCGGCGGACATCCGCACGCGGAGTGCCTCTTGAGCGGCCCGCAGGAGGTGGTGCCCCAGGTGGGTTTCGTCAGCCTGGGCTGCCCCAAGGCGCTGTCGGACTCCGAGCACATCCTCACCCGATTGCGGGCGGAGGGCTATGGCATCACCGGCACGTATCAGGACGCCGACCTGGTGGTGGTGAACACCTGCGGCTTCATTGATGCGGCGGTGACCGAGTCTCTGGAGGCCATTGGCGAGGCCATGGTGGAGAATGGGCGGGTGATCGTCACCGGCTGCCTGGGGGCGGATGCGGACAAGGTGCGCGCTGCACACCCGGGGGTGCTGGCGGTCTCCGGGCCCCATGCCTTCGAGGCGGTGATGGGGGCGGTGCACGAGCACCTGCCGGCGCCGCACGACCCCTATCAGAGCCTGGTGCCGCCGCAGGGCGTGCGTCTGACTCCGCGCCACTACGCCTATCTGAAGATCTCCGAAGGCTGCAACCACCGCTGCAGTTTCTGCGTGATTCCGCATTTTCGCGGCGATCTGGTGAGTCGTCCCGTGGGCGAGGTGATGGCCGAGGCCGAGCGCTTGGTGGAGGCCGGTGTGCGCGAGTTGCTGGTCATCTCCCAGGACACCAGTGCCTATGGGGTGGATGTGAAATACCGTACGGGCTTCTGGGGCGGCAAGCCGTTGCGTACCCATGTGCAGAACCTGGCCGAGGCTCTGGGCAGCCTGGGGGTGTGGGTACGCCTGCACTATGTGTATCCCTATCCCCACGTGGATGATCTGATCCCGCTGATGGCCGAGGGTCGCATCCTGCCCTATCTGGATGTGCCCCTGCAGCATGGCAGCACGCGGGTGCTCAAGGCCATGCGACGACCGGCGGCCACCGAGCGGGTGCTGGAGCGGATTCATCGCTGGCGCGAGATCTGCCCGGATCTGACCCTGCGCAGCACCTTTATTGTCGGTTTCCCCGGGGAGACGGAATCGGATTTTCAGCAGTTGCTGGAGTTCATCCAGGAGGCACAGCTGGATCGGGTGGGGTGCTTTACCTACTCCGCAGTGGAGGGCGCGCCGGCCAATGCCTTGCCCGATGCGGTGCCAGAAGCGGTGAAGGAGGAGCGTCTGGCCCGTTTCATGGAAGTGCAGGCAGAGATCAGTCAAGCGCGCCTGGCCCGTCGCGTGGGGCAGAAGTTGACCGTGCTGGTGGATGAGATAGATGCCGAGGGGACGGCGATTGCGCGTTCGGCGGCGGATGCGCCGGAGGTGGATGGTCTGGTGTTCGTGGAGGATGGCCAGGGGCTGGCCGTGGGGGAGTTTGTGCAGGTGGAGGTGGAAGAGGCCTCCGAGCATGATCTGTTTGGGAGGCGGGTATAGGGGACGGACTCGGGCAAAAGGGGGACGGATTTAAATCCGTCCCCCTTTTGCCCGAGTCCGTCCCCCTTTGGCCTGCAAGTCACTGCCAACTACTGGCTCGGGTGCAGCCCCCCCGGCAGCAGCTTGCCCAGGCCCAGTTGATTGAGCATGCACACGGCCTTGGTGCCCGCGCGCTCTCCCAGCACCGCGTGGATGTGACTTTCCCAGTCGGGCTCAGCGGTGTCCAGGAGGTTTTTCAGGTACAGGCCGGCCTCGGTCTCGCCTTCCAGGTCCAGGCGGCGGCTGAAGAACAGAGTGTCCGGGTCCTCGGCGCGTGCGGCCAGGCGCCAGAAGTCTTCCAGGCGGCCGCGGATGCGCACGTCCCAGTCGTCGTCGGCCTTGCAGTCCCAGGGGGTGACGCCGCCTTCCTTTACCAGAAAGCAGATGCCCCCATGGTGATCCGTGACCGATAGGCAGATGCGCTTGCCTTCCAGCGGGCCCAGTTCTTCAGCGGCCGGTTGCCCCTTGAGCAGGTGGTTGACCAGGGTCGAGAAGAGACGGGTGTGAACGGCGTCGGGCAGTAGTCGCAGGGCGACGCCGAGGGGTAGCAGGACGGGTGGTTTGGGCAGTTGCATGGTGTTGGGTACCTGTCGAGAAGGTCGGTTTGGCCTTGAATCCTTGGCATAAGTCTAGCGGGGATTGGGTTTTGCCCCAAGCCGGGCGATGGGGTCAGGCCAATTGTCGGTCCAGGGCCGCCAGTCGCTCGGGGGTGCCGACGTCCAGCCATTGCCCGGGGTGATGTTCGCCGCTCACCTGCTCGCGACTCATGGCCTGGCGCAGCAGCGGGGCCAGGGGGAAGGCTCCGATAGGGGTGCCCGTGAACAGGGCCGGACGGTACCAGCCGATGCCGGAGAAGGTCAGGCAGGGGGCTGCCGGGTCCTCCATGGGAGGATGCACCCGCCCTTCATGAAGCCGGAAGTCTCCCCCGGGATGATGCGCTGGATTGTCCACCAGGACCAGGTGGGCCAGGGTATCGTGGGCCAGGGTGGGTGGCACGAGCGGGTGGTCGCACCAGACATCGCCATTGATCACCAGGAAGGGATCGGATTCCAGCAGCGGCAGGGCCTGACGGATACCGCCACCGGTCTCCAGTGCCTCGGGCTCGGGGGAATAACGGATGTTCAGGCCCCACGGGCGACCATCACCCAGGTGATCGCGGATCTGTTCGCCCCGCCAGGCCAGGTTGATGACCACCTGCCGATAGCCAGCCGCTGCCAGGCGCTCCAGGTGATGCACGATGAGCGGGCGTTCTCCGGCGCACAGCAGGGGCTTGGGCGTGTGATCGGTGAGCGGACGCATGCGTTCGCCGCGACCGGCGGCCAGGATCATGGCATGCATGTTCAGGCCCCCGGCCGGATGCCGATCCGGGAAAGGGGGTTATCGGAACACGCCAGCACACCGGCCTGCAGGGCCAGACGCCGCTCGGGCGGCAGGTGGGCGTCGAACCACTGGCGTACCGGGGTGAGGGCCGGATGGGCCAGTTCCTGTTCCAGCAAACGCCATAGCCTGGGCAGGTGACGCAGATACGAGGGTTTGTCGTCGCGTCGCCACAGGCGGGTGAAGATGCCGATGATCTTGGTGGTGCGCTGCGCCCCCAGGATCCAGAAGCTGTCGTCCAGGGTGTTGGCGTCCAGGCCCTGGAAGGCATCCCGGTAGCGGGCCACCATGGTCTCGGCCACGGCGGGGTCCACGTCCCGGCGGGCATCCCGCAGCAGGGAGACCAGGTCGTAGGCCGGCGAGCCGATCAGGGCATCCTGGAAGTCCAGCAGCCCGCAGGCAGCCACACCCTGGCGGCCTGCCAGCACCATCAGGTTGTCCACGTGATAGTCTCGCAGCACCAGGGTGGGGGGCAGCCGATGCACCGGCTCCAGTGCCTGTCGCCAGGCCTGCTGGAATCTTTCCTGCACGTGGGCGTCGCACGGGGCGTCAAAGGCCTCGGGCCAGTACCATTGGGTGAACAGATCGGCCTCGCGCAGCAGCGCGGCCTCGTCGTAAGGGGGGACGCGGCGGGTATGATGGCGTGACCAGTTGCGATGCAGTTCAACGAGGGTGTCGGTGGCCAGGCGGTAAAGGCCTGCCTCGTCGGCCCCCTCGCCCAGGGCGCGACTGAAGGTGTGGTCGCCCAGGTCTTCAAGCAAGAGAAACCCCTGGGCCCGGTCAAAGGCATGGATGCGGGGCGCGCTCAGGCCCAGTTCCCGCAGTATGTCGGCAATATGCACGAAGTCTTCCGCGGATTCCTTGTCGGGCGGGGCATCCATGATCACCCGGGAGGCGTTGTGATCCCGTAGCCGGAAATAACGGCGAAAGCTGGCATCGGCCGACAGGAGGGTGGGGGCGGGCGTGTCGGGGCCCAGGATCTCCCACAGCCATTCCTGCATGGCCTCAAGTCGCTGGTCCGGTTCACTGATGAGGGCTGTCATGGGGGGCGGGGCTCTCCAGAGCGGTGATTCTTGCGCCGTGTCATTATTACATGCCCGCAGCCTCAGCCAATGCCCCGGTGGCCATTGACCGATAGGGTGATGGTCGGGCGATCATAGTAAAAGCGGCCCCAGCGGCCGTGTGTTTTCCATGGGCGCCCATAGGCGCAGAAGGTTATCCGCATGAGCCAACCGAACTGGGCCATCTGGCCCGGCAGTCCCTATCCCCTGGGTTCCACCTGGGATGGTGAAGGGGTGAATTTCGCGCTGTTTTCCGAGCACGCCGAGCGGGTGGAGCTGTGTCTGTTCAGCGAAAGTGGCCGGCGGGAGCTTGAACGTATCGAGATGCGTTGGCAGACGGATCAGGTATTTCATTGCTACCTGCCGGAGGCGCGCCCGGGGCTGCTCTATGGCTATCGGGTGCATGGGCCTCACGATCCGGCCGCCGGGCATCGATTCAACCCCAATAAGCTGCTCATCGACCCCTATGCCAAGGCCCTGCATGGGCAGGTGAAATGGAATGATGCGCTGTTCGGTTACCGCATTGGCGCCGAAGAGGCCGACCTGGTCATGGACAAGCGGGATTCAGCCCCCGGCATGCCCAAGGGGCAGGTGATTGATACGGCCTTTACCTGGGGGGATGACAAGCCGCCGAAGACCCCCTGGCACGAGACGGTCATCTATGAACTCCACGTGAAGGGATTCACCGCCCAGCATCCCAAGGTGCACCCGGAACTGCGTGGCACCTACGCCGGGCTGGCCACGGCTCCGGTGGTGTCCTATCTGCAGCGCCTGGGCGTGACGGCGGTGGAACTGATGCCGGTGCACGCCTTTCTGGATGACAGGCACCTGGTGGAGAAGGGGCTGCGCAATTACTGGGGTTACAATTCCATGTCGTTCTTCGCGCCGGACATGCGTTACAGCGCCTCGGGGCATGTGAACGAGTTCAAGACCATGGTGAAGACGCTGCACTCGGCGGGGATCGAGGTCATCCTGGACGTGGTGTACAACCACACCGCCGAGGGCAGTCACCTGGGGCCCACCCTGTCGTTTCGCGGTATCGATAACCGGGCCTATTACCGGCTGGTGCATGATGATCAGCGTTATTACATGGATTACACCGGCTGCGGTAACACCCTGAACATGCAGCACCCCCGGGTGCTGCAGTTGATCATGGACTCGCTGCGCTACTGGGTGCAGGAGATGCACGTGGACGGTTTCCGTTTCGACCTGGCCTCGGCGCTGGCGCGTGAGCTGCACGAGGTGGATCGCCTGGGGGCCTTCTTCGACATCATCCACCAGGATCCGGTGTTGTCCCAGGTGAAACTGATCGCGGAGCCCTGGGATCTGGGCGAGGGGGGCTATCAGGTGGGTAACTTCCCGGTGGGCTGGACCGAGTGGAACGGCCGGTACCGGGATACGGTGCGAGCCTATTGGAAAGGCGAGGACGGGCTGATTGGCGATATGGCCTATCGTCTCACCGGTTCATCGGATCTGTACGAATCCAGCGGTCGCAGGCCCTATGCCAGCATCAACTTCGTGACCTGTCATGATGGCTTCACCATGGAAGACCTGGTGAGCTTCAACGAAAAACACAACGAGGCCAATGGGGAGGAAAGCCGGGACGGCGAGAGCCACAATCTCTCCTGGAACTGTGGCGAAGAGGGGGTCACCCGCAACAAGCACATCATGGACCTTCGGGCGCGGCAGAAGCGCAATTTCCTGTCCACCCTGTTCCTGTCCCAGGGTATCCCCATGCTGTTGGCCGGCGATGAGCGCGGCCGCAGCCAGCAGGGCAACAACAACGCCTATTGCCAGGACAACGAGATTTCCTGGATGGACTGGGCCCTGGACGAATATGGCCGCGACCTGTTGCCCTTCGTGCAATACCTGATCGCCCTGCGACGCGAGCACCCCGCACTGAAGCGACGGCATTTCTTTCAGGGGCGCCCCATCATGGGGGCCGGCGTGAAGGATCTGGCCTGGATCCGGCCCGATGGCGAGGAGATGGATGACGAAGACTGGCAGCAGGGTTTCGCCCGCAGTCTGGGCATGTTCATCGCCGGCGACCTGTTCGAGGAGTATGACGAGCGCGGTCGCCGGGTGCGGGATACGGATATGCTGCTGTTACTCAACGCGGATCACGAGGCCATCTCCTTTCGGCTGCCCGCCCAACCGGAGCGCACCCGCTGGGACGTGCTGCTGGATACGGTCTATCCCCGCGGGCCCCGGCCGGATCACCGCAAGTTTCACAGCCACGAGGTCTATCCGCTGCAGGGGCGGTCCCTGGTGCTGATGGTCAATGCCAGCCGCCCCGCGCCGCGCACCAATAACGGGATTGAATGAGCCTTAACTACCGCACAGGCGCCATTCGGGTGCCTGTGGCAGGTATTCCACCCAGGTGTGGATGCGCCCATCGGGGAACAGGTCCAGACGCCGGTAACCGGGTGGCAGGTCATCCAGGCGCACGGTCTGACTCCCGGGTGCAAACTGCGCACCGGTGGAAGGCGCGCACAGCAGACGCACGCCGTTACGGGTCTGGTCCACTACCTGATGGGCGTGACCAAAGATCACGGCGCGCACCTTGTCGTGCTGATCGATGACACCCCAGAAATCATCGGCATTGCGCAGGCCGATGCGGTCCATCCAGGGGGTGCCCACCGGGACCACCGGATGATGCAGGCAGACCAGTGCATGGCGTGACGGGTGGCGGGAGAGGCTTTCCTCCAGCAGGTCCAGCTCGGTGTCTTCCAGTCGGCCGTGACTTTCCTCCGGTACCGCGCTGTTGAGCAGGACGATAAGCCAGTCATCCTGGCTGAGAATCTTGCCGCAATGCAGGTGGCTGCCCGCAAGGGTATCCTCCATGAGGTCTGTATCATCATGGTTGCCGGGCAGACAGTGTACCGGGCAGGGCAGGGCGTTCAGCTGTTGGCTCACCCGCTGGTAGGCCTCGGGCACCGGGTCGTGAACCAGATCCCCGGTCACCAGCGCCCGGTCCAGGTGTGGCTCCTGTCGCTTGACCTGCGCGAGCACACGCTGGAGGCTATCATCGGTGTTGATGCCCGACCCCATGACATCTCCCGGTTGCGGGCATAGGTGGAGATCGGTGATCTGAAGGATTCGCAGTGGTGAGACGTGCGCGCCCATATCGCTCATGATGACTACCTCCGTGAGCTGGAACAAGGCATTGTCCAGACAGAAAGTGTATAAAAAGACACCATCCTGTCTCCGGATGGGCGGAGTATAACCGAATTCTCTGACAAAGCTCTGACGGAACCGTCACGGCCCGACGACACAGCACGCCAAGGAGTCCCCTGATGTCCAACCTGACCACGCCCATGGATGAGCGCCTGCAGGCATACATGCGCTCGGTATCCCTGCGGGAGCCCGCCTTGTATCGGTGCCTGCGGGAGGAAACCGCCCATATGCCCGAACACAACCTGCAGGTGGCGCCCGAGCAGGGCCAGTTTCTGGGGTTGCTGGTGGAACTGCTGGGCGCGCGGCGTATCCTGGAGATCGGTACCTTCACCGGTTACAGCGCCCTGTGGATGGCAGGTGCCATGCCCGAGGATGGTGAGCTGGTGTGTTGCGACATCAGCGAGGAATGGACGGCCATCGCCCGTCGCTACTGGGCCGAGGCGGGGCTGGCCGACCGCATTGACCTGCGTCTGGCGCCGGCTCTGGATACCCTGGATGGGCTATTGGCAGACGGTCAGGCGGGCCGATTCGACCTGGCCTTCATCGACGCCGACAAGGCCAATTACGTCAACTATTACCGGCGCTGCCTGCGTCTGATGCGCCCGGGTGGGGTGGTCTGCCTGGACAACACCCTGTGGGCTGGCCGGGTGGCCGATCCCAACAACCACGAACCGGAGACCGAGGCCATTCGCGCCTTCAACGCCCTGGCCCACGAGGACCCGGGCGTGACGGTGAGTCTGGTGCCCATCGGCGACGGCCTCACCCTGGCCCGCAAGCGCTGAGGTTGTCTCAGGCGAGCTTGCGGCGCGTCTGCCGGGGCTGCAGCGGCTTGATGAAGATCTTGGAATTACGCTGGATGTTGTACATCTGCTGCCGGCTGATGGGCAGGGACTGGATTTCCCCGGGCTCGAACCCCCGTTCCCGGAACCAGTGAGCGGTGCGGGTGGTGAGCACGAACAGCCGGGTGATGCCCAGGTTGCGGGCCTGAAGCTCCAGGTGTTCCACCAGCATGTCGGCACGCCCGCCGCCCCGGTGCTCCGGGTGCACGGCCACACAGGCCACCTCCGCCACGGCCTCTTCGGTGGACGGATAAAGGGCAGCGCACGCCAGGATCATGCCGTCCCGCTCGATCACGGTGAAGCGCTCGATCTCCAGTTCCAGTTGCTCTCGGGAGCGCCGCACCAGAATGCCTTCCACCTCCAGCGGCTGAATGAGTTCCAGGATGCCGCCCACGTCCTCGATGGTGGCCTGGCGCAGGCGTTCGTAGCTCTCTCCGGTGATCAGGGTGCCGGCCCCCTCGCGGGTGTAGAGCTCCATGAGCAAGGCGCCGTCCCGGTGCCGATCCACCAGGTGAACGCGCTCCACCGATTGCCGCGAGGCGCTGATGGCGCACTTCAGGTGCAGGGCCAGTTCCTCGGGCAGGCGACGACGCCCGTCCAGCAGCGCCTGAGCCTGGTCTGCGGTCATCTGGGTGATGGGGCGCCGGCTGCCGTCGCGCAGGGCGGGTGTGTCACTGAAGAAGATGAGCTTGTCAGCCCCCAGGGCGGCGGCGGCGGCGGTGGCCACGTCCTCCGCAGTGAGGTTGAAGATCTCGCCAGTGGGGGAATAGCCCATGGGGGGCAGCAGGACCATGTCCCCGGCCTGCAGGTGGTGTTTCATGCCCTCGGTATCCACCCGCCGTACTTCCCCCGTGTGCTGATAGTCCACGCCATCGCGCACGCCCAGCGGGCGCGCCGTGACGAAGTTTCCGGATGATACCCGCACCCGCACGCCAGACATGGGCGTATTGGCCAGCCCCATGGACAGCAGCGCCTCGATCTCTGCGCGCAGCGAGCCGGCCGCCTCCTTGACCGCCTGCAGGGCGGAATCGTCGGTGAGCCGCAAACCGTTCACGTATTGTATCTGTGCCCCCCGGGCCCGCAGCCTCTCCTCGATCTGCGGACGCGCCCCATGCACCAGGACCAGTCGCACCCCCAGGGTCTGCAGGATGGCGATATCGTGCAGCAGGGCAGCAAAGCCCGGTTGCAGGGCCGCCTCGCCACCAAAACAGATGACGAAGGTGCGTTCCCGGTGAGCGTTGATATAGGGGGCGGCGTCCCTGAACCAGGCGACATGGGGGGATGTGAGGTTTTTCTTCAAGGCCATCAGGTCCTTAGGCGGTGCGTGCGTTTGCGGCACGATCATAAGCAATTGCCCGCCCCGCTGCCAAATGCTGGCGCGATCCGCCTATGGGCACCGGGTGAGTCACCGCGCTGTTGGCTGGAAGTCACGCCTTGATACAGAATCGCTGGATCAGGCCGCGCAGGATCTTCAGCATCGGTTCGATGCGGTCCAGGGCCAGGTATTCATCCGGTTGATGCGCCTGACGGATGTCGCCGGGGCCCAGGATCACCACGTCCATATCCATCTGCCGCAGGAAGGGGCCTTCCGTGCCGAAGGCCACCGACTCGGCGGCATGGCCGGTGAGGGCCTCGGTGGCCCTCACCAGTTCACTGTCGGCGGGCGTCTCCATGGGGGGTACGCCCGGAATCAGACGGAAGACCTCGTAATCCAGACCCGAACCCTGCAGGGCCTTGTCCACACGCTCGGTCAGGGTCTGGCGCAGCGCGCCGGGCTCCATGCCAGGCAGGGGGCGCAGGTCGATATGCAGCTCGCATTGGCCGCAGATGCGGTTGGGGTTGTCACCGCCATGGATGTGACCCAGGTTCAGGGTGGGTACCGCCACCTGGAACTGCGGGTTGCGATGCCGGGCCTGGAGTTCATCCCGCCAGGCCAGGATCTCGCTCATCACCCGATGCATGCCTTCCAGGGCACTGTTACCCAGGCTGGGGTCGCTGGAATGGCCGGCCTGACCCTTCACCCGGATGCCCTCCATGAGGATGCCCTTGTGCATGCGCACGGGCCGCAGGTTGGTGGGCTCGCCGATCAACGCCTGTCGCCCCAGGGGTTGCCCGGCTTCGGCGATGGCACGGGCCCCGCGCATGGAGCTTTCTTCATCCGCGGTGGCCAGGATTACCAGCGGGTGTCGGAAATCCTTTGGCTCGAAGCTTGCCGCCGCCTCCAGGGCCAGGGCGAGGAAACTCTTCATGTCACAGCTGCCCAGTCCGTAGAGCCGATCATCACGGATGATGCCCTGGAAGGGGTCCTGGGACCACAGATGGGGATCGCAGGGCACGGTGTCGGTGTGCCCGGCCAGCACCAGCCCGCCCGGCCCCTCGCCCAGGCTGGCCACCAGGTTGGCCTTGTCGGCCACCCCCTCCAGAGGCCTGACCTCCACCCGAAATCCTCCCGCCTCGCACCACCCGGCCAGCTCATCGATCAGCGGCCGGTTCCCCATGTCGTAGGTTGGCGAGACGCTGCTCACCGAGGGGATTTCGATGAGGCGCTTGAGCATGTGCATGAGGTCGGGCTGGGGCATGGCGGCGCTCCGGATGGCTTTCCTTCCAAGATACGCCCCCTGCCTCAACGCAACAATGCGAAGCCAGCCGGGATCGGGTGGGGGTGTATCAGCAGCGTAACAGGTCGGGTGTTTTCCCTGCAGAGCCTGCCTGGATGGGGTCTGTGGCGGATTTCATCATGTACTGATGCCTCGATGTGTAACAGCAACTGAACAGGTTTCGACCGCAAAACTGTGCACTTGTGGGCATTGATGAAGCTGACGCCGTGCAAGGTAATGGTTTATCGCACTTTTTTTATGTTGGCCTGCTTGTTGCAACGGGAGGGGCACGGACTGGTAAGGCCCTTCGCCCGCCGGCCGGACGACAGCTAATGTGAGGAGGAATGATTTCATGATGACGTTCAAGAAGACCGCAATCTCCGCTGCAATTGCCCTGGCCTTCGGTATGTCCGCCCCCGCTTGGGCAGACGCGAACAACACCGGCGAAGGTGAGTTCGGGGATCAGAATTCCTACAATGCCTCCGAGTCATTCAACAGCTCGACAGCTGATTCAGGCAATAACAGCTGGACCGACTCCGCTAACGATAGTTCCAACAACAGCGTGAACGACTCCGCCAACACCAATGTGGCGGATTCAGGCAACGATAGTTCCAATAACAGCACGAATGATTCAGGTAACCTGAACGTGTCCGATTCTGGAAATGACAATTCCCAGAATGATGCCAGCAGCAGCATCGCCGACTCTGGTAACACCAACGTGGCCGACTCCGGGAATGACAATTCCCAGAATGATTCCAGCACCAACGTGGCCGATTCCGGCAACACCAGCTCCAGCATCGCTGACTCTGGTAACACCAACGTGGCTGATTCCGGGAATGACAATTCCCAGAATGATTCCAGCACCAATGTTGCTGATTCCGGAAATACCAGTTCCAGTATCGCCGACTCGGGTAACGACAATTCCCAGACCGATGCCAGCACCAGCATTGCTGACTCTGGCAACACGAGCGTGGCTGATTCCGGGAATGACAACTCCCAGAATGACTCCAGCAGCAGCATCGCCGACTCCGGCAATGACAATTCCCAGACTGACGCCAGCACCAGTATCGCAGATTCCGGTAACACCAGCGTTGCCGATTCCGGGAACGATAACTCCAATAACAGTGTGAATGACTCGGGGAATCTGAGCGTTGCGGATTCTGGTAATGACTCCTCCGATAACAGCAACAACTCGGATAACAGCAATAACTCCGACAACAGCAATAACTTTGCCTGGTCGGATTCGATGAACGACAACTCGGATAATAGCGATAATTCCGATAACAGCGACAACTCCGATAACAGCATGGCCTGGACGGACTCGCTGAACGACAATTCGGATAATAGCGATCACTCCGATAACAGCAATAACTCGGATAACAGCGACAACTCCGATAACAGCATGGCCTGGACGGATTCGCTGAACGATAATTCCGACAACAGCGATAACTCGGATAACAGCAACAACTCCGACAACAGCACGAATATTGCCGACTCCGGCAACACCACCGTGTCTGATTCCGGTAACGACTCGTCGGATAACTCCGACAACAGCATGAACGACAGCAATAACGTCGTGAATAGCAATAACGACAACAGCACCTTCACCGACAACAGCATCACCGATTCCTTCAATGTCGGTTCCATGGTGGTGAGCGAGAACGACCTCAGCGGCGCGGTGACCGATACCTACCTGCATATCGAGTCGGACTCCTCCTACACCGCCTATAACACCATCGGTGAGAGTGGCCTGAGCAATTCTGCGGGCATCACCCAGGTGTCCCAGAACAGCGGGACCAACAGCCTCACTCAGCAGCAAGTGTCCGTGCAGGCACACCTGGGCCTGGGTCAGTAATACCCATGCCTGAAGTCTGTTGAGAGGTGATCGGGGGCAACGGGCGATCGACCCGTTGCCCCCGGTTTCAGGCCAACTCCACAACCCTGGAGGTGAAGGGTGATGGTCGCGAAGCAAGGTGGTAGAGGGGGAAGGGGGGTTTTTCCCCTGGCCTTGATGGTGTTACTTGCAGGCACGTCTTTGGCTCAGGCGGGTTCACTGGACCTGCCGGAGGCGGTGGCAGCTGAAGCCCTGGAGGATCAGCGGGCCATGTACAACATTTCATCGGTACAGTTGGGGCAGATGACCTCCAACGCTCAAGTGTCGAATACCCAGATGCAGGGGGCCTTTGCCAGCGGTGACAACGTGCTGGGGGCAGGGGCCTTTGATCACGCTCAGGGCATCAGTACCGTGATCCAGAATTCGGGTCATAACGTGGTCATTCAGGAATCCCTCATTCTCAATGTCAATGTGGCGCCGTGAGTCCGTCATGAAGGTCGCCGGCAAGAGAGGTTCCAGGTGTGCCCATGCGGGCCTGATGGCATTGACGCTGGGCGCGCTGGCACTGGCCATGCCGCATACCGGCCTGACATCGGGCATGGTGCACATCCCGGGTGCCATGGGTACCCACGAGATGTCGGTGACCAGCCTGCAAGGCATGCGTTTCAAGAGGGTGGTGCGTCAGCAGTATGATTTCAGTTGTGGATCGGCCGCGCTGGCCACGGTGCTGACTTATCACTATGGTCGCCCCACCCGGGAGCGGGAAACATTTGACCTCATGTACGAGATGGGCGATCAGGCGCGTATCCGGCAGCAGGGTTTTTCCATGCTGGACATGAAGCGTTACCTGGCGACCCAGGGCCTTGCTTCGGATGGTTTTCGAATCCCGCTGGAAAAACTCGAGGAACTGGGCATACCCGCCATCGCCCTGGTGGATATCGAGGGCTATCGCCATTTCGTCGTGGTCAAGGGCATCAAGGGCGACCGCGTTCTGGTGGGTGACCCCGCCCTGGGGGTGAAGGATTACAGTCGGGCCGAGTTCGAGGATATTCGCAGTAACGATATCCTTTTTCTGATTCGTGACCGCCTGGACCTTGGGCGGGAATATTTCAATGCTCCGGTGACCTGGGAGGCGCTGACGACTCCCCCTTATGGCACAGCCCTGGCGCGTGACGGGCTGGCGGATTTTCTCCTGGCCCTGCCACGTCATTCTGACTGGTAGCCGAGGTGCAGGCAGACATGAAACCGCTATCTGAATTCCCAAACGACGCACTGAAAAAGACGGTGTGCCGTTCGTCCCGGGCATTCCTGCGTGGGGCTGTGGTGGGCCTGGGACTACTGGTGGTGATGTCGCCGGCCCTGGGTGAATGGCCTGAAACCGTGGGCATCGGGTTTGCTGTCGATGGCTCCGACCCGATGGCGATGATGGACTGGGCGCTGGTGCCGGACCATGAGCTGGCGGAGCAGCGGGGCGGGCTGATCCGCCGTGATGGCTTTGAACTGGCGCTGGGGATCGAGCGCACCACCGCCATCAATGGGGAAGTGGTGGCCCATACGGTGATCATGGATCACTCGGGTCTGCGTCCCAGGGTGGCCGCAGGCGGTATCCACATCCAGAATGCCCTGGATGGCCTGACCGTTCAGGCACTGTCCGGTTCGAACTGGACCTCGATTGTGCAAAACCAGGTCAGCGACCAGATCATCAGTAACCAGACGACCCTGAACGTGGACCTGTCGGGCATGAACCTCAACCGCATGGACATGCGGCGCGTCATGGATGCGCAGATGATTCAGGGGTTGAGGGGCTACTGAGCCCGGTCACTTCCGCCTGTCAGAACCGCATGGGAATGCGCAGTGTGACCTGGGTGTCCGGGGCGGCCGAGGTGGCCCCGATGCCTACCGACAGGTTCATGCTGGTCCGTGGGGAAAAGCGGTGTGATAAACCCCATAGGAAGCTTCCCACCTGGATGCGGTCAAAGGAAGGGTCCAGCGGCGGGGCATTTTCATACTTGGTCTTGAATACCATGCTGTGGTCGTAGCCCAGGCTGATGGAGGTTTGATTGTTCAGGGCAATGCCTGTGCCCACGCTGATGCCCAGGGCGTCGCCCGGGTTGATCTTGCCGATCCCATCGCCCACATCCCGTTCGATGTTCCAGAGGTAGCTGATATTGCCGTAAATCACCGCCGGGTCGGTGGGATAGGTCATGGTGAGGCTGGGCTGGATGGCCCAGAAGCCCGAGCCGGTGGGCTGTTCAATGAATATCTCCGTGATGGGGCGCCCGGTATCATCATCTTCGATAAGTTCGCGATCCACGTCGAACGGGGAAGTGCCCGTGGGTGCTTTCACGCGCAGGTTGCCGATAAAGAAGGGCCTGCCCGTCACGGCCCGATTGAATTGATAATGCACGGCCAATTCGATGTCCCCCAGGCCTTGCCCGTCCGAGCCGGTGACCTGATCGCCAGAAGTGCCCACCAGGACTTCTCGACGACGTAGCGACTCATCCCGCCAGACATACGGTATGCGGATACCCACTTCCATGCGATTGGACAGGCCATAGCGGAAGGATAGCGCCGCGGTGAGGGTGTCCCTTTGGACTTCGGTCAGGTCGATCAGTCCGATGGCAATGGCCGGCAGGATGGTGAACCCGTCAATGGCCACCGTGGTGGATGAGCTGTGCACATACTGAAGGGAGGGCTCCACCACCCAGCCCCCCTTGGGTGTGAGCAGGCCACGCTCCTGGAACACCGCCGCCACGTCCGGCTGGGCCTCTTCCTGGGGTGGCCTCTCACCCACCTCTTCTGGCGGCTGTTCCTGGGCCCAGGCTGCGTGAGTCAGCAGCAGTGGCAGAGTGGAGCAGGCAATTGCCAGGTGTTTGCGGGTGAATCTCATGACCTTCGGGCTCCCTTGTATGGATGATCCAGCGCGGCAGCTATGGGGCGGGCACGTTGAGCGATGCCGTGTTTGCCTCGCCATTCGACTCTCTAGCTCTTGACTGCCGTTTGCCCCTGCAGGGGGATTTCGTGGCGTCGAGCCAGCCGGTAGAGTGTGATGCGCGAGACATTCAGGCGGCGGGCAGCCGCAGAGACGTTGCCCTCGCAGGCCCGCAGGGCGCGGACAATGGCAGTGCGCTCTGCCTCTGCCCGTACCTCCTCCAGGGAGGCCTGGGGGAGGGTGTTCTCCAGGGCGTCCTCGAGCCCCAGATCCTCGGGCTGGATGAATCGGTTCTCGCACAGCACCATGGCACGCCGCACGCGATTGATCAGCTCCCGGACATTGCCGGGCCAGTGGTGCTGGCGGATGGCTTCCAGGGCGGACGCACTGAAACCCTTCACGCGGGCGCTGCGGTCGCGGGCGAAGGCCTGGAAGAAGTGATGAGCCAGCAATACGCCATCCCCGTCCCGTTCCCGCAGGGGGGGCATCTCGAAGTGCAGGACATCCAGGCGATAGAACAGGTCCTCCCGGAATCGACCTTCCTTCACTGCCTCCGTGAGGTTGACATGGGTCGCGGCCACGACGCGCACATCGACCTTCTCTTCATGGTCGCTACCCACCTTCTGCACCGTCTGATTCTGCAGGAATCTGAGCAATGAGGCCTGTACCTCCAGGGGCAGGTCACCGATCTCATCCAGGAACAGGGTGCCGCCATGGGCAGACTGCACCCGGCCACCCCGGGTGCGATGGGCGCCGGTGAAGGCCCCACGCTCGTGGCCAAAGAGTTCCGACTGAATGAGTGCGGACGGCACGGCGGCGCAATTGATGGCCTCGAAGGGTCGGCCCGCCCGGGGGGAGGCGTCATGCACGGCGCGGGCCGCCAGCTCCTTGCCGGTGCCACTCTCGCCGGTGATCAGCACCGGCGCGGCGACGCGGGCCACCTTGCAGATGGTGCGGCGGACCTGATCCATGGGGGGGCTCTCGCCGGTGAGAGGATCCTGCTGATCGAGGGAGTTGCAGTGCATGCCGGAGTGCATGAGCAGCTCAGCCATGCCGAAGGCATGCCCCAGCACCACCTCCAGGCGATAGGTATCCACCGGGAGGGAGTGGAAGTCGTAGCACCAGTGGCGCAGGATCTCGCGAACACGCGGGTCCCAGAGCAGTTCCGGTTCCACCAGTGCAATCCACTCCCGGGTTCCATGCTGTTGCAGGAAACGCTCGAGGGTGGGCAACTGGCTCAGCAAGTCATGCTTGAGCGGGAAGACGCCTATCATGACGCTGGGGTCCCTGAGGATTGCTTCCGCCTCGGCGAGGCAGGAGACCACCAGGATCTCCCAGGAATTCGTCAGATCAGGTGGTTCTGGGTGTTCCGAGAGGTCCACCCAAAGAAGTCGGTGTGCTTTTAGGGCACCTGAATCCATGCCTGATTGCCTGCAATCCGCTTATCCCTAGCCTGATCAGCATATCTCGTGCCGTAAATTGATTAGTCAATAAAATCAGTATTTTGGGTGTTTTTTTGTTATCCGTGCGCGCATGTGTTGTAAAGAATGTTGACGATTCACCCACCGCTGCCGGCATCAGCAGCCCAGGCCTTGCAGGCTTCTCCCGGCGAAGACCCCACGGGGCGATCCGACCTTGTTGCCGACGCGGATACTCGGAACGGATCGGGTGGCGGTGTAGACTGTGCGCCAACAGCAACAATTGCCGGATAAGTCTCATGCCTCAGTACAGATCACGCACCACCACCCACGGACGCAACATGGCCGGGGCGCGCGCCCTGTGGCGCGCCACCGGCATGAAGGATGGGGACTTCGACAAGCCCATCATCGCCATCGCCAACTCCTTTACCCAGTTCGTGCCCGGGCACGTGCACCTCAAGGACCTGGGGCAACTGGTGGCGCGGGAGATCGAGAAGGCCGGCGGTGTGGCCAAGGAGTTCAATACCATCGCGGTGGATGATGGCATCGCCATGGGCCACAGCGGCATGCTCTATTCCCTGCCCTCCCGGGAGGTGATTGCCGATGCCGTGGAATACATGGTCAACGCCCACTGCGCCGATGCCCTGGTGTGCATCTCCAACTGCGACAAGATCACCCCCGGGATGCTCAACGCCGCCATGCGCCTGAACATCCCCACGGTATTCGTCTCCGGCGGCCCCATGGAGGCGGGCAAGGTGCGCCGTGGCGACCAGGTGATCAGTCTGGATCTGGTGGACGCCATGGTGGCAGCGGCCACTCCCGGGGAGAGCGATGAGAGCGTGATGGAATACGAGCGCTCCGCCTGCCCCACCTGCGGTTCCTGCTCGGGCATGTTCACCGCCAACTCCATGAACTGCCTCACCGAGGCCCTGGGCCTGTCACTGCCTGGCAATGGCTCCCTGCTGGCCACTCACTCGGGCCGCCGGGATCTATTCCTGGAGGCGGGTCGTCAGGTGGTGGATCTGGCGCGGCGCTATTATGAGGGGGACGATGACTCAGTGCTGCCCCGCTCCATCGCCAGCATGAAGGCCTTCGAGAATGCCATGAGCCTGGATATTGCCATGGGCGGCTCCACCAACACGGTGCTGCACCTGCTGGCGGCGGCCCGGGAAGGAGAGGTGCCCTTCACCATGGAAGACATCGACCGCCTCTCCCGCAAGGTGCCCAACGTGTGCAAGGTGGCTCCGGCCACCCAGAAGTATCACATGGAGGATGTGCACCGGGCGGGCGGGGTCATGGCCATCCTGGGCGAGCTGGAGCGAGGCGGTCTGATCCACACGGATGTGCCCACGGTACACAGTCCCAGCATGGGACAGGCCCTGGATGAATGGGACGTGGCGCGCACCACGCGCTCGGAAGTGGCCCGGGAGCGTTATCTGGCGGCCCCAGGCGGGGTGCCCACCCAGGAGGCCTTCTCCCAGTCGCAAAAATGGGATGACCTGGATCTGGATCGCGAGCAGGGCTGCATCCGGAATGTGCCCCACGCCTATTCCCTTGACGGGGGGCTGGCGGTGCTGGCGGGTAACCTGGCCCTGGACGGCTGCATCGTCAAGACGGCGGGCGTGGACGAGAGCATTCTGAAGTTTTCCGGCCCGGCGCGGGTGTTCGAGAGCCAGGATGCGGCGGTGGAGGCGATCCTGGGGGATCAGGTCAAGGCAGGGGACGTGGTCATCATCCGCTACGAGGGCCCCAAGGGCGGCCCGGGGATGCAGGAGATGCTCTATCCCACCAGCTACCTGAAATCGAAGGGGCTGGGCAAGGCCTGTGCCCTGATCACCGATGGTCGCTTCTCCGGGGGCACCTCGGGGCTCTCCATCGGTCATGTGTCCCCGGAGGCCGCCGAGGGCGGTGCGATCGGTCTGGTGGAAGAGGGGGATACCATCGAGATCGATATCCCCGCACGCAGCATCCGTATTGCCGTGGAGGATGCGGAGCTGGATCGCCGGCGCCAGGCCATGGAAGCCCGGGGAGAGGAGCGGGCCTGGCAGCCGGTGAGCCGCCAGCGCGTGGTGAGCCAGGCCCTGCAGGCCTATGCCCTGATGGCCACCTCGGCCTCACAGGGTGCCGTGCGGGATCTGTCCCAGTTGAAGCTCAAGCGCTGAGGTCAGATCTCCACCGTCTGTCCCAGTTCCGGCACCCGGGCATCGCGTTGGGCCCGGGTGCGCAGGGCTTCCGCAAGCGCCGCCCGGGCCTCGGGTTCACCGTGCACCATGTGGAACACCGGCTGGTTCCTGAAGGCCCCGGCCCAGTCCAGCAGTGCCGACTGCCCGGCATGGGCGGACAGGCCACCCAGGGTGTGTACCTTGGCCGCCACCGCCAGTTCGTTGCCGAGCACCTTGATCTTCCTGGCCCCGTCCACCAGTTGTCGCCCCAGGGTGCCTCGCGCCTGAAAGCCGACGATGATCAGGTGCGTCTGGCGGCGCCACAGGTTGTACTTGAAGTGGTGGGTGATGCGCCCGCCGTTGCACATGCCGGCACCGGCAATGATGATGGCGCCCCCCGTGATCTGGTTGATGGACATGGATTCTTCCACCCGCCGGGTGAACTGCAACTGGGGCAGATAACGCTGGAGGTCACCCCCTGATGCCCGGTCCAGTTCATCCATATCGGCGCCATTGAGCAGTTTGCGGCGCTTGGCGTAAAGCTCGGTGACCTGGATGCCCATGGGGCTGTCCAGAAAGACCTTCTGCTGGGGCAGGCGCCCTTGATGATGCAGTCGGCCCAGGTGGTAGAGCACCTCCTGGGTGCGACCCACGGCAAAGGCGGGGATGAGCACGTTACCGCCGGCCTCATGGGCCTCTTTCAGGATGCTGGCCAGTTCTTCGATGGTCTCTTCAAGAGGACGGTGATCCCGGTTACCGTAGGTGCTCTCCAGCATCACCAGGTCGGCATGGGTGAGACGGGCCGGCGTGTTCATGAGCACCGAGTCCGGATTGCCCAGGTCTCCGGAGAAGACCAGATGGCGGGAGCGCCCGCCGTCCTGGAGGATCATCTCGACGATGGCCGAACCGAGGATATGTCCGGCATCGTGGAACTTGAGCTGGATGTCCTTGCCCACCGCCTGCAGGTGGCCGTAGTCCACGGCGCAACACTGGTCCAGGGCGGCTTCCACGTCGTTCATGCTGTAGAGCGGTTCGAGCAGGTCGCGGCCCGCCCGCTGGCGCCATTTGTTTTCCCATTCCACGTCCTTGGACATCACATGCGCGGAGTCCCGCAGCATGATGTGCAACAGGTCCCGGGTGCCGGTGGTGCAGTACACGGGGCCTCGATAGCCATCCCTCACCAGCTTGGGCAGGAGGCCGGCGTGGTCCAGGTGGCCATGGGAGAGGACGACCGCATCCACGCTGTCGGCCAATGGCTTGAGGGAGGCCTGGTTGGCCTCGCTGGCCTGGCGTCCGCCCTGCTGCAGGCCACACTCCAGCAGCAGGCGGGTGGTTTCGGTCTCGATCAGGTAGCGCGAGCCGGTGACTTCGCCGGTGGCGCCCAGGAAGGTGAGCTTGGCCATGGCAGGGCCTTTGTCGATGGGTTTGCATCCAGCCTACTCCCGCTCAGTGCGCGGTAACAGGGGGCTGGGTCAACGCTCCCGCCGGTAGAGCAGGTCCATGCTCTGGGCCTCGCTGCTGGACCGGGTCTCAAGGCTCAGGGTGCGGGTGAGCTGGTAACGCAGCATGACGGTATTCACCCGATCGAACAGGCCCACGCTGTAGCGCAGGAACAGGCGCGGCGAGAGGTATTTGCCCATCATCAGGGCCGAGTCCTCCAGTTCGGTGCCCGTGTCCACGGTAAACTCGTCCAGGCCCACCTCCTGGCCAATGCGGTCGGTGATGAAGCCGCCCCTTTCGATGCCGAACATGGCCACCGCCGCCACGATGTCGGTGGCCTCTCCCTCGCCAGCGCCCGACAGGGGGCGACCCGTCACCAGGAAGGCCAGCGCATCGCTGTCCTCCATGGAAGGCTCCGAGAAGACCCGGGAGCGAGGCTCTTCCAGAGTGCCGCCGATCTCCAGCCCCACGACCACGTCGTAGGCGGGCACGCGTCGGGAGGCCCGTATGTTCAGCCCCGGGTTCTCCGGCGGGCCCTGGAATACGATGATGCCCCGTTCCACGGTGAGATCCTGTCCATAGGCCTTGTAGCGCCCTTCAGCCACACGCACTTCGCCCACCAGTCGCGTGGGTCTGCCCGGCGAGTCCTGCACGGCGATGTCGCCGGTCAGGCGGGCGTCAAGGCCGTAGCCGCTGATGCGCACATCATCTCCCAGGATGATCCGCACCCGGGCGATCACCACCAGGGCCTCACCCGCCTCTTCCCCGTCATCCAGGATCAGCTCGTCCCGGGAGACGGACACCGCCTGGGGCGGCAGTTCCACCAGTTCCACCCGTGCCTCGGGAATCTCCACCTGACCGGTGACGATGGCCCGCTGCCCGATGAGGGTGATGCGCAGATCCGGGCTGACCAGGGCCTGCACATCGGGACGGCGCACGGCCTGGAAACGATCCCCACGCACGTTGATGATGATGGGCATGTCTTCGCCGTCCAGTTGCACCTCGCCGTCCACCTCCAGGGTGCCGGGACCGGAGCGCATGTCACCCTCGAACACCAGGCGTTCCAGACCCTCGTTGCGCAGTTCCAGGTTCAGGGCCTCCACGGTGATGCCCGCCTCGGTGATGAAGGCCGTGCCTTCGGTGAGGGTCAACAGGCCCTCGATGCGGGGATCTGCCGCGGTGCCGCCCACGGTCAGGTCCACCCGCAGGCGCCCGCCGGGGTCAGTCACCTGGGGAACCAGCGGCATCAGCCAGCGGAATTCGTCCAGGGCCACCTGGACGTCGCCGTCCAGGTCCAGGTCGCCATCGTCCCGTTGACGGGCATCCAGTCGGCCATCCACCTGACCGCCCTCCAGAAAGCCCAGCGCCAGGCGGGCGGTGATGTCCCGGTCCTCAACGAGTAGATCCACCTGCCCGTCCTGGTAGGGAATGATGTGTTCCTCGTCATCCAGGTCCCGCAGGCGGATCTCGCCAGCGCTGGGTTGCACCCGCGCCTCAAGCCATAGCTGATCGTCCAGGCGCAGCCTGGCCGTGGCCCCGAGCGAGCCATCAACGCGCAGGTTGGGGGGCAGGAAGGGATTCAGAATCTGCAGGGAGAGATCGGTCAGTTGCAGGTCGGCCGAGGCGCCCGCCTCGGCCGACCAGTTGCCGTCCAGGCACAGGCGGCCCTGGTTCTGTATCAGGCAGAGGCTGTCCTCCAGGCCTGCCGCCTGGGGGGAAGCATTGAGGCCCACGGCGGTTTCCAGTTGCCAGGTACCTGCCTGGGGCTGATCCAGGTCCAGGCGGGTGAGCTGGCCCGCCCAGGCGGGCCCCTCGTCCAGGGCGCCGTCCAGGGTGAGACCCAGTTGACCCTGATCCGCCTCCAGGTCCAGGTTGATCTCATGGGCCTGCGCTGTGCCGCGACCCTGCAGGCTGAGGCTGGTCAGTTCCAGATCCTGACCAAGCCGCAGGTCGCGAGCTTCCAGGTCCAGGCGCATGGGGCTGTCGGGGCTCACCCCGGCCTCCAGGTCCAGATCCAGTCGAGCCAGGGAGAGATTCCCCAGGCCCAGGTCGCGGATGTCTGCCCGGGCGGAGACCACCGGGGCCTCCAGGGGACCGCTCACCTGTCCGCTGGCGATCACCCTGCCTTCCAGTCCTGGCCACAGGGCAGGCAGGTCCGGGGCGTTGAGGTCAAAGTCCAGCGCCAGGGTGTCGCTCACCTGACCGCGGGTGCTCAGGCGATTATCACCCACCCCCAGTCTCAGCCCGGGGATGTTAAGGGTGTTACCGGCGATGGCCACCTGACCCTGGCCAGTCACGGGATAGTCACGCAGTTGACCCGCCAGGCGTTGCAGGTCCACCTGGGCCACCACCCCCTGTTCCGGATCCAGACGCCCCCGGGTATGCAGGTCCAGGTTGAGGCGACCGGTCAGGTCCGCCACGAACTCGGCGGGATTCAGGTCCCGGCCACGGACTTGCAGCGCCCAGTCCGGATCGTCGACCCAGCCCAGGCGACCGGCCACTTCCAGGTTGCCGGCCGGACTGCTGACGGACAAGGGGGCCAGATTCAGGGATTCCAGGTTCCCATCGGCGGTGAGCGCCAGGTTCAGGGCGGGCAGGTCGGTGACCTGCAGGGCTGTGCGCAGGCCCAGTTCATAGGCCTCCAGGCCACCCTGTGTGGTCAGGGTGCCCGAGGCCACGGACAGGCGCTGTTCGGGTGCCAGATCCAGCTCGAAGGGTTCCCACTGGTGGGTCAGGTCAAGATGGAGATCGGTGATCGGTTGATCGATGCGACCGGCGCTGAGCAGGGACACCGGGCCCAGCAGCCGGTGATGGATCGCCAGGCTGCCCAGGTCCCCCTCCAGGGCCAGTCGCCCGTGGGCGGGTTCGTCCGGGAAGAGCTCCAGGGCGGCCTCGGGCAGATCCAGCTGCCAGTCCAGCGACAGGGCAAGAGGGTAAGGTTGGGCCAGGGCCGCGCGGCCGGAGGCCCGGACCTGGATGTCGGGCGTCTGGACGTCCAGATCACGGATCAGGGCACGCTCGGCATCCAGATGCAGGCTCAGGCGCACCGCGTCCACGAGGATCGGTTCGGCCTGCTCCTGGGTGCGAAAGCGGATGTTCTGAATCACCGCCTGGGTCAGATCCACCGTGACCGGCATGGGAATGGCATCGGGCAGGGTGAAGGGCGCGTCCGGATCCGACGGTGGCGCGTCGGGATCCGGCGTGAGAATGAGATCCAGGCCCTGGGCATCCAGTGCATTGATATGCACCGCCAAGCCTGCCAGTGGCAGCAGTTCCATCTGCAGGTCGAGACTTTCCAGGGTGGCGGTCAGGGCCTCGTGGGTATAGACCACCCCCCCGGCCCGCAGGCCGGTGAGCAGGGTGCCGCTCACCTGTTCGATGCGCAGTTCCCCCGGCACAAAGCCCACGCCCTGCTTCACCACCAGGCGGGCGCCGGGTTCGGTGGCCACCAGGGCCGTCACCAGGCCGGTGACCAGGACCACCAGCAGCAACAGCATCACGACAAGGCTGATCAGGACGCGGCGTATCACAGATCCATCCCCATGGTCAGGTGCAGCCGGAAGCTGTCATCGCCATCGGTGGGATGGGCGATATCCACCCGGATCGGCCCGATGGGCGAGCGCCAGCGCACGCCGGCCCCGACGCCGTACTTGGCGTTGTAGTCATCCAGGCGCTCGAAGGCATTACCGCCGTCCACGAAGACGGCGCCACTCCATTGACCGATGATGGGATACTCGGCCTCCACGCTACCGGTGATGAAATGCCGTCCACCGATCACCTCGCCGTCATCATTGGTGGGCCCCAGCTTTTGGTAACCGTAGCCGCGCACGCTGTTGTCGCCGCCGGCGAAGAACCGCACGGAGCTGGGCAGCTCGGCAAATTCATCCACTGCCGTGGTGCCGGCATCTGCCCGGGTGAGCAGGCGCCCCTGGCCCAGGGGCGTGATCAGCTTGGCCCGACCCGTGGCCTGGCCGAAGGTGACGGTGGAGAGCAGATCTTCGGATGCGCCGCGTACGTTGGCGCTCAGGCGCCAGCCCTGGCGCGGGAAGATGGGGTGATCCGCCTGGATACGGGACCATTCCAGGCCGGGGGTCAACAGCCTTGAGGTGCCCCGGGTATCGGAGATCTTGTAATCCTCGTGCTCGTAGCGCAGGAATCGGGTATGGGTCCAGCCCGAGGGTCTTTGCTGGATGTGGGCCACGCCCACGGTGAACAGATCCCCGTCGGCGGTGTCGGTGCTTTCGGTCTGATACCCGGCGGTGAGATCCAGTCGTTCCCGGGCCGGGTCCCCCAGGGGGATCTGATAGTTGAGGCCGATACTGGAACGCACCGGTGACAGTTCCAGATCTGCGCCGTAGCGGTGCCCGGATAGATTGGCTCGGTGATTTTCCAGGCCCAGACGCAGCCGGGGGCCGATATCCGTGCTCACCCCCACGCCGGCCAGATAGGACCATTTGTTGCGGGCGCCCAGGGTGGCCGTGATGGGTATTTCCAGATCCTCGGCATCCTCCGGGTGGGTATCCACGCGCACATCGGAGAAATAACCGCTGTCGATGAACGCCTGCTGCATCTGGATCAGGCGTCGACTCTCAAAGTCGCTCCCCTGCTGGAAGGGAACGAATTTCTGGGCCAGTTCATCGTGGAGGATGTCCTGCTCCAGACTGACCGGACCAAAGCGGTAACGCGGGCCGCTGTCCATGTGCACCACCACGTCGGCGGCCTGCTCGCTGACCTGGACCCGGATCTGGGTGGTGGTGAAGCGGGCATCAAAATAACCACGGGATGAGGCCAGTCGGTTCAGGCCGCCCTTGATCTGCTCGTACTGGTTGTGGCGCAGGCGCTGGCCTTCACGCAGGGGCAGCTCGCGCAGGTATTCCTGGAAGGCAGAATCCTCATTGGCGGCGCCGCTCAAGGCCACATCCATGGAACGGATGCGTACCGGCGGACCCGGGTCCACCTGGACATTCAGTCGCCAGCAGTCGTCGATGCGTTGGAAATCGATGTCCATCTGGGGGCTGTAATAGCCCAGGGCCCGCAGGGCGTTGCGGGCATCCTCCCGGGCCGCCCTCACCAGCGGGCGTTCCCGCCAGGGGGGCAGGTCACAGCCTTCGCGGGCAAGCCCCAGGTGGGCGCGAATGTTATCCCGAATCTCGCTGTCGCCGCCGGTGATTTCCACCCTGGGGTTGCCCCACGCACTCGACATCATTAAGAGCAGGAGGACTCCCGCCAACGACGCCGTCAGCCGGATCCTGGGACGTGAACGCCGCGAAGGATGGATGGAGAATTCAGGGGTGAGGGCGGGTGTCATGGGGCGCTTGATGATCCTTTGCCATCGGACACCGGGAGGGTCGCTTGGTTCACGTGGAAGCGGGGCCGGGTCCTTGGTGATGCAACCAAGGATAACTCATGGATATGGGGTATGCCTCCTGCGAGGCCACCCGGTGTTTACCGCGCTGGCCTCGCCGGGGCAGGGGAGTCAGCCCTGTAGCTGACGTCTCTGCAGGTTGCGGGGGTCGTGACGGCGATGGTTGAGGATGACCACCACGCCCTGTCTTTTGCCCTCCGGCAGGGACTGGACGATGGCACGACCCAGATGGCGGGGCAGGCGCTCGAACAGACGGGCGACGGTATAGGTGGGCAGGCCGCCAGCCAGGCGCACGGCATCCTGCTGGGGGATGTGCTGGAGAACACCGATCTGGGATGACTCGGCCAGTTTCAGAAACCGGGTGCGGGCAGCCTGGTAATGCCCTTGTCTGACGGCCCGGTCCACAGTCTGCAGTGCGGGGTCCTGGCGCTCATCTATCCAGTGGATGGCCTGGTTGTGGCTGGTTTCGAAGCGGTCATTGGCCTTGGTCATCATCTCGGTCATCTCATCGTTTCCTTCTTGCCCGGGGGCGTGCTGCGCGGTCTGGCGGATGTGGCAACGGGCGGAGGGTGGGGAGAGATGATCCCGATATCAATGCCACATCACCACGGCACCGGCCGGGCCGGGCGTGGGGACGTGAAGTCGGGGGTCGGGCTCTCCCGTGCGTGCCGGATGGCGGCGCCTGGGGGGAGGGCCCGGGAAGGTCAGATGACCATTGCGGGGCGCTCGTCCCGATGGACGCTGCACACCATCCTGGGCAAGGCCGGAAGGGCCGCCGCGCGTGTGCCGTTTGTACTGCAACTGTCCATACGAGAGGTGAATCCTCTATTGCCTCACAAAGGCCCCCGGGCAGGGTTTGCAACCTGTTCAGGGAGGCGGACGGGGTGGCTGTGGGCCATTGTTCGCATCCCTCCGGGAACGGGCGCCACCATAACGCTTCGGGACGCATTTTTGAAGAGCTTTTAGGGGCTTTTTTCATGTCATTCGTCTGCCCTTCAAAGCCATGCCCGGCGGTGATATGTTCATGCCTTATCCCACGGACCAGGGAAGCCCTTCGATGCCCATGGATGTGCCCATCAAACACCCCCATCACGCCCGTTCATCCCGGGTTGCCCCGGGCCTGACCTTGCGCCTGACCCTGGGCGGCCTGGATCTGCCCGTCGTGGCCCTGCGGCTGCGCGAGGGGCTGTCCCGTATCACCCGCATGGAGGTGGATGTGATCCACTCCGGGCCGGCCTGTCTGGAGCGTCTGGGGTCATCGGCCCGTTTGATGCTGTCTGCCGCACCCGGCCCTGTGCGTGACTGGCAGGGCATCCTGATGGCCTGTCGCCCCAGTGGTATGGCTGAGGATGTGGGGCGACGCTGGCGCCTGTCCCTGCGCAGCCGCCTGGCGGGACTGACCCTGCATCGCCACACCCGCCTGTTCACCGGCCTGGATGCGGTGGACCTCGCCCGTGAACTGCTGGAACCGCTGGGGGTGGCGGTGGACGCCGGGCATCTCACCCTGGATCACCCGCGTCGCGGGGCCATCCTGCAGGCGGACGAGAGTGACGCCGATCTGCTCTTCCGGGTGCTGGCCCGGGCCGGGATCCACACACGGCTGGCCGCGGTCGAGGGCATGGAGACGCTGCGACTGGCAGATGGCATGGATGCCAGCGAGCCCCGGGTGCTGGACTGGCTGGGACCCTCCCGTGGTTGGGGGGATCGAGCCCCGGGGGTTCTGAGTGCCCGGGAGCATCATCGCCAGGTCTGCCGACAGATACGCGTGCGGGGCCGGCTGGCAGATGGCCGGCCCTGCGAGACCTTGGCAGACACCGGGCATGGCGAAGGGATTCAAGATCATCCGGGCTGGGGGCTGCATGACAGCCGAAGCCTGGAATGGCGTGCACGTTTCCTGGCTCAGCGCGAGGCCTGTCGGGCTCGCACATTGTTGCTGGAGACCACGGTGCCGGATCTGGAGCCCGGTGAGCGGGTGCGGATATCTGCACCGGACCACCCCTCAGTCCCCTCGGGGGTCTGGCGTGTGGAGTCCGTGCTGCATCGGGTGCACTCCGATGCATCGGGTCGATGGGCCTATCGCAATCGGGTACGGCTGTGCCCTGGTGATGCCTCCTATCGACCCGCCGAGCCTCGTCGTCACGGGGCGGTGCCGGATATGCTGCAGGCCCGGATTCAGGGATTGAATGGCCCGGATCAGGATGAGGCCGGGCGCCAGCGGGCCCGTGGCCTGTTCGAGGATGCGGGCCTCATGGAGCCTGACAGGGGGCCCCGCTGGGCGCGCCTGACCCCTTATGCCGCTCCACCCGGGCAGGACGGGCAGGCCAGTGGCTGGCATGCGCCGCTGCATCCCGGTCAACCCGTGAGCCTGATGATCCTGGGCGGTGATCCGGATGGTTTTGCAGTGATCGCCGGAGCCGGGTTCGATGGGGCTCATGCCAATCCGGTGAACGCCCGGGATGACACGGCGAACCGCTACCGCAGTGCCGGCGGTCACACCCTGCTGATGGACGATCGGGAGGGGAGGGCGCTACTGAGGCTGTTCACCCGCGACGAGCAGCACCTGCTGGCCCTGGATGCCCACGCGGATGCGGCCACGCTGTCCCTGATCTGCCGCCAGGGGGCGCTGATCGCCACCACCGGTGGTTGCCTGCACATCCGCTGCGGCGGTGACCTGGATGCGCGGGCCGGCGGCGATCGACACGAGCGCGTGGCCGGCGAGTCCTCGGTTCAGGTCGCGGGACCATGTCTCCATGGGGCTGCGGCTGACTGGCGTGGGCGCGCCCGTCGACACGTGGCCATGGTCAGTGAAGGAGGGCTGCAGGCATCGGCCGCCCGAGGGTTGAACCTCTCCAGCGGTGACCGGGTGGTCCTGGAGGTGGTCGCGGGTGACGGCCGCTGGCAGGTGGAAGGGGACGTGTCCCTGTGGGCAGACCGGGATCTGCATATCCGATCCCGCGGTGGGCACCCCATCGTCATCGGCACCCCCGAGGCGGGGATCACCCTGTTGCCGGCCCGTGGTGTGGTGATCCTCCATGGGCGTGCCATCCATCTGGCGGGTCCGGCCGTGCACCTGCGGGGCCGGGTGGAGCATCACCTCAGCGGGGGAAGATGACCAGGTGATTGAAGCCCAGTTTGAGGGGGATGCGTTCCCCCAGGGCGAAGTTGTAATGGGAGGGGGTCAGGCACAGCACCCGGGTGCCGCTGCCCAGTCGCAGGTTGTACAAGAAGCTGGCGCCACGAAAGGCCTTGTCCATCACCTCCCCGAAAACCTCGCTGTCGTCATCGGGCATGATGTCGTCGGGTCTGACCAGGACATCCACCGGGGCCCCGGGGCTGCAGTTCTGGGGGACATTGCCGGTGATGGTGCCCAGTTCCGTCTTCACCTCGTGCTCGCTGAGCACCTGGCCGGGGAGCATGCGGCCCTGGCCGATGAAGTCGGCCACGAAACGGTCCTGAGGCTTGTGGTAAAGGTTGTAGGCGGTGTCCCACTGCAGCACCCGGCCGGCGTGGATCACGGCGATGCGGTCGGCGAAGGCAAAGGCCTCGTTCTGGTCATGGGTGACCAGCATGGCGGTGATTTCCTCCTGCTTGAGGATGGCCCTGACCTCCCGGGCCAGGCCCTCGCGCAGTTCCACATCCATGTTGGAGAAGGGCTCATCCAGCAGCAGCACGCGGGGGCGAGGCGCCATGGCCCGGGCGACGGCGATGCGCTGCTGCTGCCCGCCGGAAAGGGCGTGGGGGTAGGCCTCACCATAGCCGTCCATGGAGATCAGGCCCAGCAGTTCCGTGACCCGCTGACGGCGCTGGGCAGCCGTTTGGCCGCGGATGCCAAAGGCGATGTTCTCGGCCACGGTGAGGTGCGGGAACAGGGCGAAATCCTGGAAGACCATGCCCACCTGGCGACGCTCCGGCGGCTGGGTGCGGCCCGGGCGACTCACCTCCTGGCCATCAAGCCGGATCTGGCCGTCACTGATGGGCTCGAAGCCGGCAATGGAGCGCAGCAACGTGGTCTTGCCGCAGCCGCTGGGGCCCAGCAGGCAGCCAATGACGCCGGTGTTCAGGTTCAGGGTGACATCGTGGACGACGTTGGTACCGTCGTAGCCCACGCTGACGTGGTCGATCTCAAGCAGGCGTGTCATGTCCGGGTCTTGAGCGGCTGATGGTGCGGCTGATCAGGATCACGGGGATGATCCCGACCAGGACGATGGCCAGAGCGGCACTGGCGGAGTCCGCCAGACGCTCATCCGAGGCCAGCTCGAAGGCGCGCACCGCCAGGGTGTTGAAGTTGAAGGGGCGCAGTATCAAGGTGGCGGGCAGTTCTTTCAAGACATCCACGAACACCAGCAGCAGGGCGGTGAGGATGCTGCCGCGCATGATGGGCATGTGCACGCGCCTGAGCACGGTGCGTGGCCCGGAGCCCAGGGAGCGGGCGGCATCGTCCATGGAGGGCTTGATCTTGGCCAGGCCTGCATCGATCGTGTTCAGGGAGACGGCCAGAAAACGCACGCAATAGGCAAACACCAGGGCTACCAGCGTGCCGGAGAGGATCAGCCCTGTGGAAATGCCAAAGGCCTCGCGCATGAAGCTGTCGACGGTGTTGTCGATCCAGGCGAAGGGCAGCATGATCCCCACGGCGATCACGGTGCCCGGAATGGCGTAGCCCATGCTGGCGACGCGCACGGCGGCGTTGGTGGTCCGGGAGGGCCCCAGGCGCTTGCCGTAGGCCATGATCAGGGACAGAAACACCGCCAGCACCGCGGCAATGGCCGCGAGAGACACACTGTTCCACACCAGACCCAGGAACTGCGGCTGCATCCACATGTGGGTGGTCTTCATAGCCCACTGGAACAACTGGGTGGAAGGCACCAGGAATCCAAGCACGATGGGCAGCAGGCAGGCGACCAGGGCGCCGGTGCGGGCCCAGCCCTTGAGGCGGTAGCGGGGCAGGCGGGAGTAGCGGGCGCTGGTGTGATGGAACCTGGCGCGGCGCCGGGAATAGCGCTCCAGCACGATCAGCACCAGCACAAAGGTCATCATCAGGGCCGCCAGTTGCGCTGCGGCCCCCGGGTCGCCCAGGCCGAACCAGGTGCGGAAGATGCCGGTGGTGAAGGTGGGAATCCCGAAATACTCCACCGTGCCGTAGTCGGCCAGGGTTTCCATCAGGGCCAGGGTGAGGCCGGTGATGATGGCTGGGCGCGCCAGGGGCAGGGCCACGCGCCGAAAACCCGCCCAGGGGCTGGACCCCAGGGTGCGGGAAACCTCCAGCACACAGATGGACTGTTCCAGGAAGGCGGCCCGGCTGAGCAGATACACATAGGGATAGAGCACCAGCGTGAGCATGGCGATGGCGCCGGGCAGGGAGCGGATCTCCGGGAACCAGTAATCCCCGTATCCCCAGCCGGTGAGATCGCGGATCTGCATCTGCACCGGTCCGGCGAAGTCCAGCATGCCGGTGTAGGTGTAGGCGATGATGTAGGCGGGCATGGCCAGGGGCAGTAGCAGGGCCCATTCAAAGATGCGCCTGCCCGGGAAGTCGCACATGCTCACCAGCCAGGCAGTGGGCACGCCGATGAGCAGCACGCCCACGCCCACGCCCAGCATCAGCACCAGCGAGTTGACCACGTAATCCTGCAGCACGGTTTGCCGCAGGTGCAGCCATACCTCCGAGGCAGGGATGAACACGTGAGCAAAGATCACCAGGATGGGCAGGGAGAGCACGCCGGCGATCAGCAGGGTGCTGAGGGTCCAGCCATCGGGCCTGCGCAAGCGCGCACGGGGCATCGTCCCCGCAAGGGTGGCCAGGGCCGATCTCATGAAGCGCTTTGGTCGTGGTTCATGGGCATGGGGATGTTAAAAGATGGATATGTTAACGCGTTGCGGCTCTGAACACAGCCTGCAAGCAAAAACCCCTCTCCCGATCGGGGAAAGGGGCTGGGGTGAGGGGCAGGATCAGGCCGTTACCGCCAGTTCACACGGTCCATCAGCCGCACGGCCTGGGCATTGTATTCACCCAGACGACCCAGGTTGACGGAATCGGCTTCAAAGTCCCCCAGGTCGGATAAGGTATTGCTCCACTCCACGCCGGCTTTCACCGGGTATTCCTGGTTGGCCTCGGCATACCACTGCTGGGCGCGGTCACTGGCCATGAACTCCATGAGCTTCACCGCGTTATCCACGTTTTCAGTATGAGTGATCAGGCCAGCACCGCTCACGTTCACATGGGTGCCCCGGTCTTCCTGGTTGGGCCAGAAGACGCCGATGGCCTCGGCCGCGGCCCGCTCGGCATCGTCACTGGAGTTGAGCATCTGACCGAGGTAGTAGGTGTTGGCGATGGCGATGTTGCACACGCCGGCGGCGGCGGCGCGGATCTGATCCCGGTCGCCCCCGCGAGGCGGTTGGGCCATGTTGGCCACCAGTCCCCGGGCCCAGTCTTCGGTCTCGGCCTCGCCGTGGGCGATGATCATGGAGGCCACCATGGACTGGTTGTACACATTGCTGGAGGAGCGTATGCAGATGCTGCGTCTCCATTGCTCATCCGCCAGGGCCTCGTAGGTGGAGAGTTGCTCCGGGTCCACCTTGCCCTTCACATACATGATGGGGCGGGCGCGCATGGACAGTCCGTACCAGTAGCCATCGGGGTCACGGTAACTCTCCGGTATGGCTTCCTTGAGTACCTCCGACTCGATCGGGCGGAGCACGCCAGCCTCCTTGGCACTGTACAGGTTGCCCGCATCCACGGTGATCAGCACATCGGCGGGGGTGTTACGGCCCTCGCTGCGCAGGCGCTGCAGCAGGGCGTCGGCCCGGGCGCTGACAATGTTGACGCGAATACCGGTCTTTTCGGTAAATTCATCCATCAGGGGTTTGATCAGGGCTTCCTGCCGGGCCGAGTAGACGTTCACTTCGCCATCGGCCAGGGCCGGCAGGGGCAGGGTGAGTGCAGTCACGGCGGCCACGGCAAGGCTGGCCAGTGCGGTGATGGGGCGTTTGATCATGGGCGGGGTCACTCCCTATCTTGAAGGTGCGGTACTCGGCTGAGCCCGAATTAAACAAGAACGATTGTTATTTTGTTTTGCGTCCATGTCAACAAGATCCGCGTGTCGGTCTTCGTCAGCGCTGGATGTTTGCGGCATACTGTCCTGTCATCCGTCGATGATCTCCAGATCCTCCATAGGGGGCACCCGTGGACAAAGAAGCGCTGAAGATTCCCAAGAAGCTCAAACCGGTCAAGGTTTGGGTGCATCCTGATGGCCTGGTCGTGGGCTCCCTGTTCGTGCATCTGCAGAGTGCCCAGTACGCGGGTGAGGAGACACCAGCGGAGATCCTCAACGGGGCCGAGCCCTTCTTCGTGATCCAGTGCGGCGAGGATGAGACGCGCTTCTATAACAAGCACTCGGTGGTGCGGGTGGAGCACGAGGTGGATGCCCCCGGGCCCGACGATAGCGGCGTCTGCCTGGGCGCGCGGCTGCATCTCATGGACGGCTCGAACCTCACAGGCACCATCCGGGAGTTGCTGGATCCGCAAAACGCCCGCCTCTACGACTACATCAACATCCACGATCAACGCTTTGTGCGCCTGTTCCTGTCGGACACGGAAGTCACGCTGGTGAACAAGGCCTACATCGTGCGCGTCTCGCCCGATGATAGCCCCCGGGACTGAGCGCCTGTGTGCCCCGTGGGGTCCCGGCAAACGGGGTGATGCCACCCCGCGCCTGCCCGCCAGGGGCTTCGCGAGGAACTGCCCATGAGCGTGTTCAGCGATTTTCGTGCCGAACGCCAGATCCAGCGCCTGCTGGAGGCGGCGGATCTGGACGAGGCGGAAGCGCAAAAGCGCCTGAACAAGCTGAGGTCCCTGGGGGAAGCCGGTGTGCGGCGCCTGCTGCATGGGCTGGCCGATGCCTCGGGTGACGGTCTGTCCCGCACCATGGAACTGCTGCGGCGCCTGGTGAACGATGCAACCCTGCCGGTCTTCCTGCAGGCCCTGGCCGACATCAATCAGACCCGGGTGGACCGGGTTGCCCAGGTGCTTGAGGGCGCCAGTGGGTTCGACCCCAGTCCCCTGGCCCGTGCCTTTCGTGACCCCGCCGTGTCCAAATCGGCCCTGGTGCGGGTGCTGCATGCCCACCGGCACCGGCTCAATGCCAGCCTGCTGTTGCGCGAGGCGTATGACCTGCAGCCGGTGGACCGCAATGCCCTGTTCCGCGTGGTGGACGAGGTGGCCGACGAGTCAGTGCTCCCCGACCTGGTGAGTCGGGCCTCCGGGAAGGATCCGGTGATCCGGCGCATGGTGGTCAGGGTGCTGCGACGCTTTGATACCCCTCAGGTGCGCGCCATCCTGCAGGAACGGCTCAGTGACGAGGACAAGGGGGTGCGCGGCGCCGCCCTGGAGGCGCTGATGGCCATGGGGGCGGTGGACATGGATGCCGCCTCCCTGTGCACCCTGCTGCATGATCCGGACATCAACGTGCAGCACAAGGCCATCGACGCCATCATCCAGCTGGACGACCCCCACATCATGCGTCACTTATTGCCGGTGCTGCAGGATGACTCGGAGTATGTACGCCGGGCCGCCGTGGAGGTGCTCAATGGTGTGGGTAACGCCAGCAACATCAAGGAACTGCTGGTTTCCATCAAGGATGAGGACTGGTGGGTGCGAGCCCGTTCCGCCGATGCCCTGGCGCAGATTGGTGGGCCCCGGGTGGTGCGGGCAGTGGTGGAACTGATCCGTGACGAGGATGAGTTCGTGCGCCGCTCGGCGGTGGAGATCCTCAATTCCACCCGTGACGAGACGGCCCTGACCTATCTCATTGATGCCCTTGAGGACTCTGACTGGTGGGTGCGGGAGCGCGCCGTGGATGCCCTGGGTAGTATCGGCAACGCCTCGGCGGTGCCGGCCTTGCTGAAGATGCTGGATCGGGACGCCGATGCGGCCCCGGTGGTGGTGCGTAACCTGGCCCGTCTGCAGGATGACCGGGCGGTGGAGCCCTTGATGCGGCATCTGGCAGGCAATGATCGTTCGGTGCGCCTGGAAGCGGTGAATGCCCTGGTGGAACTGGCCGATGCCCGCACGGCTCCCGAAGTTCTCAGGGCCATCCAGCAACACACGGCGGATGCCGACGGTGAGTTGCAGGACATGGCGCGGGATGCCAGTGCCCGGCTGGAGGCCCGGTTTGCCATTTCTTCGCTGGGGCAGGGGGTCTCCGGCCAGGCCCTGCCTGAAGCCACCTCCATTCTGGATGGCGATACAGGACAGATGGCCCTCACCCTGGGCGGCGCAGACGAGACCGCGGCGGGCACCCGTCGCCTGAGCGCCCATGGTGGCGGCTTGAACCTGGAGACCCTCAGGCCGGGGGAAATGCTGGGAGAGCGCTACCGCTTCATCCGCCGTGTGGGCAAAGGGGCCTTTGGCACCGTGCTGCTCATGGACGATGTGATGATCTCCGAGACCATCATCCTCAAGGTCATGAACCCGCAGCTGGCTGCCGATGAAGAGATGATCAAGCGCTTCGTTCAGGAACTGCGCCTGTCCCGCAAGATCACCCACGAGAACGTGATCCGCATCTACGATTTCCTGACGGTGCAGGGGGTGCTGGCCATCTCCATGGAGTATTTCCCGTCATCCACCCTGGGTGTGGTCCTCAAGCAGGAGCGCCCCATGCCCCAGGACAGGGCCGTGGGGTTCGCCGCCTGCATTGCATCCGGCATCGGTGCTGCCCACGAGGTGGGCGTCATCCATCGGGATCTCAAGCCGGGCAATGTGCTCATCAACAACAGGGAACAGGTCAAGATCGTGGACTTCGGTATCGCCTCGGTGACCGGTTCGGCGGACACCCGCCTCACCCGCACCGGTATCCTCATCGGCACCCCCAAATACATGGCCCCGGAGCAGGTGACCGGCCGCAAGATCACCCACAGCGCCGACATCTATGCCCTGGGGGTGATGCTTTACGAGATGATCACCGGTGAGGTGCCCTATAGCGGTGAGGACCAGATGGCCATCATGTATCAGCATGTGCAGGGACAGGCGACACCGCCCCATGAGATGAACCCGCAGATAGACCGCGAGCTCAGTGCCATCGTCATGACGATGATGGCGGTGGACCCCGGGGACCGCTTCCCCACCATGCGGGATGTGCGCAAGACTCTGCTAGAGTTCCAGCAAGAGCGGCGGGTCTGATGGCCTGCGCGGCTGGATTGGTTGCCTGAACGAGACCTCGCCATGCCCAGAATCGACGCCTTTCTCAAACTGGCCCGGGAACAGGGGTGTTCCGATCTGCACCTGGCGGTGGGGGTGCCTCCCATGTTGCGCATGAACGGCGAGCTGATGCCCATCCGTTTTCGCGACCTGGGCGATCGGGAACTGGAGGCCTATGTGATGGAGATCCTCACCCCGGCCCAGAAGGATCGGTTTCGGGGCGGGGACGACCTGGATTTTTCCTATGTAAACGACGAGGTGGGCCGGTTCCGGGCCAACCTGTTCCGCAAGGCCACCGGGGTGGGGGCCACCTTCCGGCACATCCCGGCCCAGGTACCTTCCCTGGAGAGCCTGGGGCTGCCGCCGGTGGTGACCCGGATGGTGGATCATCACCAGGGCATGGTGCTGGTGACCGGCTCCACGGGGACCGGCAAGTCCACCACCCTGGCGGCCATCATCGATTACATCAACACCCGGCGTGCGGTGAACATCATCAGCCTGGAAGATCCGGTGGAGTTCGTGCACCGCTGCAAGCGGGCCCAGGTGATCCAGCGGGAGGTGGGGACCCACGTGCCCAGCTATGCCAAGGGCTTGCGGGCGGCCCTGCGTCAGGACCCGGACGTGATCCTGGTGGGTGAGCTCAGGGACGTGGATTCCATCATCATGTCCATGGTGGCCGCCGAGACGGGCCATCTGGTGCTGGGCACCCTGCACACCACCTCGGCGGTCAAGACCATCGACCGTATCCTGGATGCCCTGCCACTGGAGCAGCGCGAGCAGGGCAAGACCTTTCTTTCCCAGAACCTGCATGGCGTGGTCACGCAGAACCTGGTCAAGTCAGCCGATGGCCGGGGGCGTCGGGCCATCGTGGAGTGCCTGGTGATGAACCGGGCCATTGCACGCATGGTCATGTCCGACAAGGTGCACCAGATCCCCTCGCAGATGCAGACGGGCCGGGACCAGGGCATGCAACTCCTGGATCAGGCCCTGCTGGAGGCCATACAGCGCAATGAAGTGGATCCCGACGATGCCTACCAGTATGCCACCGACAAGCAGGCCTTCCAGCGGTTCGTCACCGACTCCAGCCTGTTGCCCCGGATCAACCTGGCGGGAGGGTGAGTGATGCATCAGGTGGATGGTTATCTGCGGGAGCTGATTGCGCGGGGGGGCTCGGATCTGCACCTGATCGGCGGGGACCCGCCGCGTGTGCGCATCAACGGCGAGTTGGAGAATCTGTCCGACGAGGCTCTCACCTCCCAGGTGGTGAATGATCTCACCGCGGAGATCCTGCCCAATGCGGCGCGCCAGACCTTCGAACGGGAGGATGGGGCCGATTTCGCCTATGCCATCGAGGATCTGGCACGTTTTCGTGTGAACCTCTCCCGGCATCTCAACGGCCTGGCGGTGGTCTTTCGTTCCATCCCCGCCCGGGCCCTGTCCCTGGACGAGCTGAAGATGCCGCCGGTGATCGCCAGCCTGGGCATGCAGCGCCACGGCCTGATTCTGGTGACCGGCAAGACGGGGTCGGGGAAGTCCACCACCCTGGCGGCCCTGGTAAACGACATCAATGAGCGTCGTCGCGGTCATATCATCACCATTGAAGACCCCATCGAGTTCATCCACGAGCGCAAGCGCTGCCTGATCAGCCAGCGTCAGCTGGGCCTGCACACGCCCAGCTTTGCAGCCGCCCTGCGCTCAGCACTGCGCGAGGACCCCGACGCCATCCTGGTGGGGGAAATGCGTGACCTGGAGACCATCTCCCTGGCGGTGACGGCGGCCGAGACGGGCATCCTGGTGCTGGGCACCCTGCACACCAACGGGGCCGCCGCCACGGTGGATAGGGTCATCAATGCCTTTCCGGCCATGAAGCAGGCGCAGATCCGCACCATGCTCTCCACCTCGCTCAGGGGGGTGATCTCCCAGCAGCTGGTGCGACGGGCCGATGGCGGTGGCCGTGTGGCTGCGGTGGAAATCCTGGTGAACACGCCCGCCGTGGCCAATCTGGTGCGCGAGGGCAAGACCGACCAGCTGCCCGGCACCATGCAGTCCGGCGCGTTGGTGGGCATGCAGACCATGGATACCGCCCTGCGGCGATTGGTGGATTCAGGCCAGGCCAGTCCCGAGGAAGCCCGGCATCATGCGATCAACAAGTCCGACTTTGGCGGCAGTGCGCCGCCTTGAACCCCCGAACCCCTTGCTCTCGAGTTGCCCTGATGACCCTGCCTGCCCCCGAAGACCTGCCACTGGATGCCGTGCCCAAGGCGGCCCGCACGAGTGTGAGCCATCTCGCCGATGACTTCCTCAAGGCCTGTGAGCGTGAGGGGCTGTCCCTGGATGCCTGGCCGGCATCCACCGGCACCATCTGGTACTACAGTGACTTCGTCGCCCGGGCCTGCGTGCGCCGGCCGGCCCTGTTCGTGGATCTGGTGACCTCGGGTGACCTGGAGAGGGCGTATGAAGATGATGAGATGACCCGTCATGTGGCGGATGCCCTGAGGGAGGCCGCCGACGAGCCGGCCCTGATGCGTGCCCTGCGCCGGGTGCGCAATCGGGAGATGGTTCGTATTGCCTGGCGTGACCTGGCGGGCCTTTCCGACCTGGACGAGGCCCTGGAAGACCTGACCTGCCTGGCCGAGCATCTGATCGACGAGGCCCTCACCTGGCAGCATCGGGAACTGGCACGCCGGCACGGCGAGCCCCGGGATGCCCAGGGCCATGCCCAGCGGCTGGTGGTGCTGGGCATGGGCAAGCTGGGGGGGCGGGAGCTGAACTTCTCCTCGGATATCGACCTGATCTTCGCCTACCCCCAGCCGGGGCAGACGGATGGGGAGCGCTGCCTGGAGAACCAGCAGTTCTTCATCCGCCTGGGCCAGCGCCTGATCAAGGTGCTTAACGAGAAGACCGCCGATGGTTTTGTCTTCCGCGTGGACATGCGCCTGCGGCCCTTTGGCGATGCCGGTCCCCTGGTGATGAGCTTTGACGCCCTGGAGGACTATTACGAGAGCCATGGCCGTGAATGGGAGCGCTACGCCCTGATCAAGGCCCGGGCCGTGGCCGGAGACCGGGAGAGCGCCGAGCAGTTGCATACCCTGCTCAGGCCCTTCGTCTATCGCCGCTACCTGGACTATGGGGCCTTCGCGTCGTTGCGGGACATGAAGGCCATGATCAACCGCGAGGCGGCGCGCAAGGGCAAGGAGCGGGACGTGAAGCTGGGCGAGGGAGGCATCCGCGAGGTGGAGTTCGTGGGCCAGGCCTTCCAACTCATCCGCGCCGGCCGCGACCCCTCACTGCAGTTGCGCGGCATCCGCCCGGTGCTGGATCAACTGGCTCGCCAGGAAGTCATGCCGGAATACGCCGTGGAGCAGCTCAAGGAGGCCTACGCCTTCTTGCGGCGCACGGAGAATCGCCTGCAGATGGTGGCGGATCAGCAGACCCATTGTCTGCCGTCCGATCGTGCTGGCCAGTTGCGCCTTGCCCTGTCCATGGGGTTTTCCGACTGGGACGGGTTCGAGGTGGCCCTCGGGCGCCATATGCGTCGTATCCACGGGCACTTCGAGCAGGTGTTTGCGGCGCCCCAGCGCGCCGACGAGGAAGAAGAGGCCGCCGCCCAGCCCGAGGCGCAGCGTGATCTGGCGGCCCTGTGGGCCGGCAGCCTGGGGCAGGAGCGTTCCCTGAGCGTGCTTGGCGGGTTGGGGCTGAAGGACCCGGAGGCGGCCCTGAGCGCCGTGGAACAGTTGCGTGAGAGCAGTGCCTGCCGCTCGCTCACCTCGACCGGGCGGGAGCGTCTGGACCGGCTGATGCCCTTGATGCTGAGCGTATTGAACGGCCTGGAGGAGGTGGATGCCACCCTGATCCGGCTGGTTCGGTTGGTGCAGACCATCGCCCGGCGCTCCGTGTATCTCTCCCTGCTGGTGGAAAACCCCCTGGCCCTGTCGCAGCTGGCGCGGTTGTGTGAGGCCAGTCCCTGGATCGCCGATCACCTGACCCGCTACCCCCTGTTGCTGGACGAGTTGCTGGACCCCCGCAGCCTGTATGCCCCACCGGATCGTCAGGGGCTGCGCCAGGCGGTGGAAGATGAGCTGGTGCAGGTTCCACTGGATGATCTGGAACAGGTGATGGACCGCCTGCGCATGTTCAAGCAGGTTCAGGTGCTCAAGGTGGCGGCGGCCGACATCATGGATGTGTTGCCGGTGATGAAGGTGAGCGATCACCTCACCTGGATTGCCGAGGTGGTGCTGGAGAAGGTGCTGGCGCTGGTGCTGGAGCAGCTCATCGCCAAGCATGGCCGCCCCCACTGCATCGTTGATGGCGAACCCTACGAGCCGGGTTTCGCCGTGGTGGGGTATGGCAAGATGGGCGGGCTGGAACTGGGCTACGGTTCCGATCTGGATATCGTCTTCCTGCACGATAGCCGGGGTGAGCAGGCCATGACCGATGGCGATCGTCCCCTGGACAACAGCGAGTTCTTTGCCCGGGTGGGGCAGCGCATCCTGCATTTTCTGGGGGTGTTCACCGGGGCCGGGCGGCTCTACGAGGTGGATACGCGCCTGCGCCCCAGCGGCGCTGCCGGGCTATTGGTGATCGGCCTTGAGGCCTTTGAGGACTATCAGATGAACTCCGCCTGGACCTGGGAGCATCAGGCCCTGGTGCGGGCCCGCCCGGTGGCCGGTGATGCCCGCATCGCCGAGGCCTTCCAGGCCATGCGCCAGCGTGTGCTGGGGCGCGAGCGGGATCCCGAGGAGCTCAAGCGCCAGGTGCGGGAGATGCGCGAGAAGATGTGGAAGGAGCACGCCAGCCGCGATCCAGCGCGCTTTGACCTGAAGAGAGACCCCGGCGGTATCGCGGATATCGAATTTATGGTGCAATATCTGGTTTTGGCGCATGCCAGAGAGTATCCGGAGTTGTCCACCTATCCGGACAATATCCGTATCCTGGAATCACTGATCGAGACCGATCTCATGTCCAGGGACGACGCCGTGTTCCTGATGGATACCTACCGGGCCTTCAGGGATCGCATCCACGAACTGACGCTTCAGGATCAGACGACACGGGTGGACGCGGCCCAGTGGTCCCGGGAGCGGGACCAGGTGCGCGCATACTGGCAGCAGTTGATGACCTGACCCATCGCCCCAACCGGCGATGTTCCATCCCCCGGTGGGGGAACTGATGATCGAATATTAAAGAGGAAGCATTGCATGTCCATCATGGCCGATCGCGATGGTCTGATCTGGTACGACGGTGAGATGGTGCCCTGGCGCGAGGCCAAGACCCATGTGCTCACCCACACCCTGCACTACGGCATGGGGGTGTTCGAGGGCGTACGCGCCTACCTGACCGACCGCGGTCCGGCCATCTTCAGACTGGGTGACCACACCCGCCGCCTGTTCCGCTCTGCCCATATCCTGGGCATGACCATTCCCTTCACCCCGGACGAGCTCAACGCCGCCCAGGTGGCCGCCGTGCGCGATAACCAGCTCACCAGCGCCTACCTGCGCCCCATGTGCTTCTTCGGGGCCGAGGGCATGGGCCTGCGGGCCGACAACCTGAAGGTGCACGCCATCGTGGCCGCCTGGGAGTGGGGCGCCTATCTGGGGGATGAGAGCCTGGAGCGCGGCATCCGCGTGAAGACCTCCTCCTACAACCGGCACCACGTGAACGTGACCATGTGCAAGGCCAAGGCCAACGGCAACTACATGAACTCCATGATGGCCCTGCAGGAGGCCCAGGGTTGCGGCTGTGACGAGGCCCTGCTGCTGGACACCGAGGGCTATGTGGCCGAGGGCAGTGGCGAGAACTTCTTCATGGTGTACGAGGGCGTGATCTACACCCCTGAACTCACCTCGGCCCTGGATGGCATCACCCGGCGCACCATCATCACCCTGGCCCATGAATGCGGCATTGAGGTGCGTGAGAAGCGCATCACCCGGGACGAGGTCTACGTAGCCGACGAGGCCTTCTTCACCGGCACCGCCGCCGAGGTGACCCCCATCCGCGAACTGGATGGTCGCAGCATCGGCAACGGTGGCCGCGGCGCCATCACCGAGAAGTTGCAGACCCTGTATTTTGATGTGGTCAAGGGCCGCCATCCCAAGCATGATGAGTGGCTGACCTATATCTGATGTGCCCCGAGGAGTGAGACGCCATGCCCAATCCGAATACCGCACTGCATCAGGATCAGTACCAGGTGGCCAACCAGCAAACGGCCATCCGTGTCACCCGCAAGGACCTGCCCCTGCATTGCCCCATGCCGGGTACGGCGCTGTGGGCCTCGCATCCGAGGGTGTTTCTGTCCATTGAAGACAGCAAGGATGGCCGGATTCTGTGCCCCTATTGCAGCACGGAGTTCACGCTGGAGGATTAAGGGCTCACATGCCTTCGGCGTCCCCCTGCCGCCCCGAAGGGGCAGGGGCGTCGAACCGGTAACCGAACATCTCGATGTCCGGCCGGTAATGGGCCTCGACGATGCCGGCGGTCTCGTCCGTGTAGTAGCGCCGGTAATCATCCCGTCCCTCGGCCTTGCGTCGATGGGGCAGGGCCACCCGGGGGATGCCGATGCGATCACAGACCGAGTCGAAATCCTCCTGCAGGCTCTCGTAGTGGCCCATGAAGTCGATGATGAGCTGCCCGCTCATGTCGGTCACGTAGTCCCGCTGCAACTCCTTTGACGTATCGAGCATGTAGTTCCACTCCCGCTCCGGGTCGAACTTGAGCCTGACGAACTGCTCGAAGGTGTCCACCCCCTCCAGCACATGGGGCCGCTCCTTGCGGATATGGAAGAAGGAGCTCACCTGAAGATCCCATGGGTTACGCACGAAGACGAACTTGAAGAGCTTGTCATACACCTCTGCCGGCAGCATCTCCCGCGCGGCAATGGCCTTGGCATGACGGGGAAACTTGGCACCAATCCGGTGCCCGCTCATCTGATCCAGCTTGTCGGCCAGGAATAGGGGCACGCCCCACGGCCCCTGGTACCGGTACCGCGACAGCGCCGCCCGCACGCTGGTGCCACCGGTCTTGGCGATGTGAACGAAGAGGAAGTTGTGTTTCAGGGACAGGAGCATGGGGGATCAGCGGGCTTTAAAGTGAGGGGGCAAAGTATCCAACCCAGCGGCGTGGGTGTCCACCAGGTACCCCTGGATTACAGGGAGGCAGTGCAACGGGTGGAGGGGTTCATTTCGGTACCTCAAGGCCCATGACTTCCAGGTAGCGGCGGGCGCTGGTTTCGGCATGGTATTCCGCCACGGCTTCCTTGATGTATGCCGGCCCCAGAGGGCTATCGAGGACCTCCAGCATGGCATCGGCCAGCGCTGCCGCGTCACCCACCGGTACCAGCGGCCCGTATTGCCCCCCCTGAAGAATCTCCCGTGGCCCGCTGCGACAGTCGGTTGATACCACCGGAATACCCAGCGCCATGGCCTCGGTGAGTGCATTGGGGGAGCCTTCCCAGGCGGAGGAGAGCACGAAGAGATTAGCCCGTGACAGCCAGGCGTAAGGGTTGGGGTCGAAGCCGGGCAATAGGAGGCGGTCTGCGATGCCCAGTTCCCTGGCTAAATCTTCGAGCGTGGATCGGTCTGCTCCGTCACCCAGAATCAACAGCCGGGCGGGCCGTTTCCGCAGCAGGCGTGCAAAGGCCCGCATCAGTGTGGGAAAATCCTTCTGGCGTGTGAGGCGGCCCATGCCCATGATCACGGGATCGCCGTTATCGGTGAGCCAGGGGTGAGGGGGGGGGGCTGATGCCTGTTCAGCGAGTCGATGGGTGATCACCGGGTTTCGCACCACGTGCAGGCGCTCCGGGGCGAGGCCGGTAATCTGCTGAATGTCTTCGGCCACGCCCTGTGAGACGGCGATGATGCCGTCGGCCTTGGGGTAGAGGCGTCGCATGGGGCGGTAACGAAGCCATTTGCGGATGTTCGAGCGGCCTTCGAGAGCCTGTGAGAGGGTGGTGCCCAGGCGGATGTAGATGCGCGTGTCCACCCCGGCCATTCTGCGCGCCTTGAGGGCTGCGCGGCCGGCGCGGTCCTTGGCGGCCAGGAGGACAGGCGGTTGGTGCGCCACTAGGTAGTCCCTCAGCGGGGCTACTGCGAGGCCACTGTGGCGGGTTCCGAGACGCACGACGTGCACGTTTTCCGGCAGGCTGTGCAGATGCCGGCTGTCCTCGCGGATGACCAGTAAATCAATGTTCCAGTTCAGGCAGGACAGGGTTCGAACCAGATTCAGCACCATGCGTTCGACGCCACCTTCCCCGGAAAGAGAGAGAAGCACGGCCAGCCTGGGTGGGTTAACCAAGGGCGGGTCTCCCAGGCAGGGCGTTGGCAAGCACCGCCAACTGCCGATCCAGCTGCTGCGTGCCGGAGGCGTTATTGTCCAGACGGATAACGGGCACTGCCTGTTGCTGGTAGGCCGACTGGATGATGTCCTGCGTGGCAAGCCAGTCCTCGACGAAATGCTGTTTGGCCGACTCGCTGCCTGGCTTGGCCCAGCCCGGCCAGCCGCGTTGCTCCAGGCGCTCCACGAGCGTGGACCCGGAGACAAAAGGGGGCACCACGTAGTCCGGCATGGGTGTGAGTGAGATATACTCCGATATTTTTTCCGGGGGGATCTCCAGATGGTTGACCAGCGAAAAGGCCTTTTGGGCGAAGGACTCGTCCATCAGTACGGCTTCGCCGGTCGCAAGGTTTTCCCGGGTCATCTGGTAGTCGGCAAAGAGGCGTCCAAACCAGGCGAGGATGAGGAGGCCATGATCCGGTCGCCGCGCGTAGGCAGCAGCCTGTCTCAACAGCCATTGGGTGAGTTCATGATGCTCACGAGCAAAGCGCATCATGGCCTCGGTCTCCAGGGAGCGGCTGCGCAGATGGTATGCCTTCCTTGCCCGCCTCGCGGCACTCCTGCGGGAAGGCGAGCGGGCCAGAAAGCCCATGCCGAGTGCTCCCCAGTATTTTTGCAGGTTGAGTTCGCCCACCCGGATCTTGTGGGTGGTTAGCTTCATTGGTGCGGTGCGTAGTTTGAGAAGTCTCTTCATCGCAAAAGATTTGCCGCAGCCCGGCAGGCCGGTGATCTCAATCAGGATGGATGGTGGGAGAGTCATGTTTTCTTATGGTCATTTTCCGCGGGTGGGCGTCTTCCCGGCTCCGGCGGCTTTGATGTGGTGGGGCCGCAAGTCATGAAGACCCCTGTCGATATTGTGCTGTTGGGTGATTTCAAGGCGCATGGCGGGTGCGAGCGCAGGTTGGCAAACATGGCTGTTTGCTGGGTTTCCCTCGGTTTGCGTGTGGAAGTGGTGACCTTCAGGGATGGCTGTCAGTTCTACCCCGATGAAATGCTCGGGCGGGTTTCCCATGTTCACCTTGGGACTCGCCATAAGTGGGCATCCATCGCTGCCCTGTGGCGCTATCTGCGGGTACGCCAGCCCAGGGTGATTCTGTCGGCAGCCCATATAGCCAATCTGGTCTCCATTGGTACCTGCCGCCTGCCGGGCGTGCGCACCCGGTGCTTCCTGAGCGTGGGTAATGCCTACGGCACGTCCGACAAGAATGCGCCAGGCCAGCGTGCGCGTAAATTCGCCCAGATCAGGGAACATTACCCCAAGGCGCAAGGCATTATCGCAGTTTCTCAGGGGGTGAAGGAAGATCTGCAGGACCGGGTCGGTCTCGACAATGTGGGCATTCGGGTCATTTACAACGGCACCCTCACCCCGCAACTGCTGCGTGACGCCGAGAGCCCCGTGAATCACCCGTGGTTGAAACACAAGACTGTCCCCGTGGTGATGTCTGCGGGCCGATTGGCGCGACAGAAGGACTTTCCTTCGCTGATCCGGGCCTTCAGGGGGGTGCGGGATCAGCAGGCGGCGCGGCTTGTCATCCTGGGTGAGGGAGGTCAGCGAGGGGAGTTGGAAGCGTTGATTGGCTCTTTGGGTTTGACGGAAGACGTGGCTTTGCCCGGCCATGTGGACAACCCCTTGAGCTGGGTGGCTCGTTCCGATGCGTTCGTGCTCTCCTCCCTGTGGGAGGGCATACCCAACGCTCTGATTGAGGCCCTGGCGCTGGGTGTGCCCCTGGTCGCCACCGATTGTCCGGGGGGGTCGGCCGAGGTGCTTGGCAACGGGCGCCATGGCGTGCTGGTCGAGCCGGGTTCGATAGAGGGCCTGAAACACGCCATGCTGCGTGCTCTGGGCGGGAAGACGCCGGGGTATGACCCCGTCGAAGCCGGAGCACCCTTTCGGGCTGAACACGCCGCCCGTCAATATCTGGATGCCTTTGGCATCAGCGCGGAGCGCGGGCATGCTTCGTGAGCGTCTGGCGCTGTGGTGGCGCCCTTTTGCCCCGGGGGTGCTGGACACCATTGAACGGGATTGCGTCAAGGCGCTTCGTGATCTGGATCCCGCGTGGGCTAACCCGAAACATCCGTGGCTATTGATGCTGATGGGCAACGGAAGGGGCTGGCCCCTGTCGCAGGTGCTGCTCCGTCCGGCGTTGTGGATCCGCCTGCTGGGATCCCTGAGGAAGGGGGCGCCTACTCTGGTGCGATTGCCGGTATGCGCCACGCGCCTGTGTGTGGGCGCACGGTTGCGGGGGCGAGGGCAGTTGCGTTATCACCGCAAGGAAAATGCCCTTCTGGTCTTTGAGCATGATGGCATGAAGGTCATGAAGATCGCGGTCTGCCGGGCCACGCTGAATCGTGATATCCGCATGCACCGGCGTTTCGGTCGTCAGCCGGGCTTGACCCCGCGCCTGCTGGCCAGCGACCCGTCACTCAAGTGGATGGTTTGCGAGTATCACCCCCATGGCGAGCCACTCAGTCGGGGCGACGCGCTCTCCCGGTTCATGGCTGAAGTGGCGCCCGCATACTACGAAGTCTGGAAGCCCCGTTCGCGTCGGGTAGGTGATTGGCTTGCCCGGGTGCGGCTCACTCCCGGGGAAGTGAGTCGGTATCTCCATGAAAGGCAGCTTTCGCTGCCGGATGAGTATCTGTCCATGTATGCGCCGGTGTCCCTGCCTTACCGCGGTAATGTGTCCAAGGAGATTTTTACTGGTCGTGACGGCAGGTTGATGGTGGTGGACTGGGAAGGTGTCAAACTGGGGCTGCTGGCTGAAGGGTTTCTTCATGTCCTGCCCGAGTGCGAGGCCCAGGCACTGCAGATGCTCGGTCGCCACTCAACAGAGCGGGATCTGCGCCCCGTGGACCAGTTGGTTCTGGCGGCTGCCATCTCCGAATTGAAGAAGGCTCCGGGTTATAAGCGTCTTGGTATTACCTGTCACCATCTGCAGCAACTTCAACGTCGGTGCGCAACGCGCCAGAAGGTCATTGAATCATGAGGCAAACCCTCAAAAACCTCAGGATCAGCTTGCGGAATCGCCGTCTCCGGCGGCATCCCCTGGCCGCAGAGACGGATCCACGCGTGGATCTGGGTGGCGTCGTCGCGCGTGCCGTGGTCTCCAATGACCGTAAGTATTGTTACTTCCGGCTTCCCAAGTGCGCCAATTCCACCGTGGTGAACACCCTGGCGACCTATGATCCGGACATTACGTTGCTGGCCCCCGACCCCAAGGCCCGTGCAGCCAAGCGGGCCTTTGGTCGGTTGTTGAGTGCGGAAGCCACTTCTCTGGATTCACTTCAGGAACGTTATTTTCTTTTTACCTTTGTCAGAGACCCCTATGCCCGCCTGCTGTCGGCCTATCTGGACAAGGTTTTGACGAAAGATCCGGCGCAGTTTCATGCAGGGGGGGCAGATGAGGGCAGTGTGTCATTTGAGCAGTTCGTGACCTATCTCGAGCAAGGCGGGTTGTATGATAACCTGCATTGGGCACCGCAATGCTCGGTCCTGCCGGTTCGACCCCATCGTCTCGACTATTGTGGTTATGTGGAAGACCTGGATCAGGGGCTTGAGTATGTCGTTAATCGGATCTTTGGTGAGGGGGCCTTTCACGGGGCCCGGAATCGGGAAGCTGGGCGTCGTCGGGCGGGTGGTCTGATTGAAAAATACTACACATCCTCCCTGAAGGGGAGGGTGTACGAATTGTACCGGCAGGATTTTGTTGAGTTTGGGTATCATCGCGATGTGTGATGCCTGCAGGCCTCGCTGACGTTTAAGGTTTTCCCGTTATGCGGCGGTCTCCATTAGCTGCGCGGGGCCTGCTTTCCGTTATCCCGAGTATCCTGAAATGATGGAATCAGGAAGCATCAGTGTAGCGGTAGATGCGCATGATGTCAGTCCACTCCGTTTCGTCGGGTTCGTTGCCAAGCAAGTCTGTGAGTGTGCTGATGATCTTTATGGAGTCATTGGGGTTCTTGATGAGTCTGGGGGTGGAGAGCAGATTGAGGGTGAAGGCCAGGCCGGCGCTTCTTTTGAAGTCATGCCAGCTCAGTACTCCCGAATGCTGGAAATAATGCTGCCAGTTGGCTTTTGCCGATTCAGGGTTGCCGGATGATTGCAGCATCGCACGAATCAGTTCGGGTGAGAATTGGTCATAACGCAGACTGTCAAAATCCAGCACGGCGACCTCATTCTTGTCTAGTAAGATAAAGTTGCCAGGATTGATGTCGCCGTGGATCAGGCGGGTATAGGGAATAGAGCGGTACGCGGCCCTGGCATGCCCCAGGAGCAGGTTCCAAAGCGCGGTGATCCCTGTGTTTTTTAGCGTAATATCAGGCTCTTTATTTGCCCTGCTGATGCGGCGCAGAAAGACGTACCGAAGGTGATTCTCCATGAAGGCAGCAGAAGGATTATGTGTTTTTCCGGGTAATCCATATTTGTCGGATGTGTTTGCGTGCATCTGGCTGATGCATCGTATGAGGGCGCGCGTGTGCGTGGGGTTGGCCACGTTGATCGCCTCGCCCTGCATGTATTTTTCCACAGATATGAAATGGGTCTTTAAACCCAGGTGTGACTGCCACTCACGCACCCAGATCAACGGAGGTGTGGGCATGCCCAGGTGTTGCAGAAGCAGGCTGGCCCGGGCCGATGAAGCAACGCCCGTGTGTCTCACACGCTCTTTGGGGGCGAAACGCCAGGCGGTTCTTGCACGAATGACGTACGTGTTCTCGGGCGCCGCTTGGGGTGTCAGGAAGCGTAGATGAGCGCGCTCTCTGAAAGGAGTCGCCCTGGTCATGCCTGGGGGGCGGGAAGACACTATGCAGGAATCGAATGCATGGCCCAGTAATGGGCAGACTTCACGGGTCAATAGCTCATCCCAGGAAGCTGGAAGGCTGGGCGTAACGAATGGCGCTAGCCGCCGCTCGAGTAGTCGCTGTTCCAGCGATAGTCGCAGGCTGGTTCGCTTTCTTCTGGATGTCGAAGACGTCCGCATGAGATTCCCTGGGTACTTGATGGCGTGACTTGGAGTGGGCTGGAGTTGGGGCCTGTCGGTGCGGCTGGTACACTAGCGGATTTTCCACGTCATGCCCATTGCAGGTGAATCTTTCGTGAAACAAACGAGATCAGTGGCCATCTTCGGTGCTTTCAAGGCCTGGGGCGGGATCGAGAGCACCGTGGCTGTACTGGCCAATGCGTTTGTGGGGCATGGCGTCATCCCTACATTCGTGCTGCTCAGGGGGGGGGCTACCCCATATCCTGAGCGTCTGCCCGCAGAAGCGCGGGCCGTGGATTTGCGGACCCGCGGCAAGTGGCATGCGGTGCCTCGGATCATCCAATACCTGCGCAGTGAGCGGCCTGCTGCCGTAATTACCGTGGACGCCCATTCAGCCGAGGCCGTGATGCTGGCCAGCTTGCTGGGCCGACTGAATGTGCCGGTCTTCGTGAAGGCGACCAACACGCTTAGCGAGGCGGTTCGTCGACCTGGAAGACGACGCCTGATCAAGTGGCTATATCCCAGGGCTAGTGGCGTCATCGCGGTTTCCGGTGGCGTTGCCGAGGATCTGGTGTCGAATTTCGGTGTGCCTCGGGGGCTTGTGCATGTCATATACAATCCCATGAGTACCGTAGACATCCCCGGCCGGGCTGCTCGAGATGTGGAGCATCCCTGGTTTCAGGGTGACCAGGGCAAGAAAGTCGTGCTGGGTGTGGGCAGGTTGTGCCGCCAAAAGGGGTTTGACGACCTGATTCGCGCCTTCGCCATACTCAGGTCGCGGCGATCCTGTCGGTTGGTGTTGCTGGGCGAGGGGGACGAGAGGGGGGCGCTGGAGGCCTTGGCCGACGAGCAGGGCGTTTCCGGCGATTTATCGTTACCCGGTTATGTCTCGGATCCCATACCCTATATGGCCCGATGCGGTGTCTTTGCACTGTCTTCCCGTTACGAAGGTCTGGGGAACGTGGTGATTGAGGCCCTGGCGGCGGGTGCCAGGGTGGTCAGCACTGATTGCCCCAGCGGTCCGAAGGAGATCCTCGAGGGTGGGCGTCACGGCGAGTTGGTTGCTGTGGGGGACTTGGCTGCTATGGCGAACGCGCTGGAACGGGCGCTCGACGGTGGCGCTAAGGAGTTCGACCGCCAGACCATGGAGCGTTTTGGTTCGGCGGCAGCCTCTCGTTATCTTCAGGTCATGGGGTTGATTTGAATCGTCTTGCTGTTTTTGCCGCCACCTCGGGCCATAGTGGTGTGGACCGGATTTTGGGGAACCTGTTGCCAGCGCTTGCTGCTCGCGGGGTTTCAGTAGATCTCCTGCGAATTCGACAGCATGGACCTTACATGGAAGCCACGGAAGGCGTACGCATTGTCGAATTGCCTGCATCACACGTGAATACTGCTCTTCCTTGCCTGGTGCGGTATCTGCGCCAGGCTCGTCCTGATGTCATGCTGTCCGATAAGGATAAGGTCAATCGGGTGGCCATCTTGGCCGCCAGGGTGGCCGGCGTGCCCGTACGCCACTTCGTCAGGCTCGGTACCACCGTGTCAGTCAATCTTCGGAAGCGTGGCCGGTTGGAGCGATGGCTTCAGGTTCAGTCCATTTCGCGGCTTTATCGTTATGCAGAGGGCATTATCGTGCCATCCCAAGGGGTCGCCAGTGACTTGGCGCAATGGGTGTCAGAGCCAAGAAAGATACACGTTGTACCCAGTCCCGTGGTGAGGCCTGACCTGGACTCACTGGCAGAGGTGCCCATACCCGTGCTTTGGGGGGTGGGGGCGATCAATAACGATATTCCGGTGATTGTGGGTGTCGGTGAACTGTCAGCTAGGAAGGACTTCGCAACCTTGGTGCGAGCGTTTGCACGAGTCAGGTCCAAGCGGCCCTGTCGATTGGTGGTGCTGGGCGATGGGAGGGAGAGGGAGCAACTGCTGCAACTTGCGGCGTCGCTCGGTGTGGCGGATGATTTCCGGCTTCCCGGGTTTTTGGAGAACCCCTATCCATATATTAAAGGGGCTTCCTTGCTGGCGCACTCGGCCCGATGGGAGGGCATGGGTATCGTGCTGGTGGAGGCGCTCTCACTCGGAGTGCCAGTTGTTAGCACAGACTGTCCAAGTGGGCCGCGTGAGGTTCTGGATGGTGGGCGCCTGGGCACGTTGGTACCCGTAGGCGATGACGATGCATTGGCCAATGCTGTCGAGGGTATACTTGAGGGGGGGCATCCGCCATCTCATGAGTTGCGTGCGTCTGTAGCCCCGTATCGCGTCTGCGAAAGTGCGCAATGCTATGCCACGGTAATGGGGTTTGATACCCCTCACGCATCGATCCGCTAATTGGTCGCCAATTTTTCAGGTCATAAATTAATGCAGAGTATTGAATATCTCGGAGCTTTGCCACAAGTGGCGGGGGGCAGGGATAGTGTTGGTCAAGTAGGCTTAAGAGTCCAGTCGGTGCGCCTCCAGCGTTGGGCGATAGGCGCTGTGTATGCAGCTTGTTTTACTGCTCCGATAACCCACAGCCTGTCACAATTGGCTTGGGCTCTCATGCTGGTGATAGCGATTATTTTCGTGAAACGGCACTGGAGCTATTTTGGTCGCTCGCTGCTGTTTTGGTGTGTGGTGTTCTATTGCAGCTATGTGCTAGTGCGTGGCGGGTATGCTGCTTGGATAGAAAGCCCGTCAATCGCTGAGTCTCATTGGTATGGTGTTAAACAATGGATCAAGAGTGGTCCATTTATCATCATGCTTTTCGGCGTGTTGCTGGTGGCAACAGGTGACTGGATTAGGCATGGGCTCGGTGTTTTGATAGCCTGGATATTGGGCTTTCTTGTTTTTCTGTCTCTCAATACATCTCTGGAGCCTCTGCTTAACGCCATGCAAGGTAATTCTAGATTTTTTTTTGAAATTGGCTATGGCTCATTAACCTTAATCAGCCCTGTGTTTGCGTTAGGGGTTCTGGTTCTGGTGGTCTGGTCCACATTCTGGGCTTTAAGGCAAAGGTCTCGTCATCAGGTTTTCGCATTGCTTGCCGTTATCGCGAGCGTTTTTCTATTGGCAGTTGCTACAGTGGTTCTGGTTGCCCCCAAGAGCCGGGGCAGTTGGGTTTCGTTTGTGATCGGGTGCATAGTGGTTTTGGTATTCATGTGTTGGGTGTATCGCAAGGAACTGCCGCTCTGGTGGAAAGAGTCAGTCCTTGGGTTGTTGTTCATGGTGATCTTTGCCGGTGCAGCTTTTTACACCTCATGGGGAGTAGTGGAGGCTCGCTGGAGTCAAGAGTCAGATACCGTGGCTGCTCTGGCGCAAGGGAAGCATCTCGAGGAGATGGATAGAAGTTCCTTTACTATACGCTTTGCCTATATGGTCTATGGATTCGAGCAGGTCAAATCACGATGGCTGATTGGATACGGCCCCGCGGGAATGGGCGCGATTGGTGATTATCACGGTGGCTGGCATAACATCGACCCGGATGTCCCACCACAAATGACCGGGCGGATCAGTAATCTTCATAACTCCCATTTAGGTGCGTTGTTCCGGTTCGGAATTATTGGTTATCTGCCGATCATGATTGTGATTGGGCTCGCCACCCTGGAAGCATCTAGGAATCTGCGTCTTGGGTCTGCGCAGCGGGTGCTTGGCATATTCGTTCTTGGGTTCGTGGCTATTTTGATGTTTTGGGGGATGACGGAAGAGTTCTTTGAGAAGTTCGGTGTCGAGCAGTTGTATGCTCCTATCCTTGGCGTAATTATAGCCAGCTTTTTATCGCGGCGTCTGACCTCTCACAGCACCGTTCACTGACCCATGTGATCTGTTCATGATTACCGAATCCAGAGATGCCAAGATGGGTTGGAAGCCTTCACAAGATGAGCAGAGGAAATCCAAGCCAGTTCTGCTGGAGTGCGTGGGTTTCCCGGGGGCCGGCAAGACAACGATTGCCAAGATGGCCGTAGGGCAATTCAGGGATCGTCATGATTGGTCAACTTTTTTTTATGCGAAGGACGGTAAGCTACAGCACGGTATGAGGGACGCTGGACGGACGATTATTGTAGCGTATCAGTCATTGGTAGGCGTGGTGACTCGTGGGCAACCCCGAGAGATGCGGCGGATGCTTGGAGTGCTGAACAAGATACTGGTATTTCGGCGTGCCCGCGATAGGCTTCGTGAGCAGGATATGGTCATTTATGATCAGGGCTTGATTCAAAAGCTCTATTTGATGCGGGAGGAAGATAAGCCTGATCGTGCGGGTGTGGAAGCGGTGCTTGAAGTGATCAAGCCTGACCTGTCCGAAGTGCATGTGTTTGTTGACACGCCACCGGAGGTGGCGGCGGAACGCTGTTTTGTCCGTGCCAAAACCAGTTCCAGGAGACCGTACATGCAATGGGACAGGGATCGGATTACGCGCCTTTATCAGGACCAGTATGCCGTCATACAATGGATCATCGAATGGTTGAAGCGACACTCCGGAACTCGAGTCATCACCCTGGATGGGCGGTCACCGGTCGAGGAAAATGCGGAGTTGCTGGTGCACGAACTCGCTAAGTTATGCAGGGAATCATCAAAGTATGGTGCACAATGGGCTGACGAATCCGCCCCGAAGAACCAGTAATGCGATCAGTCCTTCTTGTCCGGCTTTCGGCCATTGGGGATGCGGTCATGGCCTCACCCCTCCCTGGGGCAATCCGGGGGCGATGGCCCGACGCGCGCATCACCTGGGTTATTGAGCCTGGGGCAGCGCCGGTGGTTGTGGGTCATCCCCTCGTGGACCGGGTGGTGGTCTGGCCCAAGGCTCAGTGGCTCGCTTGGTTGAAAGGCTTTCAATGGCTGCGTCTGGGGCGTGACATCGTTCGTTTTGTCCGCGAACTCCGTCACGAACGCTACGATCTGGCCCTGGATCTCCAGGGCCTGCTCAAGAGCGGCCTGCTGACCTGGTTATCCGGGGCTCGCGAACGGGTGGGGCTGGGCTCCCGGGAGGGCAGTCATCTGCTGATGACGCGGGTGGTTCCTCGCGGGGGGGATATCAGGCTCATCGGCTCCGAATATCGTCACCTGGCCGAGGCATTGGGCCTCGATGTTGGTGATTTCCGGATGCAGGTAGGGCTATCCGAAGGTGACCGCCGAGTGGCTGAGACCGTGGCGGGGGATCATCCCCAGGGTTATCTGGTGGCCTGCCCCTTCACCACCCGCCCGCAAAAACACTGGGTGGAGGCCTACTGGGGGACACTGGCACCACGCCTTCGGGAGCGGTATGGCATGCGGCTGATCCTGCTGGGTGGCCCCGGTGACCGTGCAGCCGCCGATCGCATTGCTGAACAGGCGGGTGAGGCAGTGGACAATCGGGTGGGGGAGACCTCGCTGACCGAGGCGGCCGCCGTCATCGCCGGTGCCCGTCTGCTGGTGGGCGTCGACACCGGTCTCACCCACATGGGGCCGGCCTTCAATATCCCCACGGTGGCCCTGTTCGGGTCCACCTGTCCCTATCTGGATACGGGGCGGGACAACACCGTGGTGATCTACCATGACCTGCCCTGTGCCCCCTGCAAGCGCAACCCCACCTGCGATGGACGATTCGACTGCCTCACCGACATGACCGTCGAGGAAGTATTGGGGGAGGTTGAAAAGCTGCTGCCGGTCGGAGAGACGAATCCGTGAGCCTGACCGTCCTGCACGTGGAGGCGGGGCGCCATCTGTACGGGGGTGCCCTGCAGGTGCGTTATCTCATCGAGGGGTTGAGCCGTCGCGGGGTGCGCAACGTGCTGGTCTGCCCCCGTGGCGCCGCCATTGCCGAGGCGGCGGGTCCATTCTGCGATGCGGTGTGCGAGTTGCCCATGGGGGGCGATCTGGATGTGGGGTTCGTGTGGCGCCTGCGTCGCGTGATCCAGCGTGAGCAGCCTGATCTGGTGCATCTGCACAGTCGCCGGGGTGCGGATATATTCGGCGGTGTGGCGGCCCGCTTGTGCGGGGTGCCTGCCGTGGTGTCCCGACGCGTGGATAACCCCGAGCGTGCCTGGGTGGCGCGACTCAAATATCGTCTATTTCACCGGGTGATCACCATCTCCCAGGCAATTCGTGAGGTCCTGCTGGCGGAAGGGGTGCCGGCGGATCAGGTGGTCTGCGTTCCCAGCGCCGTGGATGTGGCAGCGTACAGCCGGGACTGTGATGGGACGGTGCTGCGCGAGGCCTTTGGTTTCTCCGGCGATGAGACGGTGGTCGGGGTGATTGCCCAGTTGATCCCTCGCAAGGGGCATCGTTATCTGCTTGAGGCGGCCCCATGCATCATCGAGGCCCATCCCCAGGTGCGGTTCGTGTTCTTCGGGCAGGGTCCGCTGGAGGACGAGATCCGTGAGCAGGTGTCGCGGCATGGGTTGGAGGGGCATGTCCTGCTGGCAGGTTTTCGTGATGATTTGCCCCGTATTTTGCCCTGTCTGGATCTGGTGGTGCACCCGGTGGAGATGGAAGGGCTGGGGGTGTCACTGCTTCAGGCAGGGGCGGCCGGTGTGCCCATGGTGGGCGCCCGGGCCGGCGGGGTGCCGGAGATCCTGGGCGATGATGCCGGCCTGCTGGTGCCGCCGGGGGACGTGCCCGCCCTGGCCGAGGCGGTGCTGCGCCTGCTGGATGACCCCGATCTGCGCCTGCGGCTGGGGCGTGCGGCGCGGGAACGGGTGTGCCAGCGGTTTTCCCTGGATGCCATGGTGGAGGGCAACCTGGCGGTGTATCGGGACGTCATCGGATAACATATCGGTCCTGACGGGTCGCGCCCCGTCCAGCCGCTTCAGAAAAAGATACTCGCATGAACAACACTCACCACGCCTGGGGCCCCTGGCTGTTGCTTGGGCTGGCCGCCTATTTTCTGCTGCACGTCATCATCCGCTCCACCGGCTCATCGGTGCTGGAGCTGGATGAGGCCGAGCTGATGGTGGTCACCCAATGGTGGGCCGCCGGCTATTCGGGTCAGCCGCCGTTGTATGCCTGGCTGCAGTCCATGGCGTTCCAGGTGCTGGGGGCGAACACTCTGTCCCTGGCTCTGGTGAAGAACACGCTGCTTTTCCTGACGTATCTCTTCGTCTATCTGTCAGCACGGCGCCTGCTGGGGGATGTCCGCCTCGCTGTGCTGGCCACCCTGTCGCTGCTGCTGATTCCCCAGATCGTCTGGGAGTCACAGCGGGATCTGACTCACTCGGTGATGGCCACCTTCATGGCCGCGGCAAGCCTGTACGTGATGTTGCGCTGGCTGGATCGGCCCACGCTGCTCCATTACCTGCTGGTGGGCCTGGTCTTCGGGCTGGGGGTGCTCTCTAAATACAACTTCCTGGTCTTTGCGGCGGCGGCCGGTCTCGTCCTGCTGACCCTGCCCAGGGGGCGGGCACTGCTGCTGGATGGGCGCATCCTGCTCAGTGGTCTGGCCGCGCTGGCGGTGATCGGTCCGCACCTTTACTGGCTGGTGCGAAGCCGCGATGTGGCCGGGCGTGGCTTTGAGAAGATGGATTTTGGTGAGGGCATCTGGCCTCTGGCCGGGCTGGGGGAATTGCTGCTGGCGGTGATCGCCTTTTTGACGCCACTGTGGATCGTGATGGGGTTGATCTTCCGGCGGGACCTGGTCCGCGCCTTGACCCGCTGGCAGGCCCCGGTGGGCCCGTTTCCGATACAGCGCTATCTGCTGGCGGTGCTGGCTCTGCTGGTGCTCATGGTGCTGGTGGGGGCCACGCACTTCAAGGATCGCTGGATGCTGCCCATGCTGTGGGTCTTCCCCGTGTATGTGTTCGCCATGATGGATGCGGCGAGTCTCACGCCGGCGAGGGTGCGGGCCTATCTCACGACTTGTCTGGTGGTGCCAGTGCTGGTGCTGCTGGTCATGGCCTGGCGGGTCAACGACTGGGCCTTTCTGGAGGATCGGCAGCGGCATGTGCATCCCTTCGATGCCTTGGCCGAGGAGGTGGCCAGCCGAGGCTTCCGGCGGGGAATCATTGTCTCCGATGGAACGTTCGTGGCCGGTAATCTGCGGGTGCATTTCCCGGAAAGCCAGGTGATCTCGCCCAGCGTGGCCACGGGGCGTCTGCAGTGCCTGGAGGGCGGGGATTTGATGGTGGCCTGGGAGGCCAGTCGCGGGGCTGAGTTGAGTCCGCGCCTGGAAGTCTGGCTTGAGACCTATCTGGGGCTTGATGTCAGTGAAGTGCGGGAGGACGTTCAGGTGATTTCGCTGGAGGCGTGGAACGGCGAGCCCTTTGATTTTGCCGTGATGCTCTGGGCCGGTGCGCTGGATGGGGCGTGCGGCGTGAGTCGCCCCATCCAGTGACCATGGTCCACTGCCCGGCCAGCATCCGCCAGGCGGCCTGTGGGAACTGCCCTGGCCACGAAGGCCGCGAAAAGGCCAACCCGGGTTTCCGCCCCTTCGTTTGGCAGCGGAGTGAACCTTGGCGGGGCGGTGTGCCTGTCCGCGGGATGCCGTGAATACCTCCCTGTAGGCTTGATCGCCGCATCCATGCGGCGAACACCCGCTCCCAGGCACACCGCCCCGCCAAGGTTCGGATGCTTCTGTGACTTCGTTTTGAGGCCCTTTCGCGGCCAGGGCCGCTCCCACGGGGATGTCAGCCGGGGGGGAGGCGATAGGGGTCCGGTATGCCCCAGCGTTTCTTGTACTTGAAGCGCCTATGGGTCCAGAAATACTGTTCCGGGGCTTCGTGGATGGCGCTCTCGATCACCTGGTTGATGCGGATGGCGTCGGCCTCCGGGGTGTCGCCTGGGAAGTCCTCCAGAGGTGGGTGGATTACCAGGCGGTAGCCTTGCCCACCAGGCAGCCGGTACCCAAAAAAGGGCACCACGGGGGCGCCGGTGATCTTTGCCAGTCGAGAGGTGGCCGGGTTGGTGGCGGCCGGCTGGCCGAAGAAGGGCACGATCACACTGGCGCGGGTCTTGAACGCCTGGTCGGGCGCATACCACACTACTTCGCCCTGACGCAGGGCACGAATCACGTCCTTGGCCTGATCACGACGAATGGCCCGGGTGCAGTGGCGCTCCCGATTGCGGCGAAAGAAGTGTTCCACCACCGGGTTCTGGTTGGGGCGGTACATGGCCGACAGGGCTTGGTGCCTCAGCATCAGACGCCCGCAGATCTCCAGGGAGGTGAAGTGGGCCGAAAGCAGCAGCACGCCCTTGCCCCTCGCCTGCGCCTCCCGCAGGTGCTCCAGGCCCTCGATGTGTTCCAGCGGGGCCATTTGCTTGTCCGAGGCCCACCAGCCGAAGGGCGTTTCGAACAGGGCAGCCCCCATGGCTCGGAAATGGTCCTTGACCAGGCGCCGCTGGGCTGGGGCATCCAGTTCGGGAAAGCACAGGCGGATGTTGGTCTGGGCGATGCGGCGCCGGTCCCGGGCCAGGGGGTAGAGCAGGGCGCCGATGCCCTCCCCGAGACGGACCAGCCAGCGCCAGGGAAGGGCCTTGACCAGCACCCACAGCAAGCCGACGCCGACCCACATGGGCCAGTGGCGGGGATGGTGGAGTCGGGGAGGGGGTTTGCGCTTGGGCATGGGCTGTGGGCAAAACCGGGATTCTATCACGCCAGGCTCATGCCTTCCGTGGGAGCGGCCCTGGCCGCGAAAGGGCCTCAAAACGAAGTCACAGAAGCATCCGAACCTTGGCGGGGCGGTGTGCCTGGGCGCGGGTGTTCGCCGCATGGATGCGGTGATCAAGCCTACAGGGATGTATTCACGGCGTCCCGCAGACAGGCACACCGCCCCACCAAGGTTCACTCCGGTGCCAGACGAAGGGGCTGGAGCCTGGGTCGGCCCCTTCGCGGCCGAGGGCCGCTCCCACATCCACATCCGGATCGACGCCCAGCGTGTGTTCCCCCCCATGAGCGTGGACCGGTCTTGTATCATGCGCGGGATTGCTAAGCGAGGTGAATGTTGGTGAAACCTGGAATGCCCTCCTTCGAACACGCCCGGGTCATGGTGGTGGGTGACCTGATGCTGGACCGCTACTGGTCCGGCACCACGGCCCGGATCTCACCGGAGGCCCCGGTGCCGGTGGTGCACGTGAACGACGTGGAGGAGCGGCCCGGCGGCGCTGCCAACGTGGCCCTGAATCTGGCTCGACTGGGGGTGCAGACGCACCTGGCCGGCGTGGTGGGCCAGGATGATGCAGCCGCCTCGCTGGACCGACTGCTGGCCGATGCGGGGGTGACCTGCGCGTTCGTTCGGGATCCAACCATCCCCACCATCACCAAGCTGCGGGTCATGAGCCGGCATCAACAACTGCTGCGCCTGGATTTTGAACAGCCGCTGGACAACGTGGATACCCATGCCTTGCTGGATGCCCTGCCCGATGCACTGGCCTCGGTGTTGGTACTCGTGCTCTCGGATTACGGCAAGGGAACCCTGGCATCCGCACCTCAGCTGATCGCCCTAGCCCGTGAGGCGGGCGTGCCCGTGCTGGTGGACCCCAAGGGAAGGGACTTCGAGCGTTATCGCGGAGCCACGTTGCTCACCCCCAATCTGGCTGAGTTCGAGGCCGTGGTCGGCGCCTGCCCAAGGGATGACCTGCTGGTGGAGCGCGGTGAGCAGCTCCGGGCGAACCTTGGGTTGACGGGACTTTTGATCACCCTGAGTGAGCGGGGCATGCTGCTGATCCGTGAGGGGCATGATCCCATGCATCTGCCCACCCGGGCCCGGGAGGTCTTTGATGTGACCGGGGCAGGGGATACGGTGATCTCCCTGGTGGCCGCCGCCCTGGCCACGGGGCAGGACATGGCCGCCGCCGCGGCACTGGCCAACCTGGGCGCCGGGATCGTGGTGGGCAAGCTGGGTACCGGCTACGTGAAGCCCGCTGAACTGCGGGCCGCGTTGCGTGGGCATCACGGGGGCTGGAGCAGCCTGTTGTCGGAGGCGGATCTTCTGCTGGCCGTTGAGGAGGCGAAGGCCCAGGGCGAGCGCATCGTCATGACCAATGGTTGTTTCGATATCCTCCATGCCGGGCATGTGGCCTACCTGGAGCAGGCGCGCAAGCGCGGTGATCGGCTGATCGTGGCGGTGAACGATGATGGCTCGGTGGCCCGCCTCAAGGGCCCGGAGCGGCCGGTGAACCCCCTGGAGCGCCGCATGGCCGTGCTGGCGGGCCTGGCCTCGGTGGACTGGGTGGTGCCCTTTGGTGAAGACACGCCAGAGCGCCTGATCTGCGCGGTGCGGCCCGATGTGCTGGTGAAGGGCGGGGATTATCATCCCGATCAGATTGCCGGGGCGGGCTGTGTGCGGGAGGCGGGCGGCACGGTGGAGGTGTTGCCGTTCATGGATGGGGTGTCGACCACCGGGGTGATTGACCGGATTCGGTCGGGTGGTTAGATGCCTGATGATGCACGCACTCTACAACCTCCTGATCCATCTGCTCACGCCCGTTTTCCTGCTGCGCCTGCTCTGGCGCAGCCGCCGCAATCCGGCTTATCGGCAGCGCTGGGGTGAACGCCTGGGATATCCCGGGCCGCCACCTGATGGCCGTGCGCATCTCTGGGTGCATGCTGTCTCTGTAGGGGAGGTGGTGGCGGCCGCGCCGCTGATTCATGCCTGGCGGGAACGGCACCCGGAGCAACCGGTGCTGGTGACCACGACCACGCCCACGGGGGCGGACGAGGTGATGCGTCGCCTGGGGAGTGAGGTGATCCATCGCTATCTGCCCTTCGATCTGCCGGGTGCCGTGGGGAGGTTTCTCAAACGGATGCCCGTGGACCGGCTGCTGGTCATGGAAACCGAGCTCTGGCCCAACCTTTACCGGGCCTGTCACGCCCATGGCATCCCGATCCTGCTGGTGAATGCGCGCCTGTCTCCCCGCTCCTTTCGCGGCTATCGGCGACTGCGCCCGCTGGTGCAGCGCACCCTGGGGTGGCTGGACGGCGTGGCGGCCCGCGGGCAGGAGGATGCCGAACGCTTTGTGGCCTTGGGGGCGTTGCCGGATCGGGTCCGGGTGACCGGCAACATCAAGTATGACCTGACACTCCCCGCCTCCCTGAGTAATCAGGCGCGTGCGCTGCGCGACACCGTGGGGCCGCGCCCCGTGTGGATCGCCGCCAGCACCCATCCCGGCGAGGATGAGCAGGTGCTCAAGGCCCATGCCCTCGTGCGCCAGGCACTGCCCGATGCCTTGCTCATCCTGGTGCCCCGGCATCCGGAGCGCTTCGAGAATGTATCGCGCCTGTGCCGCGAGGCCGGATGGGAGCCTGCACGCCGCAGCAGGGGGCAGCTTCCTGATGGCACGCAGGCCGTCTGGCTGGGGGATAGCATGGGAGAACTGCTCATGCTCTACGGCGTGGCCGATGTGGCCTTTGTGGGGGGCAGCCTGGTGCCCACGGGAGGGCACAACCCCCTGGAACCTGCCGCCCATGGCGTACCTGTGGTGACGGGGCCTGAGGTGTTCAATTTCACCGAGGTGTTTGCGGCGCTGTCCGGCGCGGGTGGGGTGTGCCAGGTGGAGGATGCCGATGCACTGGGGCAGGCCGTTGTGCGATTGCTTGATTCGGGGAAGGGTCGCGACGCTCTCAGTGCCGCGGCGACACGGGTGCTGGAGTCCAATCGCGGAGCGGTGGCTCGAGTACTTAACTGGGCTGAGGCAATGGCACCGAGGCCTATATAGTGAATGAGGGCATGCCGCCCCACCGAGGTTCCCCCCGAATGCAAATCCCAGGCACCCTGCATGCTCCAAGGCCCATTCGCGGCCAAGGGCCGCTCCCACGGGGGCTTCGATTGATGGGGGTTGCGATCAGCGGATCAGCTTCAGCAGATCCTTGAAGTGGGGGTGGGTGCACTCGCCCAGCCATTCGAACATCACCGACTCGGCGTTGGTCACCGTGACACCGGCGCGGGCCATGCGGGCCAGGGCGTTATCCCGGTTGCGGGGGCTGCGTGAGCAGATGCCATCCTCCACCACGAACACCTGGAAACCCTCCTGGGTGAGCCTTACCGCCGTTTGCAACACGCACACATGGGCCTCCATGCCACAGACAATCACCTGCGGGCGTCGGGCGCTCTTGAGGGCATCCATGATGCCCGGGTTGCCGCAGCAGGAGAACGTGGTCTTGTCCAGCACCCGGGCCGCCTCGGGTAACTGCTCCAGGACCTCGCCAGCCGTGTGACCGATCCCCTGGGGGTACTGCTCCGTCACGGTGACCGGGATGTTCAGCATCCCGGCAGCCCGGGCCAGGCGGCCTGCGTTGTGGTAAACCCCGGCACGCTCGGCCTCGTCCATGGCCACCGCCAGTTTCTCCTGGATGTCCACCACCAGCAGGTGGCTGCGGTCAGGGTTGCAGAGCAGTTCGGTCATCAGTCTCAATCCAGTCAGCTTAATCCAGCCAGGTGTTCACGCTCATCAGGTCATCCTGGGTGAGGGTGCCGGCGGCCTGCTTCAGGCGCAGGGTGTTGAGCAGGTAATCGTATCGGGCCTCGGAGAAGTCCCGCTCTGCCCGGAAGACCTGGCGCAATTCCAGCAACACATCCACGGCCGTACGGGTACCCACCTCGAAGCCGGCTTCGGCAGCCTCAAAGGAGGCCCGGGTGGACTCCAGGGCCTGTTCCAGCGCCCGCACGCGGGAGATGCCGGCATTCACCGACAGGAAGGCACTGCGGGTCTGTTGCACTGTCTGGCGTTCTGTCAGTTCCTGCTGCTCGCGGGACGCATCAAAGTTCTCACGGGCCTCCCGGGTCAGGGAACTCACCCGGCCACCGGTGTAGATGGGTACCCGCAACTGCACGCCGATCTGGGCATCGCGGCGATCCAGGAATTGCTGGCCGGGCCCGGGATCCCCTGGCGCCCCGCTGCCGAAGCTCGGCAGATCATGGAACTCCTGGTCCGTATAACTGGCCGACAGCCCCAGGGTCGGGTAGTGGCCCGAGCGCTGCCGCTTGATGTCCTGGGCCGCCACTTCGGTGCTCAGCCTTTGCGCCACCAGGTTCAGATTGGCCTCCCGGGCCGTCTCCACCCACAGGTTCTTGTCTGCGGGCTCGGGGAGCACCAGGGGCATGCGGTCGGACAGTTCCGACATGCTCTCGTAGAACTCACCGGTGATCACCGCCAGGTCCTCCCGGGCCTGATCCAGCCGATTTTGAGCGGCAATCTCCTCAGCCACCGACAGGTCGAACTGGGCCTGGGCCTCCTTCACGTCCGTGATGGCGATCAGGCCCACCTCAAAGCGGCGGTCTGCCTGCTCCAGCTGTCGGCCGATGGCCTCCTTTTCCGCCTCGGCGAAGGAGAGGTTGTCCTTGGCCGAGAGCACACCGAAATAGGCCTCGGCCACCCGCAGGATGAGTTGTTGACGAGCGGCATCGCGCACCGCAGTGGCCTGGGCGATGCCCAGATCCGCCTGGCGCAGGGCCACATAGTTGGCGTGATCGTAGATGGTCTGGTTCAGGGACAACTCGAAGCTGCGGGTCTGAAAGTCGAAGGAGCCCCGCCCATCTCCATCCACATCGGTGTCCGTGTAGGCATAGCCCAGGGTGCCCTCGATCTGCGGCAGCAGCGCGGAGCGTGCCTGGGGGCGGGCCTGCAGGGCGGCGCGGAACTCGGCCTCGGCGGCGCGCAACTCCGCATCCCGGTCCTGGGCGGTGCGGTAAACCTCCAGCAAATCGGCAGCATACAAGGGTGCCGCCGCCGTGGTCAGTGAAACAAACAGGCTGGCCAGCAGCGGTTTGCGAAAGCGGATCATGGGCATCTCCAGCCGCAAGGGGTGGGGGTAACAGGGAACATCAGCATCATCTGATATCGTATCTTCATGGAGGCCGGATTGGGAACCTTGCGGACTTCTCAGTAGGTGGGCAGCTTCGGGTCCACCTGGCGGGCCCAGGCGTCCATGCCGCCCTCCAGATTGATCACCCGGGTGAAGCCCTGGTGTTCAAGATAGTGGGCCACCTGCAGGGACCGGATGCCATGATGACAGATCAGTACCACTTCTTCGTCCGGGTCCAGAGTCTCCTCCAGTTCGTCCAGTTGCCCCAGGGGGCATAGCTGGGCCCCTTCCAGGTGCACGATCTCGTATTCCCAGGGTTCGCGCACGTCAATGAGCTGCGGCGGCTCATCGCTCGACCGCAGATGATCGTGAAGCTGCTTTGCCGTCAGTCTCTGCATGGGGCGGGTTCAGAAGACGAAACGGGGGGGCTCTTCGAACCCCACCAGTGGTTTCAGGCAGGTTTCGAAGAGGCCATGCCGGGAAAAATCGTTCTCACCCACGCGGATCACCAGCATGGCCTGCATGGCCGGCGGTTCGCCCACCACCACGAACAGACGCCCCCCCAGATTCAACTGACGCTCGAAGTCCTCCCGATAACGTGCCATGGAGGCCGTCACGGCGATCACGTCGTACTGGCCATGGCGACCGGACCATCCCTCGGCGGCATCGCCGGTGACCAGGTTGACGTTGCGCAGTTGCAGATCCTTCAGGGGGCTCTGAGCGGTGCGGGTGAAGTCTTCGTGAATGTCCACGCTCTCCACATGGCTGCCCAACTGGGCAAGGCAGGCGGTGAGATAGCCGGAGCCCGTGCCCACCTCCAGGATGACGTCACGGGGCTGGATATCCAGTGCTTGCAGCAGGCGTCCTTCCACGGTGGGGCGCATCATGGATTCGCCATGGCCCAGAGGGACCTCCAGGTCGGCGTAGGCCATCATACGCTGGCTGTCGGGCACAAAACGCTCCCGAGGGGTGTGTTCCATCACCGACAGTACACGCGGATCCAGCACGTCCCAGGGGCGGACCTGCTGTTCAACCATATTGAATCGGGCTTGTTCGAGGTTCATGGTGGTGGTCTCTGCATCTTGTGGTTGTTATGCCGGGCGGCCATGATGGAACGCCACCCGGTGATGAGTCGTGATCGGAAGGTTAAGGTCTTGGGCAGGGTGGGGCAAGACCTGCGCCCATCGGGTGCGGGCATCATACGGTGACGGGGTCAGGCATGTTCGAAGCAGCGGAGTTGGGCAGAAAGGTATCCAAGCAGACCTACAAGGAGGCAGTACCACGACTGCGGGCCGATCTGCTGGAGGCGCAGCGGCGTCTGCGGGAAACCGACGCGGCGGTGATCGTCATCGTTGAGGGGGTGGACGGTGTCGGACGTGGCGAGGTGGTGAACTGTCTCAACACCTGGCTGGATACCCGGGGCGTGGAGACCCATGCCTTCTGGGAGCAGAGTTCCGATCAGTTGCAGCGTCCGCCCCTGTGGCGTTACTGGCAGTCCATGCCCCGCCGGGGCGGTATCGGTATCTTCTTTGGCGGCTGGTATTCCCGGCCCATTCGTCAGCGCATTCAGGATGAATGGGACGAGGCCAGCCTGCATGAGTCCCTCACCCGCATCCGGGATTTCGAGAGCATGCTGGTGGTGGACGGGGCCCTGATCATCAAGTTCTGGTTCCATCTGACCCGTTCGGAACAAAAGTCCCGGCTCAAGCAGCGCCTCAAGGACCCCGCCAGCCGTTGGTACCGGCTGCCCAAGGGCAAGGATCAGACCATCCGCTATCAGCGCCTGGTGGAGACCGGGGAGCGGGTGATCCGCGAGACCGACAGCGGGCTCGCCCCCTGGTATCTGATCGAGGCCACCGACCCCCGATACCGGGATCTGACCGTGGGCCGCACCCTGCTCGATGCCATCAACGAGCGCCTGCAGGCCGGTGGGCCGCCCCATGAGGGCGTCTCACTCTCCCACGCGCCCAGCCTGCCTCCTGAGCCTTCCGCCCGGGTGACGGTGCTGGACCATCTGGACATGGCTCAGACCCTGGAAAAGGCGGACTACAGGAAACGCCTGGCCCGTGCCCAGGCGCGGCTGCGCGACCTGACCTGGCGGGCCAAGGACAAGGGCGTAGCCATGGTGCTCGTCTTCGAGGGTTGGGATGCCGCTGGCAAGGGCGGAGCCATCCGTCGCCTCACCTCTGGCATCGACGCCCGTCTGTACCGGGTGGTGGCCGTGGCGGCACCCACCGACGAAGAGCGTGCCCATCATTATCTGTGGCGCTTCTGGCGCTACGTGCCACCCCGGGGGCGCATGACGGTGTTCGACCGTTCCTGGTACGGGCGTGTGCTCGTGGAGCGGGTGGAGGGCTTTGCCGCCGAGGACCGCTGGCGCCGGGCCTACCACGAGATCAACGACTTCGAGGAGCAGTTGGTGGAGCACGACATCGTGCTGGCGAAGTTCTGGCTGCACATCACGGAAGAAGAGCAACTGGAGCGTTTCCGGGAACGTGAGAAGGTCGCTTACAAGCAACACAAGATCACCGACGAGGACTGGCGCAATCGCCAGCAGCGGGAGGGCTACAATGCCGCGGTGAACGAGATGGTGGTACGCACCAGCACCGAATACGCGCCCTGGACGCTGGTGTCGGCCAACGACAAGCGCTTTGCGCGGGTGACGGTGCTGGAAACGGTGTGCGAGCGTCTGGAGGCGGCCATCACCTGAGGCGCACGGGGAGGCCTTCGGGCTTGCCAAGCCCTGGCATCTGGGCTAGCGTGAGCGCTTGAAGCTAGGGGTGCCCCCGAAGGGGGCTGAGACAGTCCCTTGGAACCTGAACCGGATCATACCGGCGGAGGGAAGCTTCGGAGGCGCGCAACCGCGCCCCGTGGTGACCGCCGCCCCTTTGAGGTCATCGCATGAGTGCCATCCCCCAGGATTTTGTCAAGCAAACCACCCGTCTGTCCGACGAGATCACCCAGCCGTTCCCGGGCTCCCGCAAGATTCATGTGCCCGGTTCCCGCCCGGACATCCAGGTCCCCATGCGCGAGGTCACCCTGGCGGAGACCCAGACCACCGCCGGTACCGAGCACAACCCTCCCATCACCCTGTATGACACCTCCGGCCCCTATACCGACCCCGAGGCCCGCATCGATCTGTTGAAGGGCCTGCCCGCGTTGCGCGAGCCCTGGATTCTGGAGCGGGACAATACCGAACCGCTGGACGGGCCCAGTTCCGAATTTGGTCGGGAACGGGCCGGTGATCCGGAGCTGGCGTCCTTGCGGTTTGAGCATATCCGCGCGCCGCGCCGTGCTCGTGAAGGGCGCAACATCACCCAGATGCACTATGCCCGCCAGGGGATCGTGACGCCGGAGATGGAGTACGTGGCCATCCGCGAGAACTGCCGCCTGCAGGAAATGCGTGCCGACCCCCGATACGCGGCCCTGTTGCGCCAGCACCCGGGGGAATCCTTCGGGGCCCACATCCCTGAGGTCATCACCCCGGAATTCGTGCGCGACGAGGTGGCCGCGGGCCGGGCAGTCATCCCCGCCAACATCAACCACCCGGAGCTGGAGCCCATGATCATCGGGCGCAACTTCCGGGTGAAGATCAACACCAACATCGGCAACTCCTCCCTCACCTCCAGCATCAGCGAGGAGGTGGAAAAACTGGTGTGGTCCTGCCGCTGGGGTGGCGACACCCTGATGGACCTGTCCACCGGCAAGAACATCCATGAGACCCGGGAGTGGGTGCTGCGCAACAGCCCCGTGCCCATCGGCACCGTGCCCATCTATCAGGCCCTGGAGAAGGTGGACGGCAAGGCCGAGGACCTCACCTGGGAGTTGTTCCGCGACACCCTCATCGAACAGGCAGAGCAGGGTGTGGACTATTTCACCATTCATGCCGGCGTGCTGCTGCGCTATGTGCCGTTGACCGCCCAGCGCCTGACGGGGATCGTCTCCCGGGGCGGCTCCATCATGGCCAAGTGGTGCCTGGCCCACCACGAGGAGAACTTCCTCTACACCCATTTCGAGGACATCTGCGAAATCATGAAGGCCTATGACGTGGCCTTCTCCCTGGGGGATGGACTGCGTCCCGGCAGCCTGGCCGATGCCAACGATGCCGCCCAATTTGCCGAACTGGAGACCCTGGGCGAGCTCACCCGCATCGCCTGGGAACATGATGTGCAGGTGATGATCGAGGGTCCGGGGCATGTCCCGTTGCACCGGGTGAAGGAGAATGTGGAAAAGGAGTTGGTGGACTGCTTCGAGGCGCCTTTCTACACCCTGGGACCACTGGTCACGGATGTGGCCCCGGCCTACGACCACATCACCTCCGGCATCGGCGCTGCCAACATCGGCTGGTATGGCACGGCCATGCTCTGTTATGTGACGCCCAAGGAGCACCTGGGCCTGCCCAACAAGCAGGATGTGCGGGATGGCATCATCACCTATCGCATCGCTGCCCATGCCGCGGATCTGGCCAAGGGCTTTCCCGGAGCCCAGGTGCGGGACAATGCCCTGTCCAAGGCGCGCTTCGAGTTCCGCTGGCAGGACCAGTTCAACCTCTCGCTGGATCCGGAGCGGGCGCGTGAATTCCATGATGAGACCCTGCCCAAGGAGGCCCACAAGGTGGCCCATTTCTGCTCCATGTGCGGGCCGCATTTCTGTTCCATGAAGATCACCCAGGATGTGCGGGAGTATGCGGCGCGGCAGGGCATGTCCGCCGAGGAGGCCCTGGAGAAGGGGATGCAGGACAAGGCAGTGGAGTTTGTGGAGAAGGGGGCTAAGGTTTACAGGGAGGTGTAGGGGCGTACGGAAAAAAGGGGACAGACACCTTTTCCTTTGGAAAAGGTGTCTGTCCCCTTTTTTCTACTCCGGCTCTCCGAATCGATCCCCGATCAAGCCCTCCAGGGCATCCAGGGCCTGTTTGGCATCCTCCCCCTCGGCGATCAGGCGCACCGTGGTGCCGCGGCTGGCAGCCAGCATCATGATGCCCATGATGCTCTTGCCGTTCACGCGGCGGTTGCCCTTTTCCACCTCCAGGTCAGCCGAGTAACTGCTGGCCAGGTTGACGAACTTGGCCGCTGCCCGCGCATGCATGCCCAGCTTGTTGATGATCTCGACTTCCCGCGTGGGCATTTAACTGTGGGTCTCGCAAAGAAGGATGCCATCATGGCCACCACTGATGGCCTTGTTGACCAGTTCATGCAGGCGCAGGGTGGGGTAGTTGAGCACGCGCACCAGCATGGGCAGGTTCAGCCCGGCAATGACCTGGACCTTGGGCTGCTGGGTGAGACGGTTGGCGATATTGCTGGGGGTGGAACCGTACATGTCGGTGAGCACCAGCACGCCGTCCCCCTGGTGCAGTCGATGATAGGCGTCGATGGCCTTGCCCAGGAGGATGTCCGGGTCACCGGACTGGGAGACCGCCAGGCAGTACGTTTCCAGCGGGATGGTGCCCATCATGGAACGCGCCGTGCTGAGCAGGTCTTCCCCGATGTGATTGTGTGTAATGATCATGAGTCCGACGGACATGCTGGCATCCCGGTTCAAGGATCAGGAAAGTTCACGGTGACGGGTGCTCACCGCCTCGCCCCTGAGGCCGCGGAAATGTTCCGCCAGTCTCTCCGCCAGATAGACTGAGCGATGCTGCCCGCCAGTGCAACCAATGGATACGGTCAGGTATGAGCGGTTTTCACCCTCGAAGCGCGGGATCCAGGTGGTCAGGAAGTCGCGTAACGAGGCAAACATCTCCTCCACCATGGGGTGATTGTCCAGGAATTGGGCCACTTCCTCGTCACGGCCGGTGAGGCCGCGCAGCAGCGGTTCCCAGTGAGGGTTGGGGAGACAGCGTACATCGAAGACAAAATCCGAGTCCACTGGCGCACCATGCTTGAAGCCGAAGGACTGGATCAGCAGGGAGATGCCCCGGTCAGCGGCCTGCTCCACCCGCTCACGGATCGTCTGGCTCAACTGATGCACGTTGGTGCGGGTGGTGTCGATGGCCAGGTCGGCATGGTTGGCAATATTGGAGAGCAGTTTGCGCTCCAGATGGATGGCCTCCCACAGGGGCACGCCGTCGCGGGTGAGGGGATGTCGTCGACGGGTTTCGCTGAAGCGCCGCAGCAGGGTTTCTTCCTCTGCCTGGAGGAAGATGACCTGCAGGTCCACCCCCATGGCGCGGATCTCCTCGACGATGGTGTCGAAACGATCCAGTTCCTCGATGCCACTGCGGGCGTCGATGCCCACGGCCGCCTCGTCGTACAGGGTGAGGCGTGGGCTGCGCAGCTGGGCGACCACTGCCGTGAGCAGGCCCAGGTGCAGGTTGTCGATGCAGTAATAGCCTGCATCCTCCAGGGCATGCAGGGCCACGGTCTTGCCGGAGCCGGACAGGCCACTGACGATGATGAGTTTCATGGGCTTTCGCTCTGCATCTGCTTGCGCTGTCGGGCAGCCAGGTCGTCGCCGGCATAATAACCGCGCAGGCGCAGCAGGTGATTGCGAATGGCGCCTTCCACCATGACGGCCAGGTTGCGTCCCGGGGCTACCGGTAGGGTGATGACCGGGATTTCCAGCCCCAGCACCACCCGGGTGAAGCGCACCCCGTGCAGGCGGTCGATATCCTCGGCCTGCACCTTGGCCTGATCCTTGAGGTCGATGATCAGGCGCAGGTACTTGCTGTTCTTGATGGCGCTGTCGCCGTACATGGCCTTCACATTGAGTACGCCCAAACCCCTGACCTCAAGAAAGTTCTCCAGCACCGGCGGGCAGGTACCGCGCAGGATGTCCGGGGCGATTCGGGCGAATTCCGGGGCATCGTCCGCCACCAGACGGTGGCCCCGGCTGATGAGTTCCAGGGCCAGTTCGCTCTTGCCCACGGCGCTCTCGCCGGTCACCAGCACCCCGATTCCCAGCACTTCCATGAACACCCCGTGCAGGGTGGTGGTTTCCGCCAGCTTGTTGCTGAAGAAGTAACGCAGGATATTGATCAGTTCATGGCTGGGCAGGGCGGTGCGCAGCAGCGGTACCGACTGGCGTTCCGACAGGGTGCGCAGCTCGGGGAGGGGCTCCAGGTTATCGGTGACGATCAGCATGGAGGAGGCGCCGCTGCACAATTGCTCCAGAATGTCTCGCTGGGAGTTCTTGCGCAGCGACCACAGGTAGCGCATCTCGTCGCTCCCCAGTACCTGGATCTGATTGGGGTGGATGATGTTCAGGTGACCCACCAGGGACGGGCTCCCATGGGGGGTGGAACGGTGCGATATGCTCCGGCCACACCCCTGGGTGCCCGCCACCCAGACGAGGCCCAGGCGCTCCTCCATGACCTCCATGATGTTGCTGACGGTGAGCGAGTCGGTCATGGGGTCATCCGGTGTCTTCGGTGTCCCATTCCTGCACCAGAGTCAGCAGGTCCGAAGGGCCGGAGGTGCTGCGCAGCCGGGCCAGCGTCTCCGGATCGGAGAACATCCTGGCCAGCAACGCGAGGATCTGAAGATGCTCGTCTGTGCAGTCTGCCGGCACCACCAGCGCGAACAGGATGTCCACCGGCTCACTGTCTGGGGCATCGTAGTCGACGCCCTTTTCCAGCTTGAGCAGCGCGGCACAGGCCTCGCTGGCGCCGGCCAGACGACCATGGGGGATGGCCACGCCATGCCCCAGGCCCGTGCTGCCCAGGCGCTCCCGGGCCAGCAGGCTGTCGAAGATCTCGCCCTGGGTGAGCTTGGGCAGATGATTGGAGAGCATCTCGCCCAGCATCTCCAGCGCACGTTTCTTACTGCTCACGTCCGTCTGGCAGTGCACCCGCTCAGGGGCGAGAAGATCACCGATGTTCATGAAGCGTTCACTCGATGTGGTTGCGGTGGGAGCCTTCAGCCCGGTGGTGGTCCTTGAGCTTCTCCTTGTGCTTCACCACCTGGCGATCCAGTTTGTCCACCAGGGCGTCGATGGCGGCGTACATGTCCGTGTGGCTGGCCTCGGCATGGATGCTGTTACCGCTGAGCAACAGGTTGCTCTCGGCCTTTTGCTGCAGCTTCTCCACGGTCAGGATCACGTGCACGTCGATGACGTTGTCAAAATGCCGCTCCAGGCGCTCGAACTTCTCGTTGACGTAGTTGCGCAGGGCGTCGGTCAGGTCGACGTGATGACCGGTGAGGTTGATCTGCATGAGATGACTCCTTGGAAATAGGTAGGGATGGGTAATGAGCAGGACGGCTGCGTGGGTTTGCTTCAGACGAGCCGCTTGCGTTCGTTGGATGGCGGAATGGCCATGGCCTCACGGTACTTGGCCACGGTGCGTCGTGCCACATGAATACCCCGATCCACCAGGACCTGGGCGATCTTGCTGTCACTCATGGGCTTGCCCTGGGGCTCTTCGGCAACCAGCTTGCGGATCATGGCGCGGATCGCGGTGGCTGAACACTCACCGCCGTCGGCCGTGCCCACATGGCTGGAGAAGAAATACTTGAATTCGTAGATACCCCGGGGGGTATGCATGAATTTCTGGGTGGTCACCCGGGAGATGGTGGACTCATGCATCTCCAGTTGTTCGGCAATATCGCGCAGCACCAGAGGTTTCATGGCCTCGTCACCGTATTCCAGGAAGGCACGCTGGTGCTCGACAATGGCGGTGCCCACCCGTAGCAGAGTCTCGTTGCGGCTTTGCAGGCTCTTGATGAACCAGCGGGCCTCCTGGAGGCTGTTGCGCATGTAGGTGTTGTCCTGGCTGGAATCGGCGCGGCGCACGAAACTGGCATACAGGGGGTTGACCCGCAAGCGTGGCGCGATTTCCGGGTTGAGCTCCACCTGCCAGCGGCCCTCTCGCTTGCGCACGAAGACATCGGGAATGATGTATTCGGGCGAACTGCTGCTGATGACCCCGCCTGGGCGCGGGTTCAGTGTCTGAATCAGGGCGATCACCTGCTGCAACTCGCCATCATCCAGCCCCAGGCGCCGCTGCACGCCCTTGTAATCACGTGCACCCAGAGCGTCCAGGTGTTCACGGGCCAGGGTGCGGGCCTCGGTCAGCCAGGGTGTGTCCTCCGGGAACTGGGCCAGTTGCAGGCCCAGGCATTCGGCCAGGTCACGTGCGCCCACGCCCACCGGGTCCAGGTGCTGAACCATGTTCAGCACGGCTTCCACCTCGTCCAGTTCCAGGTCCATCTCCCGGTCCGTGGCCAGGGCTGCGTGGATCTGTTCGATGGGTTCGGCCAGATAGCCGTCTTCGTTAATGGAATCAATGATGGTCAAGGCAATGGCCCGGTCACGCTCACTCATGGACGACAAATGCACCTGCCACATGAGGTGTTCATGCAGGCTTTCCGAGGGTCCGGTCTGGTTCTCGAAAAGGTCGCGCCCGTCGTGATCCGACTGTCCGGCGCTGGAAGGGGGCACATCGTAGATGTCGTCCCAGTTGCTGTCCACCGGTAATTCGTCGGGGATCTGCTCCTGACTGCCCTCGGCGTTGCCTTCCGTCTCGGCGGCGGCCTCCGCTGCTTCTGCTGCCTCGGAGGTATCGGCCTGCTCCTGCTCGCGAGGCTCCTCGCTGGCGGTCTCCTGATCTGCCTCCGTGCCCTCCACGGCCTCGAGCATGGGATTGATTTCCAGGGTCTCCTGGATCTGGGCCTGCAATTCCAGCGTCGAGAGCTGCAGCAGGCGAATGGCCTGCTGCAGCTGCGGGGTCATGGTCAGGTTTTGACCCAGCCGGAGCTGGACGGACGGTTTCAACATAGCACGACGCGCGCCATCGGGCCGGGGCCCGGGTCTTTGATGCCTGATGATGAAGGCGGGGGCAGGCCCCCGGCGTAAATGATGCTTTCAAGAGAGATTATACGGTGTGCCAGCAAAAATGGGACCCATGTCCCGAAAACCGCACGCTGAATGGGGAGTCTCGGCTTCACAGGCGGAAGTTCTCCCCTAGATAGACGCGGCGGACCTGCGGGTCGGCCAGTACGTCTTCCGGCGCGCCCTGGCTGATGATGTGCCCGCCACTGAGGATGTAGGCCCGGTTGCAGATGCCCAGGGTCTCGCGCACATTGTGGTCGGTGATCAGTACACCGATGTTCCGTGACGTGAGATGGGTGATGATCCGCTGGATCTCGATCACCGAGATGGGGTCCACGCCGGCGAAGGGCTCGTCCAGAAGGATGAAGGCCGGCTCGGTGGCCAGGGCACGGGCGATCTCCACGCGCCGTCGTTCGCCACCGGAGAGACTGACCCCGGCGTTGTCGCGGATGTGCTGGATCTGGAACTCCTCCAGCAGGGATTCCATCTTCTCCAGACGCTGGGCCTTGTTGAGGTCGCGGCGGACCTCCAGCACAGCCATGATGTTGTCTGCCACGGAGAGCTTGCGGAATACCGAGGGCTCCTGGGGGAGATAGCCCACGCCCATGCGGGCCCTTGCGTGCATGGGCAGTCGGGTGATGTCGCGGCCGTCCAGGCGGATCTGGCCTTCGTCGCAGGGTACCAGGCCCACGATCATGTAGAAGCAGGTGGTCTTGCCAGCGCCATTGGGGCCCAGCAGGCCCACCACCTCCCCACTATTGATGTGGATGGAGGCGCCGTCCACGGGTTTGATCGCCCGGTAACGCTTGACCAGCTTGTCGGTCTCCAGGCGGCTCATGGCGTGTCGCCGTCCTCTGGGCGAGAGCGATCACGGTCACGGGGTGCGAAGATGGCCTCTACCCGGCCTGTGTCACCGGTGCTGGCTTCAAGGGTGGCGGCCTCCAGGTTATAGACGATGCTGCTGCCGCGGAATTCGTCGTCCCCCTGCCATACCCGGGCCTCGCCGGTGAGCACCACCCGCGGTCCATCCGGAAAGAACTCCATGCGTCGTGCCTCGGCGCGAACCTCGCGGTTGGATTCATCCCGCGTGGTCAGGGTGGCCAGGCGTCCTTCGGAGACCATGCGCTGGAGTTGCCGCTGGGGGGCATGCACTGTCACCTCGTCGCCCGTGATGACGGTGTCGCCCTGGGTGATGGTGACGTTACCCTTGTAAACACTCACCCCCCGCTGATCGTCCAGGCTGGCGCGATCCGCCTCGATGCGGATGGGCAGATCGGGGTCGTGCTGGCCCTGTGCGGCAGGCATCCAGGCCAGCGAAACGGCCAATAGCAGCCCCGCCAGGTGCGGGCCCGTGGGGATGTCAGTGCGGAACATAGGTGCCTCTTACCTGACTCTCAAGTTCCAGGGTATCCCGGGTCAGATCCAAAGTCATGCCCACCCCTTCTGCCTCGCGGTGAGTGCTCACCATACGGGCCAGGGCGTCGGTTTGCGCCTGGCGGGAAAGGGTCCATACGGTGACATCCCGGCTGGTGATGGTGATGGGGGGGTGATCGGGGGCCTCGGGGCGGTTCAGGCGCACGTTGCCCAGCAGCTGCACCTCGTCGCCAGCGGGTGAAACCCAGCCGCGTTCGGAACGCAGGGTCCAGTCGGGAGCGGGGGGGTGTTCCATGATCAGCACCGGGGCCTCCACATGGCTGGAACGGTCTGCCTGGCGTTGCTCCATTCGGGCGCCGGAGAGCCGGTACTTGAGATTGCCGGACTCGTCCATGCTCCAGACCACAAAATCCTCGGCGAAGAACTGATTGGCCTCGGGGTCCACCTGGGTGGTCGGCACCACGCGCCGTTCCTGGGCATTCTCCGCGAGCCAGAAGCCCACGGCGGCCACCAGGGTGAGTGCCATGATCAGCAGCAGTCCTGAAAGGCGGCGACTCATTCCAGATAGGGGGCCAGGGCGGCCTGCAGGTTGTCCTGGGCCTCCAGGATGAACTCGCAGGCCTCGCGCACCGCTCCACGGCCGCCGCCTGCCCGGGTGATGTAATGGGCATGCTCGCGCACCAGGGGGTGGGCGTCGGCCACGGCGATCGCCAGCACGGCGCGACGCATCACGGGCAGATCCACCACATCGTCGCCCATGTAGGCCGTCTGTTCGATACCCACACCGGCCGCCTTCAGCAATCCACCCAGGGCATCCAGCTTGTCGCGACGGCCCTGGACGATGTGCTCGATGCCCAGGTCGCGACAGCGGTGTTCCACCACCTGGGAGCGTCGCCCGGTGAGGATGCCGATCTGCACGCCGCTGTCGGCCAGCATGCGGATGCCATGGCCATCGCGGCTATTGAAGGCCTTGTACTGCTGGCCATCGTCCCCCAGGTAGAGGCTGCCGTCGGTGAGCACGCCGTCCACGTCAAGGATGAGGAAGCGCACGTCGCGGGCACGTTGTCTAGGCGTATCATTCATGGGGCAAGGATACCACGGGCCCGCCGTACCACTTCAGACCACGCCGGCGCGCAGCAGGTCATGCATGTTCAGGGCTCCCACCAGGCGCTGGCCCACGTCCACCACCGGCAGGGCGCTGATCTTGTGGTCCTCCATCACCTTGAGGGCCTCGGCTGCCAGCATGCCCGACTGCACCGTCTTGCATTGACGGGTCATCACATCACCGATGCACGTGCTGCGAATGTCGATGCCGCGGTCCAGGGTGCGGCGCAGGTCGCCGTCCGTGTACACGCCGATCAGGTTGCGGTGCTCGTCCACCACCGCGGTCATCCCCAGACCCTGGCGGGTGATTTCCATGAGGGCATCGGTCAGTGGGGCGTCGGCCCGCACCAGGGGGATGCGTTCACCCGTGTGCATGATATCCCCGACATGCAGCAGCAGGCGCCGCCCCAGGCGACCACCGGGGTGGGAGCGGGCAAAGTCATCGGCGGTGAAACCCCGGGCCTCCAGCATTGCCACAGCCAGGGCATCACCCATGGCCAGGGTGGCAGTGGTGCTGGAGGTGGGGGCCAGGCCCAGGGGGCAGGCCTCGGCGGCCACGCTTACATCCAGGTGCACGTTGGCCTCCCGGGCCAGTGTGGAGCGCGGATTGCCGGTCAGGGCGATCAGGGGGGCGCCCAGGCGACGGATCAATGGCAGGATGGTGAGGAGTTCATCGGTCTCCCCGGAATTGGACAGGGCCAGCACCGTATCCCCGGTGGTGATCATGCCCAGATCACCGTGGCTGGCCTCGCCCGGATGGACAAAAAAGGCCGGGGTGCCGGTGCTGGCCAGGGTGGCAGCGATCTTGCCACCCACGTGGCCGGATTTTCCCATGCCGGTGACCACCACCCGCCCGGTGCAGGCCAGCATGTACTCGCAGGCGCGCACAAAGCGTTCATCCAGGCGGGAGATGAGATCGCGGATACCCTGAGCCTCGGTCTCCAGGACGGCCCGGGCCATGTCCAAAGTCTTGTCGGGATTGAGCTTCATCGGCAAAACACTACCTCAAGGCGGGAGCGGATTAAACAATGGGACAAGGCAAGCCTTTCCACCTCACGCTGGGCGCCCGTGACTGGGAGCATCCGGCGTGGGTGGCGCAATTCTACCCCCAGGACATGCCGGCGTCCTGGCGTCTGTGCTTTTACGCCAATGAGTTTTCGGCGGTGCTGGTGCCGGCGCAGCGCTGGCAAGGTACCGAGGTGTCGGATTGGCGGGGTTGGCTCGGTGAGGTGCGGGAGGACTTTCGGTTTTATCTGGAACTGGCGGGCCCCCGGGGCGTGGATGTGGAGCACCTGAGACGCCTGCAGGCGACCCTGGGTCCCCAATTGGCTGGCCTGGTGCTGCCGGAGGCGACGGGCGTGCCCGTGGACGGGGCAGGAGACACCCCGGCCATGGGCCCATGGCCGGATGGCCTCCCTTGTTACTCGGCCAACGCCCCGGCGACACATGCCCGTCTGTGGACGGGGCCGGAAACGCAGTCGCCCTGCGGGCCGGTGGGGCGGGTGGTCCTGCCATCGGGGGCGCACCCGCGTGTCCTGCGGGATCACCTGGAGGCGTTCGCCCGCTGCTCGGAAGGTGGCTCAGGTGTGTTGTTCCTGGATGCCCCGCCCGCCGTCATGGGGCAAGCCGTCACCCTGGCCGGCCTGCTGGGGTTCACTTGACAGTCTCGGCGCTCCGAAAGAAGATGAGAACCGCTCGATTGGTATTCGACGATCATTACCCTGCCAAGGAACGTCCCTATTTCCCCCGCACCCGATAAAACCCCCTGGATCGAGATCCGCGATGTGCATTTCGCCCGCGGCGACCGCAAGATCTTTGATGGGCTGGATATCACCATCCCCCAGGGGCAGGTGACTGCCATCATGGGGCCCAGCGGCACGGGCAAGACCACCTTGCTGCGGTTGATCGGCGGCCAACTCAAACCGGATCGGGGGCAGGTGCTGGTGGAGGGGCAGGACGTGCATCGCCTTTCCCTGCGGGAACTGTACCGTCTGCGTCGGCGCATGGGCATGCTGTTCCAGAGCGGCGCGCTGCTCACCGACCTCAATGTCTTCGACAATGTGGCCTTCCCCATCCGTGAGAACACGCGGCTGCCTGAGCCTGTGGTGCGCAACCTGGTGCTGATGAAACTGGAGGCCGTGGGTTTGCGCGGCGCCTGGGCGTTGCAACCCAGCGAACTCTCCGGCGGAATGGCACGGCGTGTGGCCCTGGCCCGCGCCATCGCCCTGGATCCGGTGCTGATGATGTATGACGAGCCCTTCACGGGCCTGGATCCCATCACCATGGCCGTCATCGTCTCGCTGATCCGCCGCCTCCACGATGCCCTGGGCATGACCAGTATCGTGGTCTCCCACGACGTGGCCGAGGCCAATTCCATTGCCGACTGGGTGTATCTCATCTCCGATGGCCGGGTGGTGGATCAGGGCTCTCCGTCACAATTGCAGCAGGACGCCTCGGACTGGTCGCGCCAGTTCCTGGAAGGGCTGCCCGACGGGCCGGTGCCATTCCACTACCCGGCCCCGGATTATCTGGACGATCTGATGGGAGGCGGGCGATCCTGATGGGTGCATTCCAAAGGTTGGGCCAATGGAGTCTGGGAGTGCTGGAGCGGCTGGGGCGCGGGCATCTGTTCCTGTTCCGTACCCTGCTGGCCCTGGGGCCACTGGCGCTGCGCCCCCGATTGCTGATCCGCGAACTGTATTCGGTGGGGGTGCTCTCGCTGCTCATCATCGTGGTTTCGGGGCTCTTCGTGGGCATGGTGCTGGGCTACCAGAGCTACATCACCCTGGTGGACTTCGGTGCGGCCGAGGTCCTGGGTACGGTGGTGGCCCTGTCCCTGGTGCGGGAACTGGGCCCGGTGGTCACCGCGCTGCTGTTTGCCGGTCGTGCCGGTTCGGCGCTGACCGCCGAGATTGGCCTGATGAAGGCCACCGAGCAGCTCTCCAGCATGGAAATGATGGCGGTGGACCCCTACAAGCGGGTGATCGCCCCGCGGTTTCTGGCTGCGGTGATCTCCCTGCCCCTGCTGGCCGCCATCTTCAGCGCGGTGGGGGTCATGGGTGGGTACTTCATTGGTGTGGGTCTGCTGGGCGTGGATGCCGGATCCTACTGGTCGCACATGCAGGCCAACGTGGATCTTTTTGATGACGTGATGAACGGTGTCATCAAGAGCATGGTCTTTGGGTTGGTGGCCGCCTGGATCGCGGTCTTCGAGGGCTATGACTGCACGCCCACCTCCGAAGGCGTGAGCCGCTCCACCACCCGCACCGTGGTGCACACCGCACTGGCCGTACTGGCCCTGGACTTTATTCTCACCGGACTGATGTTCGGTGACCTCTGATAACGGGACGGCAAGATGACGACGCGCAGGATCGAGATCACCGTGGGCATCTTCGTGGCCCTGGGCCTGGCGGGCCTGTTCATGCTGGCGTTGCAGGTAAGCAACCTGGGTGAATACCGCGGCGGCGAGGGTTACGAGGTGCATGCCCATTTCAACAACATCGGCGGGCTCAAGGTGCGGGCCCCGGTCACCATGTCCGGCGTTCGCATCGGTCGGGTGACGGATATTCGCTACGATCCTCAGCGCTACCAGGCGCGGGTGACCATGAATATCTCCGCTGCCCACGATTATCTGCCCACCGACACCCAGGCCAGCATCTATACCGCCGGTCTGCTGGGGGAGCAATACATCGCTCTGGAGCCTGGTGGGGAGGAAGAGGTGCTGGCGCATGGCGACACCATCCTGTTCACCCAATCGGCGGTGGTGCTTGAGGAATTGATCGGGCGCATGCTGGTCAATATCACCGGGGATTAAGCCCTCGGCTGATCTACCAGAGCCATTCAGCCCCGGTTCACCCCCCGGGGCGCAGGATTGCAGAACCATCCACCCGGAGTCTGTCATGAAGTCGTTTACCCATCTCTTGCTGGCCGCCATTGTGGCTTTCGCCGCATCCGTCTCCGTTGCCCATGCCTCCTTGCCGGACAAGGATCCTGTGGATCTGGTCAGGAACACGGCCGACGAGGTCCTGCAGAAGCTGCGCGAAGACCCCGAAAGAACCCGCGAGGATCCCGAGTTCCTGTTCGAACTGGTGGACGACATCATTCTGCCCCTGATCGACTGGCAGGGCATGTCGCGGCTGATCCTGGCCCGCCACTGGCGTACCGCCGAGCCCGAGCAGCGGGAACGTTTCGTGAAGGCCTTCCGCACCATGCTGGTGCGCACCTATACCCTGCAGATGGCCGAGCACATGGACAAGGATATCCGCGTGCTGCCCCATCGCAGTTTCACCGATGACCGCATGGCCTCGGTGGCCAGCGAGATCGTCATGGGGCGGGGGCAGTCCAACATCAGCGTGAACTACAGCCTGCGCCCCGTGGACGGGGAGTGGAAGGTCTTCGACCTGACCGTGGAGGGGCTGAGTTTCGTCACCAACTTCCGCACCAATTTTGGTGCCGAGGTGGATCGCCACGGGCTGGAGGCCTTGATCGAGCGCCTTGAGGCGGGGGATGAGTCCCTCATCGAGGAAGCCGTAGAGGCGGGGCAGGGCGAGTGAGCGAGGCACACCTGGAATCTGCGGATCGGGGGTTGCGCCTGGTGGGCGAACTGACCCAGGAGACCGTGCCCGGCCTCTGGGCCGAGTCCCAGAAGCGCTTCAAGGAGGGGCAGGGCGGCTGTCGGGTGGATCTGTCCGGGGTGACCCGCACCGATTCGGCCGGGGTGGCCCTGCTGGTGGAGTGGATGCGTCTGTGCGGCGGCCCGCAGGGCGGGCTGCGGTTCGTGGGTGTGCCGGATCGCATGTGGGACCTGGTCCGTCTCAGCGACCTGGATGGCGTGATGCCCCTGGAGCGGGACGACTGACGGCCGGATTTCCGCTATCATCCCACCCCCATGGACAAACTCATCATCAGCGGTGGCGGCCCGCTCCAGGGCGACGTGCGTATTTCCGGCGCCAAGAATGCGGTGCTGCCGATCCTGGCAGCCACGCTCCTGGCCGACGGGCCCATGACCATCGGTAACGTCCCGCATCTGCAGGACGTGACCACCACCATGGAACTGCTCGGGCGGATGGGCGTCACGCTCACCGTGGACGAACGCATGCGCATCGAGGTGAATCCCAACACCCTGCGTGAATGCGTGGCGCCCTACGAGCTGGTGCGCACCATGCGAGCCTCCATCCTGGTGCTGGGGCCCCTGCTGGCCCGATATGGCGAGGCGGAGGTCTCCCTGCCCGGTGGTTGCGCCATTGGTTCGCGTCCCGTGAACATCCATCTGGAGGGGCTGGCGGCCATGGGCGCTGATATCCAGGTGGAGGGGGGGTACATCCGTGCCCGGGCGCGTCGCCTCAAGGGAGCAAAGCTGGTGCTGGAGACGGTGACCGTGACCGGCACCGAAAACCTGCTCATGGCGGCCACCCTGGCTGAGGGCACCACGATTATCGAAAATGCCGCCCGTGAGCCGGAGATCATCGATCTGGCCAACTGCCTGAATGCCATGGGTGCCCAGGTGAGCGGTGCCGGCACCGATACCCTGATCATCGAGGGGGTGACTTCGCTCAGGGGTTGCGCCTACGACGTGCTGCCGGACCGCATCGAGACCGGGACCTTCCTGGTGGCTGGTGCCATCACCGGCGGCCGGGTGCGAACCCGCAACACCGAGCCCAAAACCCTGGACGCCGTGCTGGTGAAGCTGGAAGAGGCCGGGGCGGAGCTGGACGTGGGGCAGGACTGGATCAGCCTGGACATGAAAGGTCGACGCCCCCGGGCCGTGAGTCTGCGCACGGCGCCCTATCCGGCCTTTCCCACCGACATGCAGGCCCAGTTCGTGGCCTTGAACACCGTGGCGGAAGGCACCGCCACCATCACCGAAACGGTGTTCGAGAACCGGTTCATGCATGCCCTGGAGATGCAGCGCATGGGGGCCGACATCCGCATCGAGGGCAATACCGCCGTCATCCGCGGCGTGCCGCGCCTCAAGGGGGCCCCGGTGATGGCCACGGATCTGCGCGCCTCGGCCAGCCTCATTCTGGCGGGCCTGGTGGGCGACGGCGACACCCTGGTGGATCGCATTTATCACATTGATCGCGGCTATGAGTGCATCGAGGAGAAGCTCTCCCAGCTTGGTGCCATCATTCGCCGCGTGCCCGGATGATTTCATGCCTGAACAGACATTGACCATTGCCCTGTCCAAGGGGCGCATCTACAAGGACACACTCCCTCTGCTGGCCCAGGCCGGCATCGAGCCGGTGGACGATCCGGAAACCAGCCGCAAGCTCATCCTGGATACCAACCACCCGAATGTGAAGGTGGTGGTGATCCGTGCCACCGACGTGCCCACCTATGTGCAGTACGGAGCCGCCGATGTGGGGGTCTCCGGCAAGGATGTGCTCATGGAGCATGGCGGGGAAGGCATCTACGAGCCCCTGGACCTGCGCATTGCCCGCTGCCGCCTGATGGTGGCCGGGCACCCGGGTGCGACACAGCGGGCCGGGCGCCTGCGGGTGGCCACCAAGTTCGTCAACACCACGCGCCGTTATTATGCCGAGCAGGGCCGGCAGGTGGAGATCATCAAGCTTTATGGCTCCATGGAGCTGGCACCCCTGGTGGGTCTGGCCGATTGCATCGTGGACCTGGTGGACACCGGAAATACGCTGCGCGCCAATGGCCTGGAACCGCTGGAGCATATTGCCGACATCAGCTCCCGTCTGATCGTCAACAAGGCATCGATGAAGATGAAGTCCGACCGCGTCAAGGCGCTGATCCAGTCGATGGATGCGGCGGTTTCTCAGGCGGCGTGAACCTCCACCCGGGCGACGCAGGTGCCCGTACCCAGCCAGGGAAGATCCCCCTCAGACTCGACACGCATTGCCCAAGGTACCCATGCAGCACCCCACCGACGACCTGAAGATCATCAATATCCGCGAGGCCCTGCCACCACGGCAGTTGCACGAGGAGTTGCCCATCAACGAGGCGGCCGCCACCACGGTTTACGAAGCCCGCCAGGCGATTCAGGGCATCCTGCAGGGCACGGATGACCGCCTTCTCGTGATTGCCGGCCCCTGCTCCATTCACGATGTGGAGGCCGGAAAGGAGTATGCGCGGCGGCTCAAGGTCCTGCGGGACGAGTTGTCCCGCGACCTGGTGATCATCATGCGGGTGTATTTCGAGAAGCCGCGCACGGTGGTGGGCTGGAAGGGCCTGATCAACGACCCCAACCTGGACGGTAGTTTCGAGATCAACAAGGGGCTGCGGCTGGCCCGGGGGCTGTTGCTGGACCTGGCCCGGGAAGGCATGCCGGCGGCCACGGAATACCTGGACCTGATCAGCCCCCAGTATGTCTCCGACCTGGTGGCCTGGGGCGCCATCGGCGCGCGCACCACCGAGAGCCAGGTGCACCGGGAGCTGGCCTCGGGCCTGTCCTGTCCGGTGGGGTTCAAGAACAGCACCGATGGCAGCCTGCAGGTGGCCATCGACGCCATCCGCTCGGCCTCCAAGCCGCATCACTTCCTCTCCGTGACCAAGGCGGGTCACTCGGCGATCTTCTCCACCGCCGGCAATCCCGACTGCCATATCATCCTGCGCGGTGGCCGCAAACCCAATTACGATGCCAAGAGCCTGGACGAGGCGGCCGAGGCCCTTCAGGACGCCGGTCTGCCGGCTCACATGATGATCGATTGCAGCCATGCCAACAGCCGCAAGGACCCGGCAAAGCAGGTGGACGTGGCCCATTCCGTGGCCCGCCAGGTGGGCAGCGGCGATCGGCGCATCATGGGTGTTATGCTGGAGAGTCACCTGGTGGCTGGACGGCAGGACCTGGTCGCCGACAAGCCCCTGGTGTATGGGCAGAGCATCACTGACGCCTGCATGAACTGGGACGACACCATCCCCGTGTTGCGCGACCTGGCCGCAGGTGTACGGGAGCGCCGTTCCAAGGCGTCGTAGCCGGAGATATCGTCATGCCACAGATCAATCGACTGGATTCCACTCAGACCGACTTCATGGCCCGGCTCGATGAGCTGCTGGCCTGGGAAGGGGTCTCCGATGAGGCCGTGACCCGCGCCGTCACCGACATCCTGGCGGACGTGCGCCAGCGTGGCGATGCGGCGGTGCTGGAATACACCGCCCGTTTCGATCGCCTGGAATGCCACGACCTGCGTGAACTGGAGATCCCCCAGGCACGCCTGGCCCGGGCACTGGAAACCATTCCCCAGGAACAGCGTGAGGCCCTGGAGCGCGCCGCCGATCGCGTGCGCAGCTATGCCGAACACCAGAAGATGTCCGATTGGTGCTACACCGAGGCCGATGGCACCGTGCTGGGGCAGCAGATCACGCCCCTGGACCGGGTGGGCCTGTACGTGCCCGGTGGCAAGGCCGCCTATCCCTCGTCGGTGATCATGAACGCCGTGCCCGCCAAGGTGGCCGGGGTGCCCGAGGTGATCATGGTGGTGCCTACCCCGGATGGCGTGGTGAATGATCTGGTGCTGGCGGCGGCGGCCGTGGCCGGTGTTGATCGGGTGTTCGCCATCGGTGGCGCCCAGGCGGTGGCCGCCCTGGCCTATGGCACCCAGACGGTGCCACCGGTGGACAAGATCGTCGGACCCGGCAACATCTATGTGGCCACCGCCAAGCGCATGGTCTTTGGTACCGTGGGCATCGACATGGTGGCCGGCCCCTCGGAAATCCTGGTGATCTGCGATGGCAAGACCGACCCGCGCTGGATTGCTGCTGACCTGTTCTCCCAGGCCGAGCATGACGAGGATGCCCAGGCCATGCTGGTCAGCCCGGATGGTCCGTTTCTGGAGAGTGTCGCGGCTGCCATGGACGACTTGCTCACTGAAATGCCGCGGGCCGAAATCATTCGGACCTCCCTGGCGGATCGGGGGGCGCTGATCCAGGTGCGGGACATGGACGAGGCGGTGCAGGTGGCCAACCACATTGCACCAGAGCACCTGGAGTTGTCGGTGGCGGATCCCGATACCCTGTTGCCGGGTATTCGTCATGCGGGCGCCATCTTCATGGGACGGCACACGGCCGAGGCGGTGGGGGATTACTGCGCCGGACCCAACCATGTGCTGCCCACCTCGCGTACGGCCCGCTTCTCCTCGCCACTGGGGGTGTATGACTTCCAGAAGCGTTCCAGCCTGATCCAGTGTTCCCCGGCCGGCGCTGCCGACCTGGGCCGCACGGCCTCGGTTCTGGCCCGGGGCGAGGGCCTCATCGCCCACGCCCGCTCGGCGGAATACCGCCAGGACCCGGGCGCCCAGTCATGACCCTGCCTGCGGATCTCATTCGGCCCCAGATTCGGGAACTGTCTGCCTATCCCGTGCCTTCGTCCCAGGGACTGGTTAAGCTGGACGCCATGGAAAACCCCTACGAATGGCCCGCATCACTGCAATCAGCCTGGGCGGAGCGCCTGTCCCGGGTGGCCATGAACCGGTATCCCGACCCCCAGGGCACGCGTCTCACCCTGGCGCTGCGCCGGGTCATGCGGGTGCCCGATGCGGCGCGATTGATGCTCGGCAATGGCTCGGACGAATTGATTCAGATCCTGCTCATGGCCGTGGCCTCCCCGGGGCGCGTGATCATGGCGCCAGAGCCGGGTTTCGTCATGTATCGCATGATCTCCCGCTGGCTGGGCCTGGAATTCGTGGGTGTCCCCCTCAATGAGGACTTCTCCCTGGACATGCCCGCCATGGAGCGGGCCCTGGACACCCATCAACCGGCGGTGGTCTTTCTGGCCTATCCCAATAACCCCACCGGTAATCGCTGGTCGCGGCAGGATGTGGAGTCGCTGATTGCCCGTGCACCGGGGCTGGTGGTCTTGGACGAGGCCTACGGGCCCTTTGCCGATGACAGCTTCCTGGCTGACCTGGATCGGCATGAGCGCCTGCTGGTGATGCGGACCGTATCCAAGCTGGGTCTGGCCGGCCTGCGACTGGGGTATCTGTGCGGCCCTGCGCCGTGGATGGATGAGCTGGAGAAGGTGCGTCTGCCCTACAACGTGAACGTGCTCACCCAGGTGGCGGCGGAATTTGCCCTGGACCATCACGACGTGCTGGATGAGCAGGCCGCTGCCATTCGCCGGGATCGCGAGGCCCTGCACCAGTCGCTGGCGTCGATATCGGGGGTGAAGCCGTTCCCCAGTGAGGCCAATTTCATCCTGTTCCGGGTGCCGCGAGGCAAGGGACGAGCGGTGTTCGAGGGCATCCGGGATCGCGGCGTGCTCATCAAGGACCTCTCTGGCCAGGGTGGCCTGCTTGCCGATTGCCTGCGAGTGACCGTGGGCACGCCCGCGGAGAATCAGCAGTTCCTGCAGGCCCTGGAAGGCGCGCTCGCCACCGTCCCCTGAAGGACGATCGGCGGCGACCCTTGGCTGCCAGGGGGCCGTGTGGGAGCGGCCCTCGGCCGCGAAAGCGGTGGTCGTTGAATCAACGCCGCGCCGTCGGCCTTTTCCCCACCTCGGCCCGGATCTCGAAGGGCTCTCCATCCCGCAGCCCCTGGATGCGCAGGGTCTTGCCCGGCTTTTTGCGGGCGATGAAGTTCAGGGCGTCCTGGGCATCGTTGATGCGGTCGCCATCGATATGGGTGAAGATGTCTCCAGGGCGGATACCGGCCCGGGCCGCCGGTCCGGTGCCCAGCACGCCGGCGATGAGGATGCCCCGGCTGTCCGCGAGACCGAAGGACTGGGCCAGTTGCGGCGTGATCTCCTGAACCTCGATGCCCAGCCAGCCGCGCACCACGGCACCCTGCTCGATGATCTGGGTCATCACGTCCCGAGCCAGATCCACAGGGATGGCAAAACCGATGCCCTGTGAACCCCCCGAGCGGGTGAAGATGGCGGTGTTCACGCCCACCAGTTCGCCATGGGCGTTGACCAGGGCGCCGCCTGAGTTGCCAGGATTGATGGCAGCGTCGGTCTGAATGAAATCCTCGTAGGTATTGATGCCCAGTCGACTGCGACCGGTGGCGCTGACAATCCCCTGGGTCACGGTCTGCCCCACGCCAAAGGGGTTGCCGATGGCCAGCACCACATCCCCCACACGCAGGTGCCGCGAGTCCCCCACCACAATGCTGGGCAAGGGGCCTTCACCGGATTCGATGCGCAGCACGGCCAGGTCCGTCTCCGGATCCGTGCCCACCACCTGGGCCGGCAGGTTGCGCCCATCGGCGAGCATGGTCTCGATCTCGTCGGCGCCCTCAATGACATGGTTGTTGGTGAGGATGTACCCTTGTGGGCTGATGATCACGCCGGAACCCAGGCTGGTCTGGGTGCGGCGTTGCGGTGTGTCGAAGCGATCACCGAAGAACTGACGAAACACCGGGTCATCCATGAAGGGATGACTGCGTTGCACCACCGTCTTGCGTGTGTGGATGTTCACCACTGCAGGGGTGGCCCGGTCCACCGCGTTGGCGTAGGAGACAGGCCCCTCTCCAATGGCGAGCGGCGCAGGCCGGTCGCTCTGCAGCACTTCCACCCGCGGCTGCGGTTGCCGCAGCAGGTCGGGGAAGAACAGCAGCATGAGGACGGCCACGGCCACGCCGACGCCAACCACCTGGAGCAGGAAGGGACTGATTCGGGTCATGCCGCTACAATAACACAATGCTTATATACGCAGTTTGAAGCACTGCCCATTACGGAGGTCCCCCATGGTTGCCATCCAGGATCTGGTGAGTCACGTCGATGACCTGCTCAACGTGAGTGCCTTTACCGACTACAGCCCCAATGGGTTGCAGGTACAGGGTCGGCCCCACGTGGGGCGGCTGGTCACCGGCGTCACTGCCAGTCGCGCCCTGATCGAAGCGGCGATCCAGCATGGGGCCGATGCCCTGCTGGTGCATCATGGGTATTTCTGGAAAGGTGAGGATGCCCGCGTTACGGGCATGAAGCGGGAGCGCTTGCGCCTGCTGCTGGCCCACGACATCAATCTGCTGGCCTATCATCTGCCTCTGGATGCCCATCCGGAACTGGGCAACAACGCCCAACTGGCGCGGTTGCTGGAGTTTCAGGTGGAGGGCCCCATGCGCCCCGACGGCGTGGGCAACTTTGGTCGTCCGCAGCAGGTCATATCAGGGCAGGAATTGAAGGATCGCATCGCCCGGCGCCTGCAGCGTGAACCCTTGTGGATTGCATCAGGTCGGGAGTCCATCCAGCGTGTGGGTTGGTGCACCGGCGGTGCCCAGGGAATGATCGAGCAGGCCGTGGCCCTGGGGCTGGATGCCTTCATTACCGGTGAGGTCTCCGAGCAGACCGTGCATGTGGCGCGCGAGGAGGGTATCCACTTTTTTGCGGCGGGGCACCATGCCACCGAACGTTATGGCCCGAAGGCGCTGGGTGAGTACCTGGCACAAACATTAGCACTTTCGCATGAATTTATAGATATTGATAACCCTATTTAAATCAATGTATTGCGGATTCGGCACGAGTTTTCTCTTGACCTGTGGAGCGTCTTCGGGAATGCTACCGCGTTTTGAGTGCCCCGGTGGGTCGAGGGGTTTTAGTGGTAGGCGAGCGTCTTTCCATGCGCTCGGCCGATGCCGGGCGCCCAGCGGCCAGCGGCTTTTTGTTGGAACTCAACGGGAGATCTTAATTAATGTCTTATGAAGACGTGAACCAGAATCGACGGCGATTCCTGGTAGCGGCGACCAGCGTGGTCGGCGGGGCCGGGGTTGCAGCGGTAGGCTATGCGCATCTGGCGTCGTGGTCCCCCAGTGCGCGTGCCCAGGCGGCGGGTGCTCCGGTGGAATTCGACGTGAGCGGGGTGGAACCTGGGCAGTTGGTCCGTGTCGAGTGGCGCGGCCAGCCTGTGTGGATCACCCATCGCACGCCGGAAATGCTGGATCTGCTACCGGAAAACCGGGCGCGCCTGGTGGATCCGGACTCCCAGGTGGAGTCGCAGCAGCCCGCCTATGCGCAAAACGAGACCCGCTCCAGAAAGCCGGAATACTCCGTGCTGGTCGGCATCTGCACCCACCTGGGTTGCTCACCGAGTTATCGTCCTGAGCTGGCACCCTCTGATCTGGGGGATAACTGGACGGGTGGCTATTTCTGTGCCTGCCACGGCTCGCGCTTCGATCTGGCCGGGCGCGTATGGCGCAACATGCCCGCGCCCACCAACCTGGTGGTACCCGTGCACAAGTTTGAGTCGGAAACGCTGCTCGTCATCGGCGAGGACGAGGAAGGAGTCGCATTATGAGAGCTCTTCTAGAATGGGTCGACGCCAGGTATCCGCTCACCAAGACCTGGAATGAGCACCTGGCGCAATACTACGCGCCGAAGAACTTCAACTTCTGGTATTACTTCGGCTCCCTGGCCATGCTGGTACTGGCCATCCAGATCGTGTCGGGCATCTTCCTGACCATGTTCTACAAGCCGGATGCCGAACTGGCGTTCGCCTCCGTCGAGTACATCATGCGTGACGTGGAATGGGGCTGGCTCATCCGCTACATGCACACCACGGGGGCGTCAGCCTTCTTCATCGTGGTCTATCTGCACATGTTCCGGGCGCTGCTCTACGGCTCCTACAAGAAGCCGCGTGAGCTGGTGTGGGTGATCGGTGTGGCCATTTACCTGGTGCTCATGGCCGAAGCGTTTGCCGGTTACATGCTGCCCTGGGGTCAGATGTCCTACTGGGGTGCGCAGGTGATCGTGAACCTGTTTGCGACCATTCCGTTCATCGGCCCTGAACTGGTGACCTGGATCCGCGGCGACTTCCTGATCTCCGATGCGACGCTGACCCGGTTCTTTGCCCTGCACGTGGCTGCTCTGCCGCTGGTGCTGATCATGCTGGTGTTTGCCCACATCGTGGCGCTGCATGCCGTGGGTTCCAATAACCCGGACGGCGTGGACATCAAGAAGTTCAAGGGTGACGACGGCGTTCCGCTGGACGGCATCCCGTTCCATCCCTACTACACCGTCAAGGACATGATCGGCTTCGGGGTCTTCCTGATCCTGTTCTTCGGCGTGGTGTTCTTCGCGCCGGAAGCCGGGGGCTACTTCATCGAGAAGGCCAACTTCGAGCCGGCCGATCCGATGGTGACCCCGGAACTGATCCACCCTGTTTGGTATTTCGGTACCTTCTACTCCATCCTGCGGGTGGTGCCGGATCCGTTCCTCGGTGTGCTGCTGATGTTCGGTGCGGTGCTGATTCTGTTCTTCCTGCCCTGGCTGGATCGGAACCCGATCAACTCCGTGCGCTATCGTAGCGCCATCCACAAGTTCAACCTGATCGTGTTCGCCATTGCGTTCATCATCCTGGGTTGGCTTGGCATGCAGGCGGTGGAACCGTTCTACTCGGAGTTGAACCTGCGTCTGACCACGATCTACTGCGCGTTCTTCTTCGTGATCTGGTTCCATAGCAAGCCTCGGTCCTTCACGTTCAGTTGGGCTTCCTTCCTGGTGATCGTGGCGGGTTACACCTACTGGGATTTCCTGCGGGTCGAAGGTGGCGCCGATGCGACCATGGCCATGACCTGGTGGTTGCTGCCCACGGCGTATCTGATGATCTGCCTGCTGGCACCCCTGTACACGAGCTTCAACGAGGAAAAGCCGGTTCCGGCGAGGGTGACTTCGTGATGAAAAAATTTGCGACATTAGCATTTGTAGTGGCCTGCCTGGTGCCGGCGGGTCCGGCCCTGGCGGCCGGTCCGTCCGGCTCCCTGGATCGGGCCAATATCGACCTGAGCGATACTGCGTCCATTCAGCGTGGTGCCGAGTACTTCTTCCAGTACTGCATCGGTTGCCATTCCCTGGAGCATGCGCGTTACAACCGTATCGGTCAGGATCTGGGCCTCACTAACGAGCAGGTGGAGGAGATGTTCATCCACACCCGGGATGCCTCGGGTGATCCCACGGGTGTGGGCGAATTGATCAAGATCGCCATGCGTGCGGACGACGCCGAGGAATGGTTCGCGCAGCCCGCGCCGGATCTGACCCTCACCGCCCGTGCCAACAGCCCGGACTGGATCTATACCGTGCTGCGCAACTTCTACCTGGATGATTCTCGCCCGCTGGGCGTGAACAACGCCACCTTCGAGGCCATGGGTATGCCCCATGTCCTGTGGGAGCTTCAGGGCTGGCAGAAGAATGTGGGTGAGGACGGTCAGATCAAGCTGGAGCTGGTGGAAGAAGGCAAGATGTCCGCCGAGGAATACGATGAAGTGGTCCGTGACATCACTGCCTTCATGACCTACGTGGCCGAACCGATCCGGATGGAGCGCGAAGCCATGGGCATGTATGTGATCGGGTTCCTGATCCTGTTCACCATCCTGGCCTACTTGCTGAAGAAGGAATACTGGCGCGACGTTCATTGATCGTCATCGTTAGCCCGGGGCAGGGAAGCCCCCCGTGTTTGGCGGTCGCGCATGGCGCGGCCTGCCTTTTGGAGAGCCTCCATGGCGTTAGTCGCCAACCGTAGATCCGTCATGACGCTCTTTTCAGCACCTGCCTGTCCGCGTTGTCACGCGGTGAGGGTTGTGCTGGCTGAAAAGGACATCACCGTCGATATCACCCATATCGATCCGGAATCCAGACCCGAAGACCTGTCCCATCTGAATCCCTACAATTCCGTACCCACCCTTGTGGACCGGGACCTGGTTTTGTACGGTACGCAGGTCATACAAGAATATCTGGATGAGCGATTTCCTCATCCACCGCTGATGCCGGTGGACCCGGTTTCCCGCGCCACGGCCCGGCTGGCCCTGTATCGCATCGAGCAGGACTGGTATCGGGGTGTGGAGAATCTGGAGGCGGCCACTGACAAGGCATCAGCCAATCGCGCGCGCAAGATCCTGCTGGAGAGCCTTGTGTCCTCAAGCGAGATCTTCGCCATCAAACCCTATTTTCTCAGTGATGAATTCAGCCTGGTGGATGCTGCGGTGGCACCGGTGCTGTGGCGCTTGCCCACCCTGGGAATCCCCATGGACAAGCTGCCAAAGCCCATGCGGGACTATACTCGCCGCGTGTTTGCACGCGAGGCCTTTCAGCACAGCCTCACCGAGGCAGAAAAGGAAATGCACTGATCACAGGGCCTCGGGCGGGGTGCGTTTCCGTTACCGGGCACCGCGCAGGCGCCCTGCGACCCACGTCAGCAAGAGCAGCCCAGTTTGAGCCCTACCATGACTTCCAGTCGTCCCTACCTGATTCGAGCCATCTACGAATGGATCGCCGACAATGACATGACGCCCCACTTGCTGGTGGATGCGGCGCCGGAAGTGGTGGTGCCGCGTGAGTATGTGGAGGCCGGGCGCATCGTGCTGAACGTGGCGCCCATGGCGGTCAGCGCGCTGAACATCGGCAATGAAGAGGTCACCTTCAGTGCCCGCTTTGGTGGGCGCCCCATGAACGTGATCATCCCCGTTGATCGGGTGCTGGCCATCTACACGCGTGAGAACGGCCAGGGCATGATGTTCGCCGAGCCCGGCGATGGGGACGATCCACCGCCGGAAGGGGACGATGACGGCCCCGGCAGTGGCGATTCCGGCACACAGAAGAAGGGTCCGAGCCTTAGGGTGGTCAAGTAGGCCCTCACCGCCCTGTGTGAGTCTGGATGTGGGAGCGGCCCTCGGCCGCGAAGGGTCAGAGCCCGCGCACCAACCCCCTCGGTTGGCAGCGGAGTGAACCTCGGCGGGGCGGTATGCCTGTCCGCGGGACGCCGTGAATACATCCCTGTAGGCTTGGCCGCCGCATCCATGCGGCGAACACCCGCTCCCAGGCATACCGCCCCGCCGAGGTTCGGAGGCTGTTGTGGCTTCGTTTTGAAAAGACCCTTCGCGTCCGAGGGCCGCTCCCACGTGCGTATGCGGCGAAACGTCCGGTGGCGGGCTACTGTGGGGCGGGCGGCACGCCCTTGCCCGGATTGAGGATGCCCGCTGGATCGAAGGTGGCCTTGATGCCTTCCATCAGGCTCAGCACCTCCGGGCCCAGCTCCCGGCCCACGAAATCCCGTTTGGCCAGTCCCACGCCGTGCTCGCCGGAGATGCTGCCGCGTAATTCCAGCACCAGGGTGAACACCTGGTCCAGACAGGCCGCTGCGGCCTTCATCTGGCGCGCATCGTCCGGGTCCACCAGCAGATTCACATGGATGTTGCCATTGCCAGCATGACCGAAGCAGACGATGGTGATGTCGTGCTTGCGGCCCAGGGACTCCAGACCCCGGATCAGCTCGGGGATGCGGGAGACCGGCACCACCACATCCTCGTTGATCTTCTTGGGTGCCACGCGCCGCAGGGCAGGGGAGAGAGCCTTGCGGGTGGCCCACAGGGCCTTGACCTCGTTTTCGGATTTGGCCAGCGCCACGCTCAGGTTGCCCTCCCCACGGGCCGCATCGGCGACCCTTTGGGCGGCCTCGTCCAGCCCTGCCAGGGGGCCGTCCACTTCGATCATCAGCAGCGCCCCCGCGGCTTTGGGCAGGTTTGCCTGGGAATAGTCGCGGATCATTTCGATGGCTCGGCCATCCATGAACTCCAGGGCGCAGGGCACCACGGGGTGGGCCATGATGCGGGAGACGGCCCGGGCCGCAGCGTCCATGGAGGCATAGACAGCCTGCAGAGTGCGCTTGCCCTCTGCCAGGGGGGTGAGGCGCAGGGTGGCCTGGGTAATGATGCCAAGCGTGCCCTCCGAGCCGATCAGCAGGCGGGTGAGGTCATAGCCCACCACGCCCTTGGTGGTATAAACGCCCGTGCGAAGCAGGCGGCCGGCACCAGTGACGGCCGTGAGGCCCAGGGTGTTTTCCCGGGGGGTGCCGTATTTCACCGCCCGGGGGCCGGCCGAGTTGTAGGCGAGGTTGCCACCCACGGTGCAGTAGGCGGCGCTGGTGGGGTCCGGGGGCCAGAAAAAGCCATGTTTGGCGGCGGCGTCCTGTACCGCCTGATTGGTTACGCCCGGCTCCACCACCATCATGCGGTTGTCCGGATCCACTTCCAGAATGCGGTTCATGCGTTCCAGGGAGAGCACCACACCTCCCTGATCGGGCACGGTGGCACCCGTGGTGCCTGTGCCAAGCCCGCGGGTCACCAGCGGGATCCAGTGGCTTCGGCAGGCATCCACCAGGGCTTGAATCTGGTCCGTCTCTGTTGCGAAGGCCACCGCTTGCGGTGGGGCATGCAGGCGGGAGTTGTCGCCACCGTAGGGCCAGCGATCGGCCGCTTCGGTCAGCAGATTGGCGGCCCCCACTGCGTCCTTGAGGGCCTTGATGGCCGCCTTTGACAGGGGTCTTTCCGGATCGGGGGCGGTCATGGGCGGATGCCCAGCAACTGCCGGTCGATCAGATCGCACAGGGAGTGGATGACCACCAGGTGCACCTCCTGGATACGTGCCGTTCGCTCGGAGGGTACGCGGATTTCCACATCGCGCTCCGTCAGCAATTCCGCCAGCGGGCCGCCATCCCGTCCGGTCAGGGCGATCACCTGCAGATCGCGCTCCCGCGCTGCATGGATGGCTTCAAGGATATTGGGTGACCGCCCGGAGGTGGAGATGGCCACGAGCACATCACCCCCCTGGCCCAGCACGCGAACCTGGCGCGCGAAGATTTGCTCGAAGGCGTCGTCATTGGCGATGGAGGTGAGGGTGGAGGTGTCGGTGGTCAGGGCAATGGCCGGGAGGCCCGGCCGGTCATGTTCGAACCGGTTGACCATCTCCGAGGCAAAATGCTGGGCATCCGCTGCCGATCCCCCGTTACCGCAGATCAGTACCTTGTGTCCGCCCAGAAGGGCACCGAGCATGTTGTTGGCGGCCAGTTCGATGGCGGGCGGCAGGGCGTCGGCCGCTGCCTGATGGGTTTCCAGGGTTTCGGCAAAGGTCTGGCGGATGATGTCTTGCAGATTCATTGAACGGGCTCGGTTGGATCAGGCTTGCGCCTCAAAGGCATTGGGTATCCACTGGATGCGGTTGTCGGCCTCAATGGCGATCACGTCGAGACGGGCCGGGCGCTGGCAGCCGTGGATTTGCAGATAATACGCTGCGGCGCGCAGGATGCGTCGCTGCTTGCGGTGGTTGATGCTGGCCGCCGCGCCCCCATAGCGGGCTGATCGGCGCTGGCGGACTTCAACGAACACCAGGCTGTCGCGGTCCTCCATGACCAGGTCGATCTCGCCCACCTTGCAGCGAAACTGGGCACGGATGAACCGCAAGCCCCGGGATTCCAGATAGGCCCGCGCACGGGCCTCGGCCACGTCCCCCTGGGCCCGTCGGTTCACCATGCCTCGTCGCCCAGCGGGTTGATCAGCCCATCGCCAATGCCGATGACCCGCGGTTCCCCGTCGATGAAACGGGCCCAGTTGAGTTCGCGGATGATGCGTCGTTGCTCGTCCATGTGCAGTCGCCCGGTCAGGCCCTGGTGATATTCACCCCGGTGGCGGGCCAGCCGTTCCACCATGGGGCTCACCTGCAGGGCATCGAAGCCCAGGGCCACCAGTCGCGGCAACTGCTGTGAGGTGCTCGAGAGTTGGTCGCTCAGGGTCTCGCGCAGTTCCGGACGGGGGTTGGCCTGATCCAGAAGCCAGGGGATGTCGGCAAAGACGATGCCGTTGAGGTCGGCATCGGCACGGGCATCGGGTTGCCCCGAGTAGATATGCGAAGTGGCGATCACCGGCAGGTCACCGGCCTGGTAGTAGCGCAGTTGCGGGCGGATCAACCGGGCCTGACGGGGGCCACCGGACAGGAAGATGACGTCCACATCGCTGCGATACCGGGGCTCATCAGAACCACGGTCCGCCCGATCGCCATCCGATGAACGGCGTCGATGGGTGGGGCGGGTATCGCGGATCTGCAGCCCCTGGATGATCGTGTCGCTGTAATCCGTGGCCTCGGGGGCATAGAACTGAACATCGCGCACCAGGCCACCCAAGGCCTCGTAACGGTCTTCAAAGGCCCGATGCAGGCGGTCGCCCAGTTCGGTGCGGGGCACCATCACCACCGCATCATGATGCCCGTCCAGCACCGCGCGTTCTGCCGCCTGGACGGCCTCATCCTCCGGGTTCAGCCCGAATTGATAGAGATTATCCGGGTAACTGTCCCGGGACTCGGCCCGGTTCAGCGCCAGCACCGGCACCGGCAAGGAGGATTCTCGCGCGAAGCGGTTCACAGCGGAGCGCTCCAGGGGGCCGATCACCAGGCTGGCGCCGGCTTCCACGGCCTTTTCGTACTGGGTCCAGCTGGCGTCGGCTTGCTCGCCCGTGTCGTACACCCGAAGCGTTGTGCGTTCTTCCCTGGGGGTGTCGTAGTAGGCGGCGACGATGCCCTCAAGGATGGCATTGGCCGAGGATCCGAAGCGCCCGGTGAGCGGCAGCAGCACGGCCACGTGATCCGGGTGCCGTGTGTAGGCAGCCCATTGCTCTCGCAGGCGTTCCAGGAAGACCGGGTCAGCCGGGTGATCCTGGTGCCGCTCACGCCAGTCATCCAGGGCATCCTCCAGAACGCGCGGACTGGGGGGCGTGGTCCGGGCTACGTAACCCAGGTCCAGCCAGCCCCGGGTGGCCGCTCGGTCGGCCCGGTCCCGCAGGGCCTCCAGGGCGTCCGGGTCCCGTTCCTGGGTCAGGGCCCAGAGTCGTTCGAATGTTTGCTGACGCCGTTCAGCATCGGGCTGGCGCGCACCCAGGGCGTCCCAGGCGTCCACTGCCCGTATCCAGTCCTCTTGTGCTGCATGGGCAAGGGCCTCCACTTCCAGGGCCTGGCGGGCCAGGCGGTCGGGCAGGGCCCTGGGGTCTTCCGGCAGCCTCTCCAGGGCGGCGCGGGGGTCGTCCTCCAGCAATGCCAGTCGTGCCGACAGGATGTCCAGGCGCGCGGGCTCGTCGCCTTCCAGGCGGCCTCGGTCGATTTCCTCCAGTAACTGCCCGGCGCGGTCCCGCTGGGCCGGGGTGGCGTCCTCCCGGGTGAGGATCTCCAGGGCCTCCAGTTGCACGCGCGCACGGGGTGTGGCCCTCAGGCCCTGGGCGATCTCCAGGTAGAGGTCCGCCGCTTGCTGGTACTCCTGGGCCTCTTCCAGGGCCTGCGCCTGCGCCAGGCGCTCTTCGGCGTCGTCCATGGGGCGGGGGATGCCGGCGCAGGCAGAGATCAGCAGCGTGATCACCAGCAGGGCTGCCACGGTGCGTGCGCCGCGCCAGGGGGGGCTTGCCCGGTGGGTGTTTCCATGGAGGGGCTGGCCGGCGTGGTGTTGTCTGTCCATCAGTGATCCACAGGGTCGCATTGGGCGGGTGGCCGAGCCTTCCCGGCGGGCTTGTACCGGGTTAGACTGACGTATTGTTTTCATGGGAATGTCAGTATCTTGGCCGAGGTGCAGTGTGTCAATTGAGGGTGGGGTGCTGCATGTGGTGGCCACGCCCATCGGGAATCTGGGTGATCTGTCCCCGCGCGCCGTGCAGGTGCTCGCCGGTGTCGACCTGATCGCAGCCGAGGATACTCGCCACACGGCCGGGCTGCTCACCCATTATGGGGTCCAGACACCTCGTGTGAGCCTGCACGAGCATAACGAGGACCGACAGGTACCGGCCCTGATCCAGCGGCTCAGACAGGGAGAATCCCTGGCCCTGGTCAGCGATGCCGGCACCCCGCTGATCAGCGATCCGGGCTTTCGGCTGGTGGCGGCCGCCCGTGCCGCCGGCATCCGGGTGGCGCCCATCCCCGGTCCTGCCGCCCTGATTGCGGCCCTGTCCGTCAGTGGCCTGCCCTCCGACCGTTTCTGGTTCGAGGGTTTTCTCCCTGCCCGGGCTCAGGCGCGCCGCCACCGCCTGGAGGCCCTGGTAGCCGTTTCCGGCACGCTCATCTTCTACGAATCCAGTCATCGCATTCAGGCCAGCCTGGAGGATATGGCCCACACCCTGGGGGGAGAGCGTCAGGCGGTGGTGGCCAGGGAGCTGACGAAGACCTTCGAGCAGATCCAGGGAGGGAGCCTGGAAGATCTGTGCGCCTGGGTGTCCAGCGACCCCAATCATGCTCGAGGGGAGTTCGTGGTGCTGGTGTCCGGGGCTCCCGACGCCCCCAGGGATGCCCTGGCGGCCGAGTCGATCCGGGTGCTGGAGCTGTGTCTGGCGCAGATGCCCGTGAAGCAGGCGGCGAAACTGGCGTCGCAGATCACCGGGGCCCCCAAGAATGACCTGTATCAGCAGGCATTGGCGCTCAAGGGGCAGGGGTGACGCCGGTTGCCCCGGGGGACCGCCGGCGGTGAGTGAAAAAGGGTGGCGGCCACTCTTGAAACTATCCAAATTTACAGTATGATGATCCCTGGAGTTGGCCAGACAGTCGCTGCGGACCCCACGCCGCAGAGGAAAGTCCGGGCTCCACAGGGCAGGGCGCCAGGTAACGCCTGGGCGGCGCGAGCCGACGGAAAGTGCCACAGAAAATACACCGCCGATGGTCCGCGGCCTTCGGGCACGGACACAGGTAAGGTTGAAAAGGTGCGGTAAGAGCGCACCGCGCGGGTGGCAACACGCCGCGGCAGGGTAAACCCCGTCCGGAGCAAGGCCAAATAGGGGTGCATTGGTGTGGCCCGCACTGCACCCGGGTAGGCTGCTAGAGGCGCGTGGTGACGCGCGCCCCAGAGGAATGATTGTCCACGACAGAACCCGGCTTACCGGCCGACTCCTCCTTATTTCCCCTCCGGGGGCCTTCTGGCCCCCACTTTTCCCCGCCGCCCCTTGTTGGGAAAAAAGCTCGGTGAGCCAAGCTCATGGAGCCTTTTTCGTATTCTTTTTTCAGAAGTGTTCCGCAACCAGCTGACTATTCTTGAAACCCTTCCTGCAGGCTTCGAGATCCGTTAACCCACCTGTGAAGGTTTTTGTAAGTATTTGTGACGTAAGTATAAATCTTCAGGGCCGCTTCCGGCTTTTCCCTTGACACCCCAGCGAGGCCCTACCTATAGTGTAGAAAAGTGGGGAAACGTGGGGATGGGTGGTATCGGGTCGTGCTTTCGAGCATCGACCGTTGTGTTCCCGTGACTCCATCGCCACCCCTGCCGGTGGCGATACAGAGGGCCCGGGCTGTCGTGTTTAGAGGTATCACCAACCTGAATCTGGATGCCAAGGGGCGCATGGCGATGCCAGCACGGTATCGCGACCGCCTGATGGAGTCCTGTCAGGGTCGTCTGGTGATCACCATTGATCGCGATGGCTGCCTCTTGGTGTATCCGCTGCCCGTGTGGGAGCGGATCGAAGAGGCCCTCGTCTCCCGCCCCAATATGGATCGCAAGACGCGCCGCATGCAGCGTCTGCTCGTCGGTCATGCCACCGAGTGCGAGCTGGACGGGCAGGGGCGCATCCTGCTTCCAACGCCCTTGCGCGACTATGCCGGTCTGGATAAACGGGCCGTGCTGGTGGGGCAAGGCAAGAAATTCGAATTATGGGACGAGGATGCCTGGACACGTAGCCGGGATGCCTGGTTGCAGGAAGAAGATGAAGATGGTGATCCCAGCTCGACCCTTGAGTCCCTCGTCCTCTGATGGGGGGGCATCTGCCCCCGACACGCATCGACCGGTATTGCTGGAAGAGGCCCTGGCGGGGCTTGCGGTGCAGGAAGATGGCATCTATGTGGACGCCACCTTCGGGCGCGGCGGTCATAGTGCGGCCATCCTCGACTGCCTGGGGCCGCGGGGGCGTCTGATCGCCCTGGATCAGGATCCGCAGGCGCAGGCGGTGGCCAGCCGGCGTTTCGGTGCCGAGCCACGCTTTCAGTTCCTGCGCGGTTCATTCGCCGATCTGTCCGGTCTGCTGGAGGGGTGTGGCGTCATGGGCCACGTGCAGGGATTGCTCCTGGATCTGGGGGTCTCTTCACCCCAACTGGATGATGCAACAAGGGGTTTCAGCTTCATGAATGATGGCCCTCTGGACATGCGCATGGACCCGGACCGGGGTGAATCCGCAGCCCAATGGGTGGCGCGTGCCGAGGAAGGTGAAATCGTCAGGGTCCTGCGGGAACTGGGCGAGGAGCGCTTCGCCCGGCGTATCGCACGGCGCCTGGTGGAGGCCCGTGAGGAGGCGCCTGTGGAACGCACCGGGCGCCTGGCGGAATTGATCAGCGAGGCCGTGCCGCGGCACGAGCGTCACAAGCACCCGGCGACGCGCAGTTTTCAGGCCATTCGGCTGCATGTGAACCAGGAGCTGGAATCCCTGGATGCGTGTCTGGCCCAGGTTCCCCAGGTGCTGGCACCCGGCGGGCGCCTGGCGGTGATCAGTTTTCATTCCCTGGAGGATCGGCGGGTCAAGCGCTTCATCCGTCGTCAGGTGGAGGGGGAGCCCGTGCCCCGTGGCTTGCCGGTACGTGATCTGCCGCCAGGCCGCACCTTGCGTCACGTGGGCAAGGCTCAGCGGTCCGGTGAGGCCGAACTGGCCGTCAATCCACGCGCCCGCAGTGCCGTACTGCGCGTTGCCGAGCGCCTGTCGTGAATTGGCAACTGGCCGGGATCGGGGTGCTGTTCGTGGCAGTCATGGCCAGTGCCCTGGCCGTGATCCACAGCAAGCACCAGAGCCGCCTGCTGTTCATGGAACTGCAAAGGGAAGTGAACCTGAGGGACGAACTGAATATCGAGTGGGGGCAGTTGCAGTTGGAGCAGAGTACCTGGGCCACCCATGGCCGGATCGAGGACGCGGCGAGTCAGCGGCTGGACATGCGTCTGCCCGGTAGCCGCACCACCGTGATCCTGCTGGAGTGACGATGAAAGGAGAAACCACAGGGGTAGTATCCCGCTGGCGGCGCCTGGTGGTGCTGGGCGCCCTTGTGCTCGCCTTTTCAGCCGTGCTCGCCCGGGGCGTGGACCTGCAGGTGGTGCAGCAGGACTTCCTGCGTGGTGAAGGTGATGCGCGACACTTGCGCGTGGTCGCCCTGCCGGCACACCGGGGCATGATCATGGACCGCCAGGGCGAGCCCATGGCGGTGAGTACACCCGTGGATACCGTCTGGGCCAATCCTCAGGAGGTCCTGGAAGAACCACAGCGCCTGCATGAGGTGGCCCAGGTGCTGGGCGTGGATCCGACCGCCCTTTATCGACGGGTGTCGGATAGGACCGGGCGTGAATTCGTCTTCCTGCGCCGCCACGTCACCCCCGAGGTGGGGGCGCGCGTGTCCGCGCTGGGCGTGCCGGGCGTGGCGCTGCAGCGTGAATACCGCCGCTATTACCCCATGGGTGAGGTGGCTTCCCACGTACTGGGCTTCACCAATATCGACGATCAGGGCCAGGAGGGCATCGAACTGGGGTACAACGCCTGGCTGACGGGCGAGCCGGGGGCCAAGCGGGTGCTCCGTGATCGCCTTGGGCGGGTGATCCGGGACGTGGAAAACATCCGGCCCGCAAGCCATGGTCAGGATCTTCACCTCACCATCGATCAGCGTCTGCAATACCTGGCTTATCGGGAGCTCAAGGCGGCGGTCCGTACCCACGGCGCGAGGGCGGGATCAGCTGTGATCCTCGACGCCCAGAACGGCGATGTGCTTGCCATGGTCAATCAGCCCTCCTACAACCCCAATAACCGTGAAACCCTCCAGGGGGACCGGTTTCGCAACCGGGCCGTGACGGATTTGATTGAGCCCGGCTCCACCATCAAGCCCTTTACCGTGGCCGCTGCCCTGGAGTCGGGCCAGTTTCAGCCGGAATCCCTGCTGGAAACCAGCCCGGGCACCCTGCGCGTGGGACGGCACACCATTCGCGATATCCGCAATTATGGTCTGATTGATCTGTCCACCCTGCTGGTCAAGTCCTCCAATGTGGGCGCCAGCAAGCTGGCCATGGCCATCGAGCCACAGGCGTTGTGGGAAACCTTCTACCAGGTGGGCTTCGGTCGGACCACTGGCAGCGGTTTTCCCGGGGAGGCCGGTGGCACCCTGCGTGATTTTCTCTACTGGCGGGAAGTGGATCGTGCCACTCTGGCCTTTGGCTACGGTGTGTCCGTGTCCATGCTGCAACTGGCCCAGGCCTATGCTGCCATCGCCAATGATGGAGTGATGCCTGCGCCCCGCTTCGTGCAATCTCAGGAAGTCCGGCCTGGAGAGCAGGTCATGCATGCCAGCACGGCCCGCACCCTGGTGGACATGCTGGAGGCCTCGGTGGCACCGGGTGGCACGGGGGTACGGGCCCGCGTGGAAGGCTATCGGGTGGCGGGCAAGACCGGGACCGTGCGCAAGTCCGGTGCCGGCGGTTACACCGAGCGGCGGTATCTGTCCCTGTTCGCCGGCATGGCGCCAGCCAGCAATCCCCGCCTAGTGATGGTGGTGATGGTGGACGAGCCCAGCGGTGATCAGTATTACGGCGGGCAGGTGGCGGCACCTGTCTTTTCCAATGTCATGCGTGGCGCCCTGCGTCTGATGGACATCCCGCCGGACGATCTGCCCGCGTTGCGCTCAGTCTCCGGCCCCGGTCAGGACAATCCCGCATGAACGCGCGCCGCTCCTCCACTCAAGCCTGGCGCCTGTCGGACCTTCTGAGTCCGCATGTGAGCGTGCCCGTGGAACGGGATCGAGAGATCAGCGGCCTGTGTCTTGACAGTCGCCGGGCTCAACCCGGCGAAGTCTTTTTTGCCCTGGCCGGCCATGATCATCATGGTCTGACGCATGCCAGCGAGGCCGTGCGTCGGGGCGTGGCGGCCGTGGTCTGGGAACCCCTCAAGGGGGTCAGTCCTCCTGGCCTGGGAGAAGAGGTCCCTTACATCGAGGCGCCGGACCTTCGCCGGTATCTGGGGCAGGTGGCAGCGCGTTTTCATGGTCATCCCAGTCGATCCATGAAGGTGGTCGGGGTGACCGGCACGGATGGCAAGACCTCGGTATCGCAGATCCTGGCGGCCGCGCTGGATAGCGAGAGCGCCCCCTGTGGAGTCCTGGGGACCCTGGGCTGTGGCCGATGGGGCGAGTTGCGGGATCCGGGGCTGACCACACCCGACCCGGTCACCCTGCATCGACGCCTGGCCGAGATGGGCGCCCAGGGTGTTCGCCAGGTGGTGATGGAGGTCTCCTCCCATGCCCTGGCCCAGTCCCGGGTGGCGGGCGTGGACTTTGACCTGGCGATCCTGACCAACCTGGGCCACGATCACCTGGACTACCACGTCACCGCCACCGCGTACGGCGAGGCCAAGGCCAGGCTGTTCGAATGGCCGGGCCTGAAGACGGCGGTTCTCAACCTGGATGATCCCTTCGGCCAGATGCTGGTCGGTCGCATTGAAGATCATGTGCAGATACTCGGCTATGGTCTGCGGGCCGATCCGGGTGGACGTGATCACCTGCATGCCTCGGATCTGCACTTTGGGCCCGAGGGCGTGCGTTGCCGGGTGCATACCCCCTGGGGTGACGGCGAACTGGAAACCCGTTTGCTGGGCCGGTTCAACGTGCTGAACCTGCTCGCTGCCCTGGGCGCATTGCTCACCCTGGACGTGACCCTCTCCGATGCCCTGGAACGCCTGTCGCGCAGTCCGGTGATCCCCGGGCGCATGGAATGTTTCCGGGGCAGCCGGGGGCCGACCCTGGTGGTGGACTACGCTCACACCCCCGAGGCCCTGGCCCAGGCCCTGCAGGCGGCCCGGGACCATTGCGCCGGTCGGCTGTGGTGCGTGTTCGGCTGCGGCGGAAACCGGGACCGGGGCAAGCGTCCGCTGATGGCCAGGGCCGCCGAACGGCATGCGGATCATGTGATCCTCACCAGCGATAACCCGCGACGGGAGGACCCCATGGCCATCATCGAGGAGGTGAGCCGGGGTTTCGCGCGCGCAGATGCCGCGCGCATCGAGGCGGACCGGGATGCGGCCATCCGCCATGCCTTCATGCAGGCGGGGTCCGGGGACATGGTGCTGATTGCCGGCAAGGGCCACGAAACCGGGCAGACGGTGGGTACCGAGGTTCGGCCCTTCAGCGACCGGCAACTGGCGCTGGCCCTGACCGGAGGTGGCGCATGATGCGGCTCTCCCTTCAGGAGGCGGCGGCCCTGTGTCACGGCACCCCAGGGGGCGAGGATGTCACCGTGACGGGTGTGTCCACGGATACCCGCCAGGTATCGGAAGGGTCGCTGTTCGTGGCCTTGCAGGGGCCACGTTTTGATGCCCACGAGTTCATTGATGCCCACCTGCCGGCCGCTGCCGTGATGGTGAGTCGTCCCGTGGCATCCGGGCATCCCCGGATCCTGGTGAAGGATACCCGTCAGGCCCTGGGCGCCCTGGCCGCGGGCTGGCGTCGTCGCTGCCCGGCCCGGGTGGTGGGCCTGACCGGCAGTAATGGCAAGACCACCGTCAAGGAGATGCTGGCCGCCATCCTGCAGCAGGCGGGGAATACCCTGGCCACCCGTGGCAACCTGAACAACGATATCGGCGTGCCCCTGACCTTGCTGGGTCTGTCCACGGAGCATCGGTTTGCGGTGATCGAGATGGGGGCCAATCATGCCGGGGAGATCGCGAATCTCACGTCCCTGGCGGGGCCTCAGGTGGCGCTGATCACCAATGCCGGCCCCGCACACCTGGAGGGCTTCGGGAGTCTGGATGGGGTGGCACGGGCCAAGGGCGAGATCTTCCAGGGACTGGGCCCCGACGGGGTGGCGGTGATCAATGCCGATGATCCCTATGCGCCGTTCTGGGAAGGCCTGAATACGGGGCGTCGCACACTGCTGTTCGGCACCGGTGAAGGGGCACAGGTACAGGTGGGGCAGGGGGGCGATGGCGGTGCATGGATTCGTCATGAAGGCGTGTGCCTGCCCGTGAACCTGGCGCTGCCGGGGGCCCATAACCGCCTCAACGCGGCTGCGGCGGCCGCTGCCTCCCTGGCCCTGGGCCTTGGCCTTGACACCATTGCCGCCGGGCTGAGTTCGTTGGCCCCGGTGCCCGGTCGCCTGATGCGGCGCACAGGACCCGATGGCCTGAACATCATCGATGACAGTTACAACGCCAATCCCGCCTCCACGCGAGCCGCCGTGGACATGCTGCTGGACGAGCCGGGGCCGCGGATCCTGGTGCTCGGCGACATGGGGGAATTGGGAGACGATGGTCCGGCCCTGCACCGGCAGACGGGTGAATATGCCGCTGCCCGGGGGGTGGACCAACTGCTGGCGGTGGGGCCGCTGTGTCGGCACGCGGTGGAAGGCTTTGGGGAAGGTGCCCTTCATTTCAAGGATCAGGAGGCCCTGATCCTTGCCCTTGAAAACCCCTTGCACAAGAACGGAACCCTGCTGGTCAAGGGGTCGCGGGGGCAACGCATGGAGCGAGTGGTGGAAGCATTGATCACGCCGGATGAGCGGCAACAGGAACAATCGGAGAGTCAAGAGCATGCTGCTCATTCTGTTTGAGTATCTCAGCCAGTACTACACGGCACTGAGCGTCTTCCAGTACCTGACCCTGCGCGCCATCCTGGGTGTGCTCACGGCGCTGCTGATCGCCTTCTGGGTGGGCCCCACCATGATCAAGCGCCTGACCCTGTACAAGATTGGCCAGCATATTCGTGACGATGGCCCCCAGACCCACCTGGGCAAGGCAGGCACGCCCACCATGGGGGGGGCATTGATCCTGGTGGCGGTGGCCGTCAGTACCCTGCTGTGGAGCGATCTGGGGAATCGATTTGTCTGGATCGTGCTCATCGTCACCCTCCTGTTTGGATTAATCGGCGGGATTGACGATTACTTGAAGCTTCGTTACGGCAACAGCCAGGGCCTGTCGGCCCGCAAGAAATTCTTCTGGCAGTCAGTCGTGGCCTTTGCCACGGCGTTCCTGCTCTTCTACACGGCGCAGACCCCCATCGAGACCACCCTGATCATGCCTGTCTTCAAGGACGTGGCCATCGATCTGGGCCTTTGGTTCATCCCCCTCACCTGGCTGGTGATCGTGGGCTCGAGCAACGCGGTGAACCTCACCGATGGTCTCGACGGCCTGGCCATCATGCCCTGTGTGCTGGTGGCCGGCGCCCTGGGCGTGTTTGCCTATGTCTCCGGCCATGCCATCTTCGCCGATTACCTGGGCATTCCCTACGTGCCGGGCGTGGGGGATCTGGTGGTCTTTTCGGCCGCTCTGGTGGGGGCCGGCATGGGCTTTCTGTGGTTCAACGCCTATCCGGCGCAGGTCTTCATGGGCGATGTGGGTGCCCTGGCCCTGGGGGCGGCCCTGGGTGTGCTGGCGGTGACCACCCGCCAGGAGGTCGTGCTGGTGATCATGGGCGGTGTATTCGTGGTGGAGACCCTGTCGGTGATCCTGCAGGTGGTCTCCTACAAGCTGACGGGGCGGCGCATCTTCCGGATGGCGCCGCTGCATCATCATTTTGAACTCAAGGGTTGGCCGGAGCCCAGGGTGATTGTCCGTTTCTGGATCATCACCGTGGTGCTCGTGCTCATTGGTCTGGCCACCCTCAAGATCCGCTGACAGCGGTGTGGATGTGACGACGGATATGAATACCTTGATCGTGGGACTGGGCAGCACAGGGCTTTCCGTGGCGCGGCATCTGACCGCCCGCGGCGAGCCCTTCTGCGTGGCCGACTCCCGCGAGACTCCGCCTGGTGCCGAAGCCCTCAGGGTCCTGGCTCCGGAGGTTTCCCTGCACTGCGGCCCCTTTGATCCCGAACTGTTCGCGGGTTTCGATCGACTGGTGGTGAGCCCCGGCGTCAGTGTGCAGGAACCTGCGGTGCGTGCCGCCGTGGCGGCGGGGGCCCGGGTGGAGGGAGATATCGAACTGTTCGCCCAGGCCGCCACGGCTCCGGTAGTGGCCATCACCGGCTCCAACGGCAAGAGCACCGTGACCACCCTGCTGGGGGAAATGGCCCGTGCCACCGGTCGCCGAGTGGCTGTGGGTGGCAACCTGGGCCCGCCGGCCCTGGATCTGCTCAGCGACCCGGAGCCGGACCTTTATGTCCTGGAGTTGTCCAGTTTTCAGCTGGAGACCACCTATTCCCTGGCCTGTGCCGCGGCAGTGGTGCTCAATGTCTCGGCAGACCACCTGGATCGTTACCGCGACCTCACCGACTATGCCCAGGCCAAGGCCCGGATCTACCAGCGGGCCCGGGCCGCGGTGATCAACCGGGACGACCCGGTGGTCAGCGCCATGCAACCGGAGGTGACCCCGGTGAGTTTCGGTCTGGACGCCCCGCAAAAGGGGCAGTTCGGTCTGCATGCCCGCAGTGGCGTGCACTGGCTGTCCCGGGGGGAGCAGACCCTGGTGGCGGAATCCACCCTTCGGCTGGCCGGTAGCCACAACATCGCCAATGCCCTGGCGGCCCTGGCCCTGGCCGACGCCATCGGTCTCCCGCTGGAGACCAGTATCGTGGCTCTGGGGGATTTCACGGGTTTGCCCCATCGCTGCCAGTGGCTGACCACCTACCGGGGCGTGAACTGGTACAACGATTCCAAGGGGACCAACCTGGGCTCCACGCTGGCGGCCCTGACGGGGCTGCCCGGCCGTGTGGTGCTGATCGCCGGTGGTCAGGGCAAGGGCCAGGATTTCACCCCGCTGCGCCAGGTGGCCCAGCAAAAGGCCCGGGCAGTGGTGCTTCTGGGGCAGGATGCCGGTGTCATCGAACAGGCCCTGGGGGGCGTGGTGCCGGTAGTGCGGGCCCGTGACCTGGATCAGGCCGTCGATGAGGCGGCGCGTCTGGCGCGCCGCAAGGACAGCGTGCTGCTCTCGCCGGCCTGTGCCAGCTTCGACATGTTCCGGGGTTACGAGCACCGCGGCGAGGTCTTTGAGGCGGCGGTGCGGAGGCTGGTGTCATGAAGATGCTGGATCTCCAGGCAAGCCGCGATGTGGGCACCCGCCTGACGGTGGAGATTCACCAGCGGGTCGACGTGGGTCTGGCCCTGGTGGTGCTGGCCCTGCTGTCGCTTGGGTTGGTCATGGTGGCATCTGCCTCCGTTGGCATGGCCGAGCCCTTCTATTTTCTGCAGCGGCAGGTGGTCTTCGTGGCGCTGGGGATGGTGGCCGCCTGGGCCCTGTATTCCCTGCGTCTGGCCTACTGGGAGCAGGCAGGTCTGCTGCTGCTGGTGCTGGTGTATGTCCTGCTGATAGCGGTGCTGCTCCCCGGCGTGGGCAAGACGGTGAATGGTTCCACTCGCTGGATCTCCCTGGGCCTGTTCAACCTGCAGGTGTCCGAGGTGGTCAAGCTGCTGGTGACGGTCTATCTGGCAGGGTACCTGGTGCGCCATGGACGCCAGGTGCGCGAGAGCCTGATGGGCTTTGTCAAACCCCTGATGTTGCTGGGAGTGGCCACCATACCGCTGCTGATGCAGCCGGATTTCGGGGCCGCGGTGGTGTTGCTGGCCATCGGTCTGGGCATGCTCTTTCTGGGTGGTGCCCGTCTTTGGCAGTTCATTCTGCTGCTTGGCGTGGTGAGCAGTGCCATGGCCTATCTGGCCATCCAGACCCCCTATCGAATCGCCCGCCTCACCGGCTTCATGGATCCCTGGACCGATCCCTTCAACACTGGCTTCCAGCTCACCCAGTCGCTGATTGCCATCGGCAGTGGCTCCTGGTTCGGCGTGGGGCTGGGGGGTAGCGTGCAGAAGCTGTTCTACCTGCCCGAGGCCCACAACGACTTCCTGTTTGCGGTGATGGCCGAGGAACTGGGTCTGGTGGGTGTCTGCGTGGTGGTGGGGCTGTTCGTTTTCCTGGTCTGGCGCAGTTTTGCCATCGGCCAGGCGGCCGAGGCGGTGGGCCACCGGTTCGGGGCCTTCCTGGCCTACGGCATTGGCATCTGGATCGGTCTGCAGGCCTTCATCAACATGGGAGTGAACATGGGACTGTTGCCCACCAAGGGTTTGACCTTGCCTCTGATGAGCTACGGAGGCAGTTCCATGCTGGTGACCTGCGCCGCCATGGGGCTGCTGGCACGGGTGCACCGGGAAACCGTGGAAAGCGGAGGCTGGCGCCGTCGCAGCCCCCGGCGCAAGGTACGAGCGGAGGCTAACGCATGAGCCAGCGTCCCATCCTCATCATGGCCGGAGGTACCGGTGGGCATGTCTTCCCGGGGCTGGCGGTGGCAGCCCATCTTCAGGCCCAGGGGGAAGAGGTCTGCTGGCTCGGCACGGCGCGTGGCCTGGAGGCCCGGCTGGTGCCCGAGGCTGGCATCCCCTTTCACACGCTGCCGGTGAGCGGCCTGCGCGGCAAGGGGCTGGGCACCTGGTTGCTGGCCCCATGGCGTGTGGGTGTGGCCCTCTGGGCCGCACTTGCCCTGCTCATGCGCCTCAAGCCTCGCGCCGTGCTGGGACTGGGCGGTTTCGCCTCCGGTCCGGGTGGGCTGATGGCTGCGGCCCTGGGACGCCCCCTCGTGATCCATGAACAGAATGCCGTGGCGGGTCTGACCAATCGCTGGCTGGCGGGCCCCGCCGATCTGGTACTGGAGGCGTTTCCCGATACCTTCGCCGCCCGTCACGAGGCGGTGACCGTGGGCAACCCGGTGCGCGAACAGATCCTGCGCCTGCCGGCCCCCGCCCAGCGCATGGCCGGTCGGGAAGGGCGGCTACGCCTGCTGGTGGTGGGGGGAAGCCTGGGGGCCCTGGCCCTGAACACCTGCGTGCCCGAGGCCGTGGCGCGACTGCCCCGGGAAGAACGTCCCCTGATCCGCCATCAGGCGGGCGAGCGTACCGTGGAGCAGGCCCGGGCGGCTTATCAGGCCGCCGATGTGGAGGCCCGGGTAGACGCCTTCATCGAGGATATGGCCGAGGCCTATGCCTGGGCCGACGTGGTCATCTGCCGCTCCGGTGCCCTGACCGTGTCCGAACTGGCGGCGGCCGGCGTGGCCTCGCTGCTGGTGCCCTATCCCCATGCGGTGGATGACCATCAGCGCACCAATGGGCGCTATCTGGCCGATCCTGGCGCGGCCTGGTTGGTGCCGCAAACAGAATTCAATCCCGAAGAACTGGCGGCGCGACTGGGGGCGATGACCCGTCCGCGACTGCTGGATATGGCCGAGAAGGCCCGCTCCCTGGCCCATCCCGAAGCGACCCGGCGGGTGGCAGAGGCCTGTCAGGCCCTGGCGCGAGGAGGTGACGGGCAATGAATGCACCCACTGCCATGATCGGTATGCGCCGCATCCGCCGTATTCACTTCGTGGGTATCGGCGGCTCGGGCATGGGCGGTATCGCCGAAGTGCTGGCCAACCTGGGGTATCAGGTCAGTGGCTCGGATATGGCCGAGAATGCGGTCACCCGGCGCCTGGAAGAGCTGGGGGTGGATGTGCATCGGGGCCATGATGCTGCCCATGTGGCCCGCGCCGATGTGCTGGTGGTCTCCAGTGCCATCCATCCGGACAACGCTGAGCTGCGGGCGGCCCGCGAGCGGCGCATCCCGGTGGTGGCCCGCGCCGAGATGCTGGCCGAGCTGATGCGGTTCCGTTATGGCATTGCCGTGGCCGGCACCCATGGCAAGACCACCACCACCAGCCTGGTGGCGAGTCTGCTGGCCGAGGGGGGCTGGACCCAACCTTCGTCATCGGCGGGCGCCTCAATAGCACCGCCAGCCATTCCCGGCTGGGGCAGGGCAGTTACCTGGTGGCGGAGGCCGATGAGAGCGACGCCTCCTTCCTGTGCCTGCAACCCATGATTTCCGTGGTCACCAATATCGATGCCGACCATCTGGCGACCTATGAGGGGGATTTCACACGGCTCAAGGACGCCTTCCTGGAGTTCCTGCATCACCTGCCTTTCTATGGTCTGGCGGTGCTGTGCGTGGATGATGACCAGATCCGCCAGCTGATCGACCGTATTGGGCGCCCCATGCTCACCTACGGGGTGGAGCATCCAGCCGATGTGCGGGCCACGCAGGTGCGGGCCAATGGCACCCGTACCCATTTCCTTTTGCATCTGCCGGGGCGGGATACGGGCTTCCCGGTCACCCTGAACCTGCCTGGGCGTCACAACGTGCTCAACGCCCTGGCGGCCGTGGCTGTAGCCCACGAACTGGGGGTCGGTGACGAGGCCATCCAGCGGGCCCTGCAGGGTTTCCAGGGTATCGGGCGTCGTTTCCAGGTGTATGGCGAGCTGCAAACCGCCAACGGCCAGGTGCTGCTGGTGGATGACTATGGTCATCACCCCACTGAGGTGGCCGCTACCCTGGCCGCCGCCCGTGCCGCCTGGCCGGACCGCCGCCTGGTGCTGGCCTTCCAGCCGCATCGCTACACCCGTACCCGGGACCTGTTCGAGGACTTTACCGAAACCTTGTCCGAGCCCGATGCCCTGGTGCTGCTGGAGGTCTATCCGGCGGGCGAGGAGCCCATTCAGGGCGCCGATGGCCGTACCCTGGCCCGGGCGATCCGCGTGCGTGGACGGGTGGACCCGGTCTTTGTGGACGCCCCGGAGCGCCTGGTGGAGGCCCTCAAGGGCGTTCTCGAGGATGGCGATGTGCTGCTCACGCAGGGCGCCGGCAATGTGGGCGCCCTGTCCGCCAGCCTGCCGCGAGCCCTGGGCGTGCAAGGGGGGGTGACATGAGGGTCAGCCACCTGCGCGGCGAACTGCGTATCAATGAGCTGATGGCGCGCCACACCTCGTGGCGGGTGGGCGGCCCTGCGGATCGCTGGTATCGCCCTGCCGACACGCAGGATCTGAGCCGCTTCCTTTCCGGCCTGCGTGCCGGCGAGCCCCTGATGTGGGTCGGACTGGGCAGCAATCTGCTGGTGCGAGACGGCGGTGTGCGCGGCACAGTCATCGCGTGCAGCGGCATCATGGACGACCTGGAGATACTGGAAGATCAGCGGGTCCGGGCCGGGGCTGGCGTGAGCTGCGCCAAGCTGGCCCGCTTTTGCGCCGAGCATGACCGGGTGGGCGGGGAGTTCTTCGCCGGGATCCCCGGTGCCCTGGGCGGCGCGTTGGCCATGAATGCCGGGGCCTGGGGCGATGACACCTGGTCCCATGTGCGGGAGGTGTTGACCATCGACCGCCAGGGGCGCATGGAGCGGCGCCACCCCTCGGAATACCAGGTGGGGTACCGCTCGGTGCGTGGCCGTGGAGAGGCCTGGTTCGTGGAGGCTGTGCTCCAGTTCCAGGCCGGCGATGGCGCCCGCAGCCGTCAGCACATCAAGGCGCTGCTGGCCCGGCGCGGGGAGACACAACCCATCGGCCAGCCCTCCTGCGGCTCGGTGTTCCGCAATCCCCCCGGGGATCATGCGGCGCGTCTGATCGAGGCCTGCGGGCTCAAGGGGTTTGCCATCGGCGGCGCCCAGGTGTCGGAGAAGCATGCCAATTTCATCATCAACACCGGCGGTGCCCGGGCCCAGGACATCGAGGCCCTGATGAACCATGTGCGGCAGGCGGTGCAGGCGCATCACGGTGTGGCGCTGGAGTCCGAGGTGCGCATTGTCGGTGAACCCCGTCGGGAGGATCGGGCATGAATCATTCGAACGTGGCGGATTTTGGCAAGGTGGCGGTGCTCATGGGCGGCTGGTCCGCGGAGCGGGAGGTTTCGCTGCGCAGCGGTGCCGAGGTGCTCAAGGCCCTGCGTGCCGCCGGTGTGGACGCCCATGGCGTGGATGTGGGGCGGGACATCCTGGATGTACTGGCCCGGGAACGGTACGACAGGGCCTTTATCGTCCTGCACGGCCGGGGCGGAGAGGATGGCGTCATCCAGGGAGCCCTGGAGGTGCTGGGCCTGCCTTATACCGGCAGCGGCGTGGCCGGCTCGGCCCTGGGGATGAACAAGCTGCTGACCAAACGCCTGTGGCGCGGCGCCGGTCTGCCCACGCCGGACTTCCGGGTGCTGGAGCAGGACACGGATCCCCGCGCCGTTGCAGAGGCTCTGGGTCTGCCCCTGATCGTCAAGCCGGCCCTGGAGGGCTCCAGTATTGGCATGACCAAGGTGTCACAACGGGAGGAACTGGGTCAGGCACAGGAGACGGCCGCCCGCTGTGGCGGGCCAGTCTTTGCCGAACACTGGGTGCGTGGCGCCGAGTACACCGTCGCCATCCTGGATGGACAGGCCCTGCCGCCGATCCGCCTGGAAACGCCGCGGGCGTTTTACGACTACGAGGCCAAGTATCAATCGGATGACACCCTCTACCACTGCCCCTGCGGGCTGCCCGCCGATGAGGAGGCGAGTTTGCAGCGACTGGCCCTGGATGCCTTCAAGGCGGTATCCGGCGAGGGCTGGGGTCGGGTGGACCTGATGCTGGATGGACAGGGCGGCGCCTGGCTCATCGAGGTGAATACTGTGCCGGGCATGACGGATCACAGTCTCGTCCCCATGGCCGCCCGTGCGGCGGGTCTGGATTTCCAGGCCCTGGTCGTCCGTATTCTGGCCACAACCCTGACGCCGGGAGGGCGGTGATGCAGTGCGCATGCGCAAACGCACCATGGCACGGCGTCATCTGTCGCGACCACCCTGGTGGCGCCAGCCCTGGCTGCGCCGTGGCCTGCGCCTTGTGTGGCTGGGAGGGGCGGCCGTGCTGCTGATGGCGCTTGTGATCCAGGGCGTGGAGCGACTCCTGCATCCGGAGACCCTGCCGGTACGCAGCGTGGTGATCGAGGGGGACTTCCAGTACCTGGATCGCCAGGCCATATCGGAGACCCTGGTGCCCTATGTGAGCGGCGGGTTCTTCAGTCTTGATCTGCGCCCGGTGGAGCGGGCGGTGGAAGCGATGCCCTGGGTGCATGGCGTCTCCGTGCGCCGTGAATGGCCGGATCGTCTGGTGGTGCGGGTGGATGAGCAGGTCCCGGTGGCCCGTTGGGGCGAGACGGCCCTGCTCAACCAGTATGGCGAGCTTTTCCACCCCCCGATGGAGAGTCAGCCCGAGGGACTGCCCGCCCTGTGGGGTCGCGCCGGGCGGGAGCGGCCGCTGATGGAGCGTTATCTTGCGGTTCAGGCCCGTCTCGCGGACGTGGGGCTGGAGGTGGAAGGACTCAAGGAGGATGCACGCCGCTCCTGGGTGATCCACCTGCAGGATGGCAGTCAGGTGGTCATGGGGCGCGGCATGGATACGGATCGGCTGGATCGCCTGGTGCGCATGTATCCGCGACTGACAGAACACCGGGACGAACCCATCAAGCGCATCGACATGCGTTACACCAACGGTATTGCCGTCGCCTGGGGAGAGCCGGCGGAGGCATTGGAATGAATGACTTGAAGACGTTTATGGCCAATAGGCAACAGCGACAGACAGCGAACGTCCGGGTACGGGAGAACAAGACTTATGTCGAAGCGATCGGATAAGGGAATGATCGTCGGCCTGGATATCGGGACCTCCAAGGTGGAGGCCATCGTCGGCGAGATCTCTGATGAAGGGGAGATCGAGATCGTCGGTATCGGCTCGCACCCCTCACGAGGCCTCAAGAAAGGTGTGGTGGTCAACATCGAGTCCACCGTGCAGTCCATTCAGCGGGCCATCGAGGAGGCCGAGCTGATGGCCGGCTGTCAGATCCACTCGGTGTTCACCGGTATCGCCGGCAGCCATGTGAAGAGCCTCAACTCCACCGGCGTGGTGGCCATCAAGGACCAGGAGGTCACGCCGGCGGATGTGGAGCGGGTGATCGATGCCGCCCGGGCGGTGGCCATCCCGGCGGACCAGCGCATCCTGCATGTGCTGCCCCAGGAATTCATCATCGACGAGCAGGAGGGTATTCGCGAGCCGGTGGGCATGTCCGGGGTAAGGCTGGAGGCCAAGGTGCATCTGGTCACGGGCGCCGTCTCCGCGGCCCAGAACATCATCAAGTGCGTCCGCCGCTGTGGTCTGGAGGTGGACGACATCATCCTCGAGCAACTGGCGTCCAGTTACGCGGTGCTCACCGAGGATGAGAAGGAACTGGGGGTGTGCCTGGTGGATATCGGTGGCGGCACCACCGATATCGCCGTGTTCACCGATGGGGCCATCCGTCACACGGCGGTGATCCCCATTGCCGGCGATCAGGTGACCAACGACATTGCCGTGGCCCTGCGCACGCCCACCCAGTATGCCGAGGATTTGAAGATCAAGTATGCCTGCGCCCTGCGTCAGCTGGCGGATCCGGAGGAAACCATCGAGGTGCCGGGCGTGGGGGATCGTCCCCCGCGTCGGTTGTCACGCCAGACACTGGCCGGGGTGGTGGAGCCTCGCTACGAGGAACTCATGTCCCTGGTGCAGTCGGAACTGCGGCGCTCCGGCTGCGAGGAGATGGTGGCAGCCGGCGTGGTGCTCACCGGGGGTTCCTCGAAGATGGAAGGTGTCGCCGAACTGGCGGAAGAGGTGTTCCACATGCCGGTGCGACTGGGGTTGCCCCATTACGTGACCGGGCTGGTGGATGCGGTTCGCAACCCGGTGCATTCCACCGGTGTGGGCCTGCTTTTGTTTGGTCATGAAAGCCGTCTGGAGCGTACCGGTGAGGGGGTGCGCGGCGGTGGCATGAAATCGGTCTGGGCGCGCATGCGCAGTTGGTTCCAGGGGAACCTGTGATGCGGGCGGGGTAAGGGAATGGCAAAGAATAGACGGGAATGCGGCGGCTGGTTGGGTGAGATCGGGAATCGCAAAATCAATTCGGTGAATGAACCAATGGGTTCTAGGAGGTAACGGAAATGTTTGAACTGATGGATACCTATCCGCAAAACGCGGTCATCAAGGTCATCGGCGTCGGTGGCGGCGGTGGTAATGCGGTGCAGCACATGGTCAACGCCTCTATCGAGGGCGTGGACTTTGTCTGCGCCAACACGGATGCCCAGGCGCTGAAACGGGTGGACGCCAAGACGCTGCTGCAGATGGGCGCCCACATCACCAAGGGGCTGGGTGCCGGTGCCGACCCCACGGTGGGCCGCGAGGCCGCCCTGGAGGATCGGGAGCGCATCCAGGAGATGATCGATGGGGCCGACATGGTCTTCATCACCGCCGGTATGGGCGGTGGCACGGGCACCGGCGCCGCGCCCGTGGTGGCGCAGATCGCCAAGGAAATGGGCGTGCTCACCGTGGCGGTGGTCACCAAGCCCTTCCCGTTCGAGGGCAAGAAGCGCATGCAGGTGGCCCAGACGGGGATGGAGAATCTGGCCAAGTATGTGGATTCCCTGATCACCATTCCCAATGACAAGCTGCTCTCGGTGCTGGGCAAGAACGTCACCCTGCTGGATGCCTTCAAGGCCGCCAATGACGTGCTGCTGGGTGCGGTTCAGGGTATTGCCGAGTTGATCACCCGTCCGGGCCTGATCAACGTGGACTTCGCTGACGTGCGCACGGTGATGTCGGAGATGGGTATGGCCATGATGGGTACGGGTACTGCTTCCGGCGGTGACCGCGCCCGGGTGGCCGCCGAGGCCGCCATCTCCAGCCCCTTGCTGGAGGACGTGAACCTTTCCGGGGCTCGCGGCATCCTGGTGAATGTGACCGCCGGTATGGACATGTCCATCGGCGAGTTCGAGGAAGTGGGCGCTGCCGTCAAGGAGTTCGCCTCCGAAGACGCCACTGTGGTGGTGGGTACGGTCATCGATCCGGACATGGGCGACGAACTGCGCGTGACCCTGGTGGCCACCGGTCTGGGCACCCCGGGGCAGGCCACCCGTCCCACCCGGGAGAAGCCGGCCGTCAAGCTGGTGGAGACCCATCAGGTGGCTGCCGCCGGCGGTGCAGCGGCTGCGGCCGTGCAGCACGGTCAGTCGGAACTGGAAGTGGTGGACTACGAGAAGCTGGACCGTCCTGCCGTCATGCGCAAGCAGCAAAGTGGTGGCGGTTATGACTCTTCCGGCAATACCAATATGGACTACCTGGATATCCCGGCTTTCCTGCGCAAACAGGCGGATTGATCATGGCCGGGGGAGGGCAGGGGGTGCCTCGCGGGGCGGGGTACCCCCGGCGCCGGGCGGGCGCTCATCGGAGACTTTCAGCCGACGATCGGCCGCTTATGCTGCACTGCACATGACATAATGCTGTGCTATAGTCGTCAACTTTTATCGACGCCGGTCCGGCCCTGGCGGGAACGGCAGGGCGCCCTTTCGAGGCTGTCCGGTGCTCCGAGGACATCACTGTGATCAGACAACGCACACTCAAGAACACCATCCGGGCCACCGGCGTGGGGCTTCACACAGGGGAGAAGATCTACCTGATGTTGCGCCCCGCCCCGGCGGACACCGGTGTGGTCTTTCGGCGCGTCGATCTGGATCCGGTGGTGGAAATCAAGGCCCACCCCGAGAATGTGGGAGATACCTGTCTGTCCACCACCATGGTGGATGGGCCGGTGCGGGTTTCCACGGTGGAGCATCTGCTCTCGGCCGTGGCTGGCCTTGGGATCGACAACCTGTACGTGGAGGTCAGTGCTGCCGAGGTGCCCATCATGGACGGCAGTGCAGGCCCCTTTGTGTTCCTGATCCAGTCAGCGGGCATCGTTGAACAGAACGCGCCCAAACGCTTCATCCGGATCAAGAAGCCGGTGGAGGTGCGTGAGGATGACAAGTGGGCCCGATTCGAACCCTTCGATGGCTTCAAGGTGGCCTTTTCCATCGGTTTTGATCACCCCATCTTCAGCGGTGGCATCCAGAGTGCTGAGCTGGATTTTTCCACTACCTCCTTCGTCAAGGAAGTGAGCCGGGCCCGCACCTTCGGCTTCATGCGCGATATCGAGGCGTTGCGGGGCAAGCAGCTGGCCCTGGGGGGCAGTCTGGACAATGCCGTGGTGCTTGATGACTTCCGCGTGCTCAACGAGGACGGCCTGCGTTACGAGGACGAGTTCGTCAAGCACAAGATCCTGGATGCCATCGGTGACCTGTACCAGTTGGGCTACAGCCTGATTGGCGCTTTTGAGGGTTACAAGTCCGGTCACGCCTTGAACAATCACCTGATCCGCCAGCTGATCAAGCAGCCGGACGCCTACGAGATCGTCACCTTCGAGGACGAGTCCGAGCGTCTGCCCATCTCCTACGCCCAGGCGGCCACCGCCTGAGCGCTTTCACATCAGCCCTGCGTTGCAAAGCGACGCAGGGTCTTCCTCAGTTCCGGATCCTCCACTGAATCCGCGGCCCGGGAAAGGGCCTCGCGGGCGTCCTCGTTGAGCGGGGGTAGCGGCTTGCCGGGGCGTGGCGTAAAGGCCTGCATCACCGGGCGCACGCGGATCTTGACGGATCGAGCGCTGATGCCGTGGTAGGCCTTCATCTGCTTGAGCACCTCCCGCTGCATGTAGCGTAACTGATGCGCCCAGGTGCCGGAATCGGTCACCAGGATCAATACGCCGTCCTTGATGTTCCCCACCCAGCAATGATCCCGCAGCCCCGGCGGCAGCAGCGTGCGCACGCTCTGGGTCATGGCTTCCAGTCGTCGCGCCTGGTCCAGCATCGTGGGATCGAGATAGGTTCGGGGGGCACGCATGGTGAATCTTCCCGGGGTGGTCTGGGCGTGAATGGTTTCCCTTGAGCGGGTTCGTTCGCTATTATCCCAAAGTTTGTAGTTTTATACGGGATTGTGCCGAGCGCATCCCCCGCCTTATTCCGGCTCGTGGTTTGGTCGGGTGGTGTCACTCACAAACTCAGGTCGCCATGCAGATCATCCTACTGGCAGGTCAGGGCCAAAACGGTCCACGTCGTATCCAGTTTACCCGCTGGCAACAGTTTGCCATGCCCATCGCCGCCTTGCTGGTGGTCGGTGGCATGCTGCTGTGGGCCGGATTCCAGTTGGGCAGCCGTCAGGCCCCCCCGGATGCCATTTTCGTCCAGTGGGAAAGGGCGCTGGTGGAGCAACGTGAACAACTCAGCCAGACCCGGGACACCACCGAGGCCAGCCTCGATGCGCTCACCCTCAGGGTGGCGCAGCTTCAGGCCCAGGCCACACGCCTGGACGCCCTGGGCAGCAAGCTGGTGAGCATGGCCGGGCTGGACGATGGCGAATTCAATTTTGCCGGGCTCCCTGGCATCGGGGGGCCTGAGGATGTCCTGCAGGACACCCGGCGATCCGACCTGACGCGGGAGCTGGACGATCTGGCCCGAGTGCTGGACGATCGGGAGTCCCAGTTGCGGCTGCTGGGTCGGCTGATCCTCTCCGACCAGTTGCAGGAAGAGGTGACCCCTGCAGGGCGTCCGGTGAGGACGGGCTGGATGTCCTCCGGCTATGGCACCCGCACCGATCCGTTCACCGGCCGCCAGGCCTTCCATCGGGGGGTGGACTTCGCCGCCGCTCCGGGCACCGAGATCATCGCCGTGGCCGGTGGGATCGTGGTCTTTGCCGACTATAACGACGCCTTTGGCAAGTTGGTGGAGATTGATCACGGTAACGGCTATGTCACGCGCTATGCCCACAATAAGGAGATGCTGGTCTCGGTGGGGGATACGGTGCGCAGGGGCGATGTGATCGCCAAAATGGGCGCCACCGGTCGGGCCACCGGCACGCATGTGCACTTCGAGGTGCTCAAGGATGGTCGTCATACCAATCCCCATCGGTTCATCGAGTCCTCCGGCTGACCTCCCCGGGTGAGCCCATCGGGTGCAGGCCCCCGGCCTCCTGCGCCCCGGTGGACGATCAGTTATCATGGTCGATCAGAAACCCAGTCACGCAGCGCGAAACCTTCATGGTCACAACCCTCGTAAGAAAGATCTTCGGCAGTCGTAACGACCGCCTCGTCAAGCGCTATTCCAAGGTGGTGCAGCGCGTCAACGAACGGGAGGAGGAGGTCAAGGCCCTCTCCGACGAGGCCCTCAAGGCCAAGACCCGGGAATTCCGTGATCGTCTGGCCAAGGATGAGGCCCTGGAAGACCTCATGCCCGAGGCCTTTGCCGTGGTGCGCGAGGCGGGCCGGCGATTCATGGAGATGCGCCATTTCGATGTGCAGCTCATCGGTGGCATGGTGCTCAACGACGGTCGCATCGCCGAGATGCGCACCGGTGAGGGCAAGACCCTGGTGGCCACCCTGTCGGCCTACCTCAACGCCCTGCCCGCCCGGGGCGTGCACGTGATTACAGTGAACGATTACCTGGCCCGCCGGGACGCGGCCTGGATGGGGCGCCTTTATCACAACCTGGGTTTGTCCCTGGGCGTGATCAATGCCTCCGGCGGCAAGGGTGTGGACAGCGCCTCCTACCTTTTCGATCCGGATTTCCCCGGTGACGGTGAGGCCCCCCTGCACCTGCGCCCGGTGACCCGCCGCGAGGCCTATGCGGCCGACATCACCTATGGCACCAATAACGAATATGGTTTCGACTATCTGCGCGACAACATGGCTTTTCGCGCCGAGGACCGGGTGCAGCGGGACCTGGCCTACGCCATCGTCGACGAAGTGGACTCCATCCTCATCGACGAGGCCCGCACGCCGCTGATCATCTCCGGGCCCACCAGCGAAAACTCCGATCTTTACACACAGATGAAGGACATCGTCCCCAAGTTCATTCCCCAGGAGGATGAGGAGTCCGAGGGGGATTATGTGGTGGACGAGAAGGCCAAGCAGGTCTTCCTGTCCGAGGACGGCCAGGAGAAGGCCGAGCAACTGTTGCTGGAGGCTGGCCTGCTCAAGGAAGGCCAGACCCTGTTCGACGCCGCCAGCATCCCGGTGCTGCACCACCTGAACGCCGCCCTGCGGGCCCACGCCCTGTTCCAGCGGGACGTCCAGTACCTGGTACGGGACAACAAGGTACTCATCATCGATGAGTTCACCGGCCGCGTGATGACCGGTCGGCGCTGGTCCGATGGCCTGCACCAGGCCGTGGAGGCCAAGGAAGGGGTGCCGATCCAGAACGAGAACCAGACCCTGGCGTCCATCACCTTCCAGAACTTCTTCCGCCTCTACGACAAGCTATCCGGCATGACCGGTACGGCGGACACCGAGGCCTACGAGTTCCAGCATATCTACGCCCTGGAGGTGGTGGTGATCCCCACCAACCGCCCCATGGTGCGCAATGACATGCAGGATCTGGTCTACATGACCCAGCAGGAGAAGTACAAGGCCATCATCGAAGAGATCAAGGACTGCAGGGAACGCAAGCAGCCCGTTCTGGTGGGTACCGCGTCGGTGGAGGCCTCCGAGGCCCTGGCTAAACTGCTCAACAAGGAAAAGATCCACCATGAGGTGCTCAACGCCAAGCAGCACGAGCGCGAAGCCCACATCATCGCTCAGGCAGGTCGTCCCGGCGCGCTGACCATTGCCACCAACATGGCCGGTCGCGGTACCGACATCGTGCTCGGGGGCAGCCTGGACGCGGAGCTGGAGACCCTGGGGGAGAACCCGGATCCAGAGCAGGTGAAGAAGATCAAGGCCGATTGGGAAAAGCGTCACGAGGCCGTCCTGGATGCCGGTGGCCTGCATATCATCGGCTCCGAGCGCCACGAATCCCGCCGCATCGACAACCAGTTGCGCGGCCGCGCCGGTCGTCAGGGGGATCCGGGCTCAAGCCGTTTCTTCCTGTCCCTGGAAGACAACCTGATGCGCATCTTCGCCTCCGACCGGGTCAAGGCCGTGATGCAGCGCCTGGGCATGCAGGAAGGCGAGGCCATCGAGAACGCCTGGGTGACCAAGGCCATCGAGAATGCCCAGCGCAAGGTGGAAGGGCATAACTTCGACATCCGCAAGAACCTGCTGGAATACGATGATGTGGCCAACGACCAGCGCCGCGTGGTGTATGAACAGCGACGGGAACTGCTGGACTCGGAGGACATTTCCGACACCATCGAGCCCGTCCTCAATGATGTGCTCGACCAGACCGTAAGCCAGTACATCCCACCCGGTTCCATCGAGGAACAGTGGGATATTCCGGGCCTGGCCCAGGCCCTGGAGAGCGATTTTGGCATGAAGCTGGAGATCGCCGACTGGCTTGAGAAGGACGATGATCTCCACGAGGAGACCCTGCGTGAGCGCCTGCGCGAGGAATTCCAGCAGGCCCTCAAGGCCAAGGGCGAAGTGGTGGGGCCGGACATGATGCGGCGGATCGAAAAGGACGTCATGCTCCAGGTGCTGGACAGCCACTGGAAGGAGCATCTGGCCGCCATGGACTACATGCGCCAGAGCATCGGCCTGCGCGGTTACGCCCAGCGTAACCCCAAGCAGGAGTACAAAAAAGAAGCCTTTGCCATGTTCGAGTCCTTGCTGGATCGCATCAAGCACGACGTGGTGTCCATGCTGATGCGGCTGCAGGTACGTTCTGCCGAGGACGTGGCGGCCCTGGAGGAACAGACGCGCACCACCAAGCCCTCGAAGATGCAATTCCAGCATGCCCAGCCCGGTAGCCCCTTGAGTGAGGGTGAGGAGGCGCGGGGTGCGCAAGGCGGCGCGCCCCAGCCCATCGGCCCGGGTGCCCAGGCGGGCAGGGCTGATCAGGGGGAGGAAGACCAGGAACAACCTTACCGCCGGGAAGAGCCCAAGCTGGGGCGCAACGACCCCTGCTGGTGCGGTTCCGGCAAGAAGTACAAGCATTGCCACGGCAAGCTGGGTTGAGCCGTGGCTGTTCACCTCTCTGAACCCGATCGACTGCTGCCGGTTCCCGGCGTACGCCTGTGCGCCGTGGCGGCAGGCATCCGCTACAAGGATCGCAACGACCTGGTGCTGATGGAACTGGCACCCGGTAGCGAGTGTGCTGCTGTCTTCACCCGTAACGCCTTCTGCGCCGCGCCGGTGCATGTGGCGCGGGATCATCTGGCCCGTGAGGCTCCGCGCTATCTGCTGATCAACGCCGGTAATGCCAACGCCGGAACAGGGCAGCCGGGCATGCATGCGGCGCTGGCCTGCTGTGCCGCCGTGGCCGAGGTGGGGCACACCCGGCCCGAGCGGGTACTGCCTTTCTCCACCGGCGTGATTGGCGAACCCCTGCCCGTGGAGCGCATCACCGACGTTCTGCCGGCGGCCATCCAGGGCCTGAATCCACAGGGCTGGATGGCCGCCATGCGCGCCATCATGACCACCGATACGGTGGGCAAGGGCATCAGCGAGCAGGTGGCACTCTCCGGTGGCACGGTGACCCTCACCGGGATTGCCAAGGGCTCCGGGATGGTCCATCCGGACATGGCCACGATGCTGGCCTATGTGGCCAGCGATGCCCGGGTGGAATCCGGCCTTTTGCAGGCCATGCTGGGGCGCTGTGCCGATCAGAGTTTCAATGTCATCACCGTGGACGGTGATACCTCCACCAACGATGCCTGCGTGCTGGCGGCCACCGGGGCCTCGGGTGTGGCGGTGGAAAGCACCGAGGACCGGGATGCCTTCGAGGCGGCCCTGCTGCGCGTCTGTCGCTATCTGGCCCAGGCCATCGTCAGGGACGGGGAGGGTGCCACCAAGTTCGTCACCGTGCGGGTGACTGGCGCCCGGGATGCCCGGGAGGCCCGCGTCGTGGGCATGACCGTGGCCCAATCACCATTGGTGAAAACGGCCTTGTTCGCTTCCGATCCCAACTGGGGACGCATTCTGGCTGCCGTGGGGCGTGCCGGTCTGCCGGAGCTGGACGTGGATGCGGTGACCATCCACCTGGGCGATGTGCGCATCGTGGTCGATGGCGGGCGGGCACCGGAGTACACCGAGCAGGCCGGCCAGCGGGTCATGGATCAGGCGGAGATCATGATGACCATTGACCTGGGTGGAAGAGGGCATGACCAGGCCGAGGTGTACACCTGTGACTTCTCCTACGACTACGTGCGCATCAACGCAGAATACCGCTCCTGAGCCCGGGGAGGGCGGTCATGGGCACCCGTAACGATTGTTCTCCCCTGCCGGTGGTGGTGGCTGTCATCATGGACGACCAGGGGCGGTGCCTGATCGCCCGCCGTCCGCAGGGTGTCCATCAGGGGGGGCGCTGGGAGTTTCCGGGAGGCAAGCGGGAGCCGGGGGAGTCCCTGGGTCAGGCCCTGACCCGGGAGCTTCGGGAAGAGCTGGGCATCACCCCCCTGAGTCACGAACCCTTGATCAGTCTCACCCATGATTACCCGGACCTGCGGGTCCAGCTGGACGTGGTGCGGGTGACCGATTTTCAGGGCACGCCTCAGGGGCTGGAAGGTCAACCCCTGGAGTGGGTGCCTGTGGAGGCCCTCCATGCCCGGGACTTCCCCGAGGCCAACCGTCCCATCATCCGGGCCCTCTCCCTGCCGGAACGTTACCTCATCACCCCGGATCACTGGGACCCGGAGCAGTTGCGGGTCCATCTGGAGTGCAGTCTGGGGGACCCCTCTGTGAGCCTGGTGCAACTGCGCGCCCCTCAGCTGGATGCCGGGGCCTATGCCTCGCTGGCCCGGGATGCCCTGGCCCTGTGCCGGCGGCAAGGGGTTCGACTGATGCTCAATGCCGACCTCGAACTCGCCCGTGACCTGGGGGTGGATGGCGTCCATCTCAACCATCGGCGTTTGTGCGGCTGGCGGGGGCTTCCGTCCGGCGTGCCCTCTGGTTTTCTCGTGGCCGCCTCGGTACATGATGCCTCGTCCATGGCGATGGCCAGGCGGGCGGGCTGCGATTTCGTGGTGGTCTCCCCGGTGGCGCCCACCCGGACGCACCCCGGTGCCGCGCCACTGGGGTGGTCGGGTTTCCAGGCCCTGGTCGGCGAGGCGGTCTGTCCGGTCTACGCCCTGGGGGGAATGACCCCGGAAGATATCCCTCTTGCCCGTATCCATGGAGGTCAGGGTGTGGCCGGCATCCGTGGGGTATGGCCCGCTTGTTCATCCGAATAGGAGCGCATGTTCATGAGCCTTCGCAACCCCCGTCCCTGGCAGGTTCTGCCGGTGATCCTGCTGGTCCTTGGCCTGAGTATCTGGGGCAGCGAAACCTGGTTGCGCCCGATGCTGGACCCTGGCGCCGGGGATCGAGTGGTGCTGGAGGCGCCCGAGGGCTGCGAGCTGAATCGTGCGGGCTGCACCGTGGAGTTGGACGGGATGCGCCTGACCATTCGCGGCCCGGACACCCTCCCGCCTCTGGAGGACTTTGACCTGATCCTGGAAGCGCAAGGGCCGGTGGAGCCCCTGGAGGTGTCCTACATCATGCCGGGCATGGACATGGGTGTGAACCGGTTTGCCTTCGGGGAGGGGGACGATGGCGTATGGCGCGCCCCATCGGCCCTGCCCCTATGCATGTCGGGTCGACTGGACTGGGTGGCCCAGGTGCGGTTTGCCTACCAGGGGCAGGCTTACGAGGCGCGGGTGCCGGTGCTGCTCGAACGCCCGGCGCGCCGTATGGAGCGCAGCACGGGGGGCTGAAACCGCGTTCACTTCAAGCGGTTGCTACAGGGCGCAGCACGTCAGTGAGAACCGGATATCTCCCTGGCACTGCGGCGCCCGTTCACGCATGTCTCCCGGCTGCAGGAAGCGCACATTGAAGCGCTGCCGACCGGCGCTGATCTCGGGATAGAAGTGGGCGTTATGGGGCAGGGCGATGCGGATGATCTGCCAGGGCTGACTGGTGTCCAGGGTCTGCTCATAGAAGCCCTTGCTGGCGGTCAGCTCCCGCGGCGCGCCGGCGTTGCGGATGAGTTGCAGGATCAGCCCCACGGCCTCGTGAATGTCATCGAAGGGGCGGGCCCACTCTTCCAGCAACTTGCGTCGCTCGGACACCGGTCGCATGAGCCAGAAATGATAGGCGGGCAGGTCGAAGTCACAGGTGCCACCGGGGATGGAGACCCGTTGGCGCACACTGTTGAAAAAGTCGTTGCCCTTCACCTGCTGATCCAGCTGGCCGCTGATGGTGTGAATGTTCTCGATCAGCTTGCGCTGTTGATCAATCACCGCCTGCAGGCGCCGCTGGTCCACGCCGGGGTCTTCCTTGAGTCGGCTCAGGTTGGTGGTCTGGCGCTCCAGCTCCTTCATGAGTTCCCGCTTGAGATCCACCCGGTTGGTCAGGTTGAGCAACTCGATCAGGGTGAGCAGGGCATTATGGGTGTCGGGGCCACCGTCGTGCTGCAGGCTGTGCCAGAAACGGTGCATCAACACCTCCAGGCGCATGAACAGGCGCATGCGCTCGTGGAGAGGCTGTTCGTAGATGACGGATCCCTTCACAGGTGCGACCGACGGCGGATTGTGAACCACATACTCGTTATTTTCCGCTTTGCGGCCGAAATTCACAAACATGTTATCACCTCTGAATTGTGGGGCTGGCGCTATTGGCCGCGGCGGATCCGCGTTGTTTCAGCGGGCGTCGGCCAGGTCCAGATACCGCCGATGCAGCTCTTCCACCCGGTTCGCGAGGGCCCCGGTGGCGCCGCTATTGTCGATGACGTCGTCGGCGGCGGCCAGACGCTGGGTTCGGGTAGCCTGCGCATCAAGGATTGCCTGAATCTGCTGTGGGGATACCCCATCCCGTGCGCTGGCCCGGGAGCGTTGCCTGTCCTCGGGACAGTCCACCACCAGCACACGATCCACCCGCTCCTGCGCGCCCGATTCCACCAGTAACGGGATAACCAGCATGCAGTAAGGGGCGTTAGTTTCTGATTTTTGGCGGTCTATCTCAGCCCAGATCATAGGGTGTAACAAAGACTCCAATCTGTGACGGGCTTGGCTGTTCTGAAAGATCACTTCCCGCATCGCGGCCCGGTCCAGATGGCCCTGGGCATCCAGAATGGTTTCGCCGAAGGCCTTCCGAAGGCGCTCGAGCCCCTCGCTGCCGGGTTCCACCACCTGTCGGGCCACCACGTCCGAGTCGATGAGCGCCGCGCCATGCTCCTGGAACAGGCGCCCCACCGTGGACTTTCCGCTGCCGATGCCGCCGGTCAGGCCAACGGTCAGCATCAGGCAAGGGCCTGCAGATAGACCCCGATAATGGCATCTCCCCATAACAGGGCGATGAAGCCGGCGGCGGCCAGGTAGGGGCCGAACGGGATGGGGATGTCGCGGTCGCGCCCCCGTGCCACGATCAGGGCAATGCCCACCACGGCACCCACCAGGGAGGAGAGCAGGATGACCAGTGGCAGGACCTGCCAGCCCAGCCAGGCCCCGATCAGGGCAAAGAGCTTGAAGTCCCCATAGCCCATACCCTCCTTGCCGGTGAGCAACCGGAAGGCATGATAGATCAGCCACAGGCTGAGATAGCCGGCGATGGCACCGATGAGGCTGCTGGTGGCATCGGTGAACAGGCCGGGCAGGTTGACGATCAGGCCCAGCCAGAGCATGGGCAGGGTGATCATGTCCGGCAGCAGGGTGGTGCGCAGGTCGATGACCGCCAGGGCGATGAGGGCCCAGGTGAACAGCAGCGCCGCGCCGCCGGCCCAGGTGAACCCGAAATGCCACACCACCAGCATGGACAGCAGCGCCGTGGCGGCCTCCACCAGCGGGTACTGGCTGGAGATGCGGGCACCGCAGGACGAGCACCGACCCCGCAGGAACAGGTAGCTCAGCACCGGAATGTTTTCCACCGCCTTGATGTGGTGCCCGCAATGGGGGCAGCCGGAGCGGGGCACCACCAGATTGTAAGGACCGGCCACCTCGCCACCGTCACCGGATTGCCCCTGGGTCTGCAACCAGGCCCGGGCCTCACTCTGCCACTGGCGCTCCATCATGATGGGCAGCCGGTGGATCACCACATTAAGGAAACTGCCGATGAGCAGGCTGAACAGCCCGGTCACGGTGAGCAGCAGCCAGGGGGTACTTGCCATGAGTTCGATCACACCACTGCTCCCAGCTGGAAGATGGGCAGATACATGGCGATCACCAGGCCGCCCACCACGACCCCGAGGAAGGCCATGATCATGGGCTCCATGAGGCTGGAGAGGCCATCCACCATGTTGTCCACCTCCTCTTCATAGAAGTCCGCCACCTTGCTCAGCATCTCGTCCAGGGACCCGGATTCCTCGCCGATGGCCACCATCTGCACCACCATGTTGGGGAATACCCCGGTATTGCGCATGGCCTGCTGCAACTGGGTGCCGCCGGCGGTTTCGTCCCGCATGCGCATGGTGGCTTCGTAGTACAGGGCATTGCCGGTGGCCCCCGCCACCGACTGCATGGCCTCCACCAGCGGTACCCCGGCGGAGAACATGGTGGACAGGGTGCGGGCAAAACGGGCGATGGAGGCCTTGCGCAGCAGTTCACCCACCACCGGGACCCTCAAGGACCACAGGTCCAGCTGGCGCCGGAAGCCGGGAGATCGTCGCTTGCCCTGAGTGAAGGCGAATACCGCCAGACCAATCCCCCCGAAGATGGCCCACCAGTAGTTCTGGAAGAAATCGGAAATGCCGATCACGAACTGGGTGAACACGGGCAGGTCGGCGCCAAAGCCCTGGAACAGGTCCTGGAACTGGGGCACCACGAAGATCAGCAGGATGGCGGTGACGATGAAGGCCACCACGATGACCGCTGCCGGGTAGAACATGGCCTTCTTGATCTTGGCCTTGAGGGACTCGGTCTTTTCCTTGTACGTGGCGATGCGATCCAGCAGCGTCTCCAGCGCACCCGATTGTTCGCCGGCCCCCACCAGGTTGACCACCAGGTTATCGAAGTAGAGCGGGTGCTTGGCCAGGGCGCTGGCGAAGGTGGAACCGCCTTCAACATCCGATTTGATGCGCAGGATGAGCTCCTGCATGGAGGGGTTTTCATGGCCCCGCCCGACGATCTCGAAGGCCTGCACCAGGGGCACGCCAGCGCTCATCATGGTGGACATCTGCCGCAGGAACACGGCGATATCCTTGGGCGTGATCTTCTTCTTGCCACCGAACAGGGGCTTGGGTTTCTTGCGGACCTTGAGGGGATTGATACCCTGGCGGCGCAGATCCGCCTTGGCCAGGTTCTCGTTGGCGGCCGTGGTCTCTCCCTTGACCCGGGCTCCCTTCTTGTCCACGCCTTCCCAGACAAACACGGTCATTGTCTCGGCCATGGCTTAGTCCTTGGTGATACGGTTGATTTCTTCAAGGCTGGTGATGCCGGCCTTGACCTTGAGCAGTCCCGAGCGCCGCAGGTCCGCAATGCCTTCCTTGTTGGCCTGTTCGGCCAGCTGCATGGCGTTGCCCCCCTCCAGGATCAGTCGCTGCATGCCTTCGGAGATGGGCAGCACCTGATAGATGCCGACACGCCCCTTGTAACCCAGGGTGCAGCGGTCGCATCCCACCGGCTTGAACAGCTTGACACCCTCCTTGACCTCCTGTTCGGTGAAACCCTCCTCCAGCAGCACATCGTCGGGCACATCGTGGGGGGTCTTGCAATGATTGCACAGGCGGCGCCCCAGTCGCTGGGCGATGATCAGGAGGATGGAGGAGGCGATGTTGTAGGAGGGCACCCCCATGTTGGCCAGCCGGGTGAGGGTCTGTGGGGCGTCGTTGGTGTGCAGGGTGGACAGCACCAGGTGGCCCGTCTGCGCCGCCTTGATGGCGATCTCGGCGGTTTCCAGATCGCGGATCTCCCCCACCATGATGATGTCCGGATCCTGGCGCAAGAAAGCCCGCAGGGCAGCAGCGAAGGTGAGGCCCACCTTGGGGTTCACGTTCACCTGGTTGACCCCGGGCATGTTGATCTCGGCCGGATCCTCGGCGGTGGAGATGTTGCGGTCCGCCGTGTTGAGGATGCCCAGGCCCGTATACAGTGACACGGTCTTGCCGGAGCCGGTGGGGCCGGTGACCAGGATCATGCCATAGGGCTTGCTCAGGGCATTCATGTAGAGGTCTTTCTGGTGCGGCTCATAGCCCAGTTGGTCGATCCCCAGAAAGGCACTGGTGGGGTCCAGGATACGCAGGACCACCTTCTCCCCGTACAGCGTGGGGCAGGTGTTCACCCGAAAGTCGATGGCCCGGTTCTTGGAAAGCTGCATCTTGATGCGGCCATCCTGGGGGATGCGGCGCTCGGAAATGTCCATGCGGGACATGACCTTGATGCGGGCGGTGATGCGGGGGGCCAGGTTGGAGGGCGGGTGAGCCACCTCCGAGAGCACCCCGTCCAGGCGAAAGCGCACCCGGAAGTTCTTCTCGTAGGGCTCGAAGTGGATGTCCGAGGCCTTCTTGTTGATGGCATCCAGCAGCACCTTGTTGACGAAGCGCACCACCGGGGTGTCGTCGATGTCGCTTTCCGAAACATCCTGGCCCCGGTCGTCGTCATCCCCCTTGATCTGCAGATCGTCCAGATCCTCGTCCATGAGGCCGTCCATCATGGCCCCCGAATCGTTGAGGGCATCCTCGATCAGCTTGACCAGCTTGTCCTGTTCCACCAGCACCGGCTCGGTGGCGATGCCGGTGTTGAACTTGATCTCGTCCAGGGCGGTGAGGTTCATGGGGTCGGCCAGGCCCACGAACAGGCGATTGCCGCGCTTGTACAGGGGCAGGGCCTGGTGCTGGCGGACCAGCTTTTCGTCCATGAGATTCTTGGGCAGGTGATCCCGGTCCAGGGTGTCCAGGTCGAACACCGGGGTGCCAAATTCCTCGCAGGCGGATTGTGCCAGGCTGCGGGCTTCCACCAGCTTCTCGTCCACCAGGTAGGCCACCAGTGGCACGCGTTTCTTGCGCGACTGCTCCAGAGCCCGGTTAGCGTCCGCCTCATTGAGCTGGCCATCCTGGACAAGTCTGCGGGCGAGGCCGCTCAGGGGGATGGAACTGGCTGGTGTGGACATGGGCGACCGTTCAGGCAGAGGGTTGCGAGGGTTTAGTCTCGGGGTTAAGGGCGCCAGGCTCAAGCCCCGCGCCGCCTGTGGAACTGTCTTGATCCATCAGAAGTATATGGGCATTCCTGGTTGACGTCATTTCGCGGCAGACCTCTTCGGGATGTCAGGCGCTCTCAAGGCCCAGTCGACGCAGCCGAAAACCCAGTTGCCGGGTGCTCAGCCCCAGCCTCTGCGCCGCCTGCTCGCGATCACCGCCCACGGCCTCCAGAGCCTCCTGGATGACCTGCCGCTCTTCGTGAACCAGGCGCTCCTCCAGTGACAGCCTGGAGGCGTGCTGGCCCGGGTTTGAAGATTCCACCCCCCGGGGGAGCTGTAGATCCTCTGCCTCAATGACATCCCCGTCGCACAAGGTGGCGGCCCGCTCCAGGATGTTTTCCAGTTCCCGCACGTTACCCGGATAGTGATAGCCCGCCAGCTGGCTCATGGCTGCCTCGCTCAGGCACCTGGGCGGCTCGTCCCAGCGCTCGGCCAGCCGCCCAAGGATGTAATCGGCCAGTCGGGGCAGATCTTCAAGCCTTTCGCGCAGGCTGGGGACCTTGAGTTCGATGACGTTGAGCCGGTAGTACAGGTCCTGGCGGAAGCGGCCACTCTCCACCTCGTTGGCCAGGTTCTTGTGGGAGGCCGAGAGAATTCTGGCATCCACGGAGATCTCCCGGGCCGCTCCCACCGGCTTGATGGCCCGTTCCTGAATGGCACGCAGCAGCTTTACCTGCATGTGCAGGGGCAGTTCCGCCACTTCGTCCAGGAACAGGGTGCCCCCCTGGGCGGCCTGAAACAGGCCCTGCTTGTCGGTGACCGCCCCGGTGAAACTGCCCTTGATATGACCGAAGAATTCGCTTTCCATGAGTTCGGCGGGGATGGCGCCACAGTTCACCGGTACAAAGGGGCGCTCGGCCCGGGGTCCCAGCCGGTGGATTTCCTGGGCCACCCGCTCCTTGCCACTGCCCGACTCCCCCAGGATGTAGACCGGGGCCTGGCTGCGGGCCAGTTTGGCGATGGTGGCCTTGAGCTTGCGCATGGCCGGGGCATCGCCCAGCAGGTGGTCGTCCCCCTGAGCCGTGTCCTGAGTCCGGTCGACCGAAGGCATGGTGGGCGGGGCCGAGAGTTTGAGGGCGCTGCTCACCAGGTCCCGCAGGGTGGTCAGGTCCACGGGTTTGGAGACGAAGTCGAAGGCCCCGGACTTGAGTGCCTGCACGGCCGTATCCATGCTGCCATAGGCCGTGATCACCGCCACCGGCAGGCAGGGGTGGTAGGCCTGGATGTGTTCCACCAGTTCGATGCCATCACCGTCAGGCAGACGCATGTCGGTGAGGCACAGATCAAAGGTCTCGCTTCCCAGCAGGGCCTTGGCTTCCCGCACCGAGGCGGCAGAGTGGGTGTGCAGTTTCATGCGGCCCAGGGTGATCTCCAGGAGTTCCCGGATGTCCGGTTCGTCGTCGATGATCAGTACGTGCTGGATGCCCATGGGGTTGTTATCGGCTGCGGCTCAAGGGGCCGGTTGAGTGGCGGTGTGTTCGGGTATGGGGAATCGGATGCGAAAGCAACTGCCGCCGGTGGGCAGGGGCAGGTATTCCAGCCCGCCTCCATTGTTCTCGCACAGCTCCCGCGCAATGTACAGCCCGAGTCCGGTGCCCTGGCTGCCGGAGGTGACGAATGGCTCGAAGAGTTGACGTGCAATGCCTGGCTTTACGCCGTGACCCTCGTCAATCACGTCCACCACCGGTTGCCGGGAGATGTCCTGGGTGCCGCCCTGGATGCGGATGCGCGGCGGCTCGCCAGCGCGGGTGCCATAGCGCAGGGCATTCACGCACAGATTCCACAGGACCTGGTGGAGCTGTTCCGGGTCGAAACGCCCGCGGGCGTCATCGGGACGGATGGCCACCTGCAACTGCGCCGGTTCCAGATTGTAATGCCGCCGGAACTCCTCCGTGAACTGCTCAAGCCAGGGCTTGAGGATCAGGGACTCACCCCGGGGCGAGGCCTGCCGGGACAGGCCGAGGATATTCTGGATCAGCGCGTTCATGCGCTGGCTCTGATCCTGGATGATGCCCGCCAGACGACGGTCCGCCTTGTCCAGGGATTCCGATTCCCCCAGCAGCTGGGCAGCGTGGCTGATGGCCCCCAGGGGGTTGCGGATCTCGTGGGCAATGCTGGCGGTCAGGCGCCCCAGGGAGGCCAGCTTGATGGCCTGCATCTGGCGATGCAGTTCAGCGGTGTCCTCCAGGAAGATCAGGGTTCCCACGGCCCGGTCCACTCCCAGGCGAGTGAATCGCACCCGTAACTCGGGTCCGTAGGCCCCGGCCTCCAGGGTCTGATGACCCTGGAGGCCGGGCTTTGCCAGCCACTGTTGCAGGGCGCCCTCGATCTGCGGGGCTATCTGCCCCAGATCGCTGGGATTGTCGGCGCTGGGGTTGCCCAGCAGCCCCCAGGCCGCCTCGTTGATCAGGTGCACGTGGCCGGTGTCGTTGACGACGATGACCCCCGATTGCATGCGCTCGATGATGTGGGCATTGAGTTCGGCCATGTTGGCCAGGTCCACGCTGTGGCGCTCCGCCCGCGCCTCGCTTTCCCGCACCCGGCGGGACAGCACCAGTCCCAGCAGGGCCGTGGCGAACAGGGCCGCGCCCAGCAGGCCGGTCTGGGTCAGGGCTGCGTCCCGGGTGGGGTCGAACAGATAGCCGTGAATCTGCGCCAGCAACAGGGCGATGGAACCCAGCGCCGCAAAGAACAGCGCCGGACGCCCCGGTGCCAGGATGCTCAGGCCGGCCATGGCCGGAATGGTCAGCATGCCCAGGCCGCTGGTCACGCCGCCGCTGGCATACATGAGCAGGGTGATGCACAGGGTGTCGGTGACGGCCTGGGCGTAGACCTGGGCCTCGGCAGAAGGGGTGAAAAGGCGTGCCGCCGTGCCGAACCCGAAGCTCAGTACCAGATAGGCGGACGCGCACACCAGAAACAGCCGGGGGTGGGATTGCCCCAGGGTTTCGGGGCCGGTGCCCAGCACCACCAGGGCCAGCAGCATCCCGGCAATGAAGAAGCGATACAGGCTGAACAGGCGTAGCGCCCGCCAGACATCGTCCATCGGGCGCCGTGTCCAGCCGGCAGGGGGCAGGCCTGAGAGCTTCATGCCCCGTCAAGCGGGGCTGGCGGGGCGGACGGGGCTCATGCCGCGGTACGCATCATTCTCGTGTAGACTCTTGAGCCAGTGCCAGTTCGCGGTGCTCGTTGGAGCAGAAGGCCCGCGGGCCTTCCTTGACCGCTTCGTTCTCCGGGACGTGCAGGCCACAGTATTCGCAACGCAGCATGTGGCTGGAACTCACCTGCTGTGGATGCTTGGGTCGTTTTACGTCCGGGGTTTTAAGCAGCAGTCGGACCACCATAAAGACCAGTACGAAGGCAGCGATCAGGAACAGGATGTTCATGGGTACGGTGATTCGGGTTTGAGTGGTGTATAAAAAGGTACTACATAAAAGGCGTCGGCAGTGAGTATGTGATCAGCCATTACGGGCCTGGCCCTTGATATCGGGCAGCCCGCCGGCGAAATTCATCCCCTTTGATACTCAGGATCCATGAACCTTCACGAATTCCAGGCCAAGGCCCTGTTCAGAGAACACCAGATCCCCGTGCCCGAGGGGGTCTCCATTCAGCGTCCCGAGGATGTGGACGAGGCCATGGAGCACCTGGGCGGCGACGCCTGGATGGTCAAGGCCCAGGTGCACGCGGGCGGCCGGGGCAAGGCCGGCGGGGTCAAACGGGTACGCGGGCGTGCGGAACTGCTGGCGGCGGTCTCGGACCTGCTGGGCACCACCCTGGTGACCCACCAGACCGGTCCCGAGGGCCTGCCGGTCAACACCCTGCTCATGGAATCCCTCACCGATATCCAGCGGGAACTCTACGTGAGCCTGTTGGTGGATCGCGGCACCCGCAGGGTGGCCGTGATGGTCTCCGCCTCCGGGGGGATGGATATCGAGGAGGTGGCCGAGAAGACCCCTGAAAAACTGCTCACCCAGTTTGTCGATCCGGCCGCCGGCATCATGCCCTACCAGGGGCGTCGGGCCGCCTTCGCCCTGGGCCTGGAAGGCAAACAGGTGGGGGCTTTCGTGAAACTGCTCACCCGGCTGTATCAGCTCTTTGTCGATAGTGACGCCAGTCTGGTGGAGATCAACCCCCTGGTGGTCACCGGCAGCGGTGAGCTCATCGCCCTGGACGGCAAGGTGAACATCGATGACAACGCCCTGTATCGCCGCCCGGCCCTGGCAGACATGCGCGACATCTCTCAGGAGGAGGCGCGCGAGGCCCAGGCCCGGGAGCATGAACTGAACTACGTGCGCCTGGATGGCAATATCGGCTGCATGGTGAATGGCGCCGGCCTGGCCATGGCCACCATGGACCTGATCAAGCTCCACGGTGGCGAGCCCGCCAATTTTCTGGATGTGGGCGGCGGCACCACCGCGGCTCGGGTGGCCGAGGCCTTCAAGCTGATCCTGTCCGATGATGCCGTGAAGGCGGTCTTCGTGAACATCTTCGGCGGCATCGTGCGTTGCGACCTGATCGCCGAGGGGATCATTGCGGCGGTCAAGGAAGTGCATATCACTGTCCCGGTGGTGGTGCGGCTGGAGGGTACCAACGTGGAGCAGGGCCGCCAGCTCCTGGCGGACAGCGGCTTCAACATCATCACCGCACCCAGCCTGACCGAGGGCGCCCAGCAGGTGGTCAAGGCGGCCTCCGAGGCCTGATCGCGCCACCCCATCCCTACAGAACCAGCCAGATCAACAAGGGCGGACACGGACTTTTCATGAGCATCCTGATCGACAAGAACACCCGCGTCATCTGCCAGGGCTTCACCGGCAAGCAGGGCACCTTCCATTCGGAACAGGCCATCGCCTATGGAACCCGCATGGTGGGCGGCGTCACTCCCGGCAAGGGTGGCCAGACCCACCTGGACCTGCCCGTCTTCGATACCGTGCATGACGCGGTCAGGGAGGCGGGTGCCGAGGCCACCATGATCTACGTGCCGGCCGCCTTCGCGGCCGACGCCATCCTGGAAGCCGCCGACGCCGGCATCCAGGTCATCGTCTGTATCACCGAGGGCATCCCGGTGCTGGACATGCTGCGGGTGCGGGCAGCCCTGGAGGGCAGTTCGGCGCGGCTCATCGGGCCCAACTGCCCGGGCGTGATCACCCCGGGGGCCTGCAAGATCGGCATCATGCCGGGTCATATCCACGTGCCCGGCAAGGTGGGCGTTGTTTCCCGGTCCGGCACCCTCACCTACGAGGCCGTGAAGCAGACCACCGACGCCGGCCTGGGTCAGAGCACCTGCGTGGGCATCGGCGGCGATCCCATTCATGGCATGAACTTCGTTGACTGCCTGGAACTGTTCGAGCAGGACCCGCAGACCGAGGGCATCATCATGGTGGGCGAGATCGGCGGCACCGCCGAGGAAGAGGCCGCCACCTATATCCGGGAACATGTCAGCAAGCCTGTGGTGGCCTACATCGCCGGCGTGACGGCCCCGCCGGGGCGGCGCATGGGCCACGCCGGGGCCATCATCTCCGGGGGCAAGGGCACGGCCGACCAGAAGTTTGCCGCCCTGGAAGAGGCCGGTGTGGCTGTGGTTCACTCTCCTGCCGACATGGGCGCACGCCTCAAGGAACTGCTGGGCTGAGCCACTCCCACTCCCGCATGACCCAGGCCCGAGGCTGCGCGATGACTCCTGGCGATGGCTTCGGGCCCGTATCCTTTTCGAGATTGCACTGACTTCATGACTCAGACGCTTAAGATCGCCCTGGCCCAGGTGAACCTCATGGTGGGCGACGTGGAAGGCAACGCCGAGCGGATCATCCACGCCGCCAGCCAGGCCCGCGATCGCCATGGGGCCCAGTTGGTCCTGTTTCCCGAACTGGCCATTACCGGCTATCCGCCGGAAGATCTGCTCATGCGCGGCAGCCTGCTGGATCGTGTCACCCAGGCCCTGGAGGAGGTGGCCCACCAGGTGCGGGGTATCGACATCCTGCTCGGGGCGCCCCTGCGAGATGCCTGTGGCCTGTGCAACTCCGCGGTGTGGCTGCGAGAGGGGAAAGTACACGCCCGCTACCACAAGCAGATCCTTCCCAATTACAGCGTTTTCGATGAAAAACGTTACTTTTGCCCCGGTGACCAGGCCTGCGTGGTGGAGGTTGGGGGGCTGCCCATGGGCATCACGGTCTGCGAGGACATCTGGCAACCGGAGCCGGCCCGCCGGGCCCGGGATGCCGGTGCGCGGCTCATCCTCAATATCAATGCCTCGCCCTTTCATCGGGACAAACACCAGGAGCGCCTGGAGGTGCTGCGTGCCCGGGTGGCCGAAACGGGCCTGCCCATCGCCTATGTGAACCTGGTGGGCGGACAGGACGAACTGGTATTCGATGGCCATTCCATGGCAGTGGATGCCGACGGCTCCCTGCGTCTGTGCGCGCCCCCCTGGCAGGAAGGGCTGTACCTGCTGGAGGTGCAGCACGATGCCGAGGGTGTGCGGTTTTCCAGCGGGGTCATGGCACCGCCACAGCCGGCCGAGGCCAGCCTCTACGACGCCCTGGTGCTGGGGGTGCGGGACTACGTCAACAAGAATGGTTTCAAGGGTGCCGTACTGGGTCTCTCCGGCGGGATCGACTCGGCCCTGACCCTCTGCATTGCCGTGGACGCCCTGGGGGCGGAGGCGGTGGAGGCCATCATGATGCCCTACCACTACACCGCCAGCATGAGCCGGGAGGACGCCTCAGCCCAGGCCGAGCTGCTGGGCGTGCGTTTCCGGGAGATCCCCATCGCGCCCATGGTGGAGGCCTTCATGGGGAGCCTGTCCGATGCCTTCGCCGGCCTGGCTGCCGACACCACGGAGGAAAACATCCAGGCCCGTTGTCGGGGGACCATTCTGATGGCCTTCTCCAACAAGACCGGGCGCATGCTGCTCACCACCGGCAACAAGAGCGAAATGGCCGTGGGCTATGCCACCCTTTACGGGGACATGGCCGGCGGCTTTGCGCCCCTGAAGGATCTAGGCAAGCTTTGGGTGTATCGTCTGTCTCGCTACCGCAACCAGCGGGGGCCAGCCATCCCGGAACGGGTCATCGAACGCCCCCCCTCGGCGGAGCTGGCCCCCGATCAGCGCGACGAGGACAGCCTGCCACCGTATGAAATCCTGGACGCCATCCTGGAGCGCTTCGTGGAACGGGATGAATCCTTCTCCCGTATTGTGGATGCCGGCTATGACGAGACCGTGGTACGGCGGGTGATCGGTCTGGTCCTGCGCAACGAGTACAAACGCCGTCAGGCCCCGCCGGGTGTGCGGGTCACGCCGCGGGCCTTCGGCAAGGATCGGCGCTATCCCATTACATCGGGCTATGGCAGGCTGTTAAGATAATCATCTATACCTTTCATCCTGACCGCGCCGCGCATCCTGCGGCTCAAACGGAATCCGGAACCCATGAAAAAGATCGAAGCCATCATCAAGCCTTTCAAACTCGAAGACGTGCGCGAAGCCCTTATGGAAATCGGCATCACCGGGCTGACCGCTACGGAAGTGAAGGGCTTCGGGCGTCAGAAGGGCCACACTGAACTCTACCGTGGTGCCGAATACGTGGTGGACTTCATCCCCAAGGTCAAACTGGAGATTGGCGTCGACGACGGTCTGGTGGATGCCTGCGTGGATGCCATCATCAAGGCTGCCCGCACGGGCAAGATCGGCGACGGCAAGATCTTCGTCACCGACATGGAACGCGCCATCCGCATCCGCACCGGCGAAGAAAACAGCGACGCCCTGTAATTGCAAAAAGGGGACAGACACCTTTTTCCCGTTACCGGCGCGAACCGGGGGCGAGGTGCTGTCTACAAAAGGTGTCTGTCCCCTTTTTTCGCTACCGGTAGGTGACCACTTCGTCCAGGCGTCGCCGATGGGAGGCTTCAGGGATCTCCGCCGGGTATCCCACGCACATCAGTGCCACGGGGCGCAGGCCCGGTTCCAGCTCCAGCGTGCTGATCACCGCTTTCTCATCGAAGAAACCCACCCATGTGGAGCCCATGCCGGCCGCCACCACGGCCAGTTGCGCATAGGCGGCAGCGATGGTGGCATCCTGCAGCGCGAATAGATCACGCCCCCGCTCACCGTATTGTTGCTCCGCCCGGGCCGCGTCCGTGCAGAACACCAGGCATACGGGCGCCTGGGCGATGAAGGCCTGATCATGGGCCGCGCTCACCAGCGACTGGCGCAGGGCGGCATCCTCGATGCAGATGATCCGGTAGGACTGCAGGTCCCCTGCCGACGGCCCTGTGACGGCGGTCTCCAGGATGGCATGCAGCTTTTCCGGCTCCACCGGCATGTCCGGTTGATAGCTACGGATGGAATGACGGTGCCTGACGGTCTGAAAGAAATCCCACATCCCGGTTGTCTCCTCGTGCCTGTGCGATGATCTGGCGCCCGGCGTCAAGCCGGTGCGGTGATCCGGTGGGGCAGGGCCGCCAGTTCGTCGGCCCTGTCCGGGAAATTCTGTCTCAGCACCCGTAAGGCGTCTTCAGCCAGATCGTCCATGTCCAGTTCCCGGTAGGCCCTGACCATGACCTCCAGGGCGTCGGGCACGGACGCTGAGCCGTCATAATGCTCCAGAACGTAACGCCCCCGCTGGGCGGCCGCCACCCAGGCACCCCGGCGCATGTAGAAGTCGGCCACGTGCATCTCATGGGCCGCCAGCAGATTACGCAGACGCACCATGCGCTCCCGTGAATCCTGAGCATAGCGGCTGTCGGGGAAATACTGCACCAGGGTGCCGAAGTCCTCGAAGGCCGTGCGCAGCGGCACGGCGTCCCGGCGGGCCTGATCCTGGGGGATCCAGCGATTCAGGAAACTCTGGTCCCGCTCATAATTGGTGAGGCCACGCAGATAATAGGCGTAATCCGCATGGGGGTGGCGGGGGTTCATCTGCAGAAAGCGGTCGATGGCGGCAATGGCCATCTCCGGCTCCTGGGCCTTGTAATAGGCGTAGGCGATCTCCAGCTGTCCCTGCTGGGCGTGTCGGCCGAAGGGGAACCGGGCCTCCAGGGTTTCGTAATACTCCACGGCCTGGTCAAAGTTGCCCCGTTCCAGCGCGGCCTTGGCCTCTTCATAAAGCTGGCTGGCGGACCAGTCCCGCGTGGGGTCCTGGCGCATGGCGCCGCAGCCGGAGATCAGGGCGGCCAGGAGGATCAGAATCAGTGTATTGCGAAGAGCGGACATGGTAGCCACGAGATTGAAGCATCAGCCCCGGAGTATACTAAGGACCCGGGCGGTAAAGCCATCGAAGTGGCTTGCGTCCCGGGCTCACCGACACCCACCTGACAGATGCGTTAGCCCATGCCCCAAACCACCATTCACCTGGACGCCACCATCCCCCGGAACTGGCGGGAAAACGCCTGGATGCGGTTCTGGCGCGTCTGTTTCCCGAGTATTCCCGCAGTCGTATCCAGCAGTGGATCGAGGCGGGCTGGGTTCGGGTGGATGACGTGGTGCCACGCATCCGTGACAAGGCGACGGAGGGCGCCATGGTGGTGGTCCGGGCCTGCCTGGATGAGCCGGGAGACGATGCCCCCCAGGATCTGCCCCTGGATATCGTTCATGAGGACGATAGCCTGATCGTCATCCACAAGCCAGCGGGCCTGGTGGTGCATCCCGCCGTCGGTCATCCGCGAGGCACGCTGGTGAATGCCCTCCTGCACCACGCCCCGGAGCTGGCGCATCTCCCCCGGGCCGGCATTGTCCATCGCCTGGACAAGGAGACCTCGGGCCTCCTGGTGGTGGCCCGGACCCTGGAGGCCCACACCGATCTGGTGCGTCAGTTGCAGGCTCGAACGGTGGGTCGGGAATACCTGGCCCTGGTGCAGGGGGAGATGGTGGCCGGGGGTATGGTGGATGAGCCCATCGGCCGTCATCCGGTGGATCGCAAGCGCATGGCCGTGGTGGGGGGCGGACGAGCGGCCGTCACCCATTACCGGATCGAGGGCCGGCTGGAGGGCTTCACCCTGCTGCGGGTGAGCCTGGAGACGGGCCGCACGCACCAGATCCGGGTGCACATGGCCCATCTGCGCCATCCCATCGTGGGCGACCCGGTCTATGGTGGCCGCCTGAGGCTGCCCGCCGGGCTGTCCGACGCGGCCATCGAAGCCCTCCAGGGATTCCGCCGCCAGGCCCTGCATGCCATCCGTCTCACTCTGGTGCACCCAGGTCATGGGGATACGGTGTCCTGGGAGGCGCCACTGGCTGAGGATATGTCGCGATTGCTCGCGGTTCTGGGGTATGCCCCGCATCGTTGAAAGCAAGGCCGGATACTGGTCTGTCCTGCTTGATGCGGTGTAGCATGAGGCCCGCATCGGGGTATGCCATCCTGCTGAAACTCCGGTATGAAACCATGAATGCATGACACGAAGGGGCGGCCGGATCCTGTCGCCCTGGGATCAGGGGCGAAACCATGGAACAGACTCACCAATACGATCTTGAGCAGGTGCGTGAAAGCCTGGAGTCCGGGGATCTCCCCGGCGTGCGCCGGCGACTGGACGACATGCGTATCCAGGACATCGCCCACGTGCTCATGGACCTGGAGCCAGATCCTCAGCGTGAGGTGTTCCGGTTGCTGCCGCCGGGGCGACGGGTGGATGTGTTTTCCTACCTGGATCCCCATCACCAATACCATTTGATCGGCCAGGTCTCGGTGGACGAGGGGCGTTACCTGCTCTCCGAGATGCTGCCGGACGATCTCACTGCCCTGCTGGAAGACCTGCCCAAGGATGATGTGCGCCGGCTGCTGCGGTTATTGCCGTTCCGCTCCATCCGCCGCGCGCTCACGCTGCTGGGTTACCCCGAGGACAGCTGTGGCCGGTTGATGACCACGGCGGTGGTCAGTGTGCGCCCTGAGTGGACCATGGCTCAGGCCCTGAACCATCTGCGCACCCAGGCGGAGCGCGGCGAGACGGTCAATCTGGTTTATGTGACCGATGAGGAAGGGGTGCTCAAGGGGGTGCTGGCCCTGAAGCATTTCCTCAAGCAGCAGACCGAGGTCCCGGTCTCGAGCCTGATGACCAGCAACGTGGTGTCCATCGACGCCCACAAGCCCCAGGAAGAGGCTCTGCACGCCATGCGCCACTATGATCTCCCGGCCCTGCCGGTGGTGGACGAGGATGGCGAACTGCTGGGCATGATCACCGTGGACGACGCATTGGACGTGGAGGAGGAAGAGACCACCGAGGACTTCCAGAAGATGGGGAGTCTTGGGGCGCTGAATCTCAGCCTGCGCAACGCCCGGCCTTCGCTGCTGTATCGCAAGCGGGTGGGCTGGTTGCTGATCCTGGTGGCCGTGAACATCATCGGCGGTTTCGTGATTGCCGGCTACGAGGAGGCCATCGAGGCACTGGTGGTGCTGATCTTCTTCCTGCCGCTGATTATCGACAGCGGCGGCAACGCCGGTACCCAGTCGTCCACCCTGATGGTGAGGTCCCTGGCCACCGGCGATGTGCAACCCCGGGACTGGCTGCGGCTATGGGGCAAGGAGCTGCTGGTGGCCATGGCCCTGGGTCTGACCATGGCCGCGGCGGTGTCGGGGCTGGGACTCTGGCGAGGGGGCGGTGAGATCGCCATGCTGGTGGCCGTGGCCATGCTGTTGGTGGTGATGGTGGGAAGCATGGTGGGCATGATCCTGCCGTTCATTCTGGCCCGCCTCAAGCTGGATCCGGCCACGGCCAGCGCCCCTCTGGTCACGTCCATCGCGGATGTGGCCGGCATCATGATCTATTTCGGCCTGGCCACCGCCATGCTGGGACTGCCACGCTAGGAGAGGAGCTCACCAATGGAGACGACAGAGGCCATCAGCGCCGAGAGCTTCAAGGCGCATATTCAGTCCCAGGACCAGGAGGGACTCAAGTCAATCCTGGCACAGTTGCAGGATCAGGATCTGGCTGCCCTCTCGGCGCACCTTGAGCCGAATGAGTGGGCCGTGCTGATCCGGTTGTTACCGGAAGAGCGTGCCCCGGATGTGTTTTCCTATCTTGCTCAGGAGCAGCAGCAGCGCATCCTGGCGGATCTGTCCGACACGGAAAAGGCTCACCTGCTCAAGCGGTCTTCCTATGACGATACTGCGGCGCTCATCGATAGTCTGGAGGATGAGCACGCCCGTGAGGTGCTGGATCTGCTACCGGATCGTCATCAGTGGGTGATCAAGAGCCTGTTGGCCTACCCGGAGGAAAGTGCCGGTCGGCGCATGACTCCCGGTTTCCTGTCGATGCGCCCTCACTGGACCCTGGAGCAGGCCCTGGATCACCTGCGGCGGGAGTTTGAGGAAAGCGAGACCGTGAACGTGGTCTTCGTGACCGACGAGGAGGGGCGGCTGCTGGGTGCCGTGAAGCTCAAGGATCTGCTGGTGGGTTCGCCCCGGCGGCGAGTCGACACGCTGTTGCGAGAGGATGTGGTGCGGGCCCAGACCCGCATGGACCAGGAAGAGGCCGCTGACCTGATCCGCCGTTACGACCTGGAAGTCCTGCCCGTGGTGGATGAGCGGGACATCCTGGTGGGCATCATCACCGTGGATGACGTCATGGACGTGGCCACCGAGGAGACCACTGAGGACTTCCTGCGCATGGGGAGTGTGGGTCCCATTGTGCTGAACCTGAAGGACGCCGCTTTGAGCCTGCTCTACCGCAAGCGGGTGGGCTGGCTGCTGATCCTGGTCTTCGTGAACCTGTTCAGCGGGGCGGCCATCGCCATCTACGAAGAGGCCATTGAGGCCGTGGTGGCTCTGGTGTTTTTCCTGCCGCTGGTGATTGCCACCGGGGGGAACGCCGGCACCCAGGCGTCGACACTGATGGTGCGATCACTGGCCACCGGCGACGTGCAACTCAAGGATGGGATCCAGCTCTGGGGCAAGGAGTTCCTCGTGTCCATCGGGCTGGGTATCACTCTGGGTCTGGCCGTCTGGGGCGCGGGGATCTGGCTGGGCGGCCCTGAAGTGGGCATGGCCGTGGCCATTGCCATGGTGCTGGTGGTCATCGTGGGCAGCATGGTGGGTTTGCTGCTGCCTCTTTTGCTGACCCGGCTCAAGCTGGACCCGGCCACTGCCAGCGCCCCGCTGGTCACGTCCATTGCGGACGTGGGCGGCATTCTGGTCTATTTCAGCGTGGCGACGATGGTGCTGCAACTCAGCGTATAGCCCCTCTCCCGCGGGCGGGAGAGGGGTTGGGGTGAGGGTGGGTCGGCGGGCAAGGTGCATTGTGCACACCGTTGCCCCTCATCCCCGGCCCTTCTCCCCCTGGGGAGAAGGGAGATAGGGTGGCTTACATCTCCCGGCCAAAGGCTTCCTTGAAGCGGGCTTCAATATCGGCACGGCTGGGGGCGTGGTTCTGCGGACCCACCTGCTCGATCTTGATGGCGCCCATCAGGGAGGCGATGCGACCCGTGGTTTCCCAGTCCAGATCATTCATCAGGCCCCACAGCAGGCCGGCACGGTAGGCGTCGCCGCAACCGGTGGGGTCCTTGATGCCTGCGATCGGTGCAGCCGGCACGTGCACCTTGCCGGTCTTGCTGTAGATGTCGGAGCCTTCGCCGCCGCGGGTGATGATCAGGGTGTCCACGTGGCTGGCCAGTTCCTCGTGGCTCCAGCCGGTGCGCTCGCTCATCAGCTGAGCTTCGTAGTCGTTCAGGGTCACGTAGGTGGCCTGTTCCACGAAGCGGCGCAGGTCTTCGCCACCGAACATGGGCATGCCCTGGCCCGGGTCGAAGATGAACGGGATGCCGGCTTCCACGAACTGTTCGGCATGCTGGATCATGCCGTCGCGGCCATCGGGGGAGACGATGCCGATCTTCACGCCGCTGGCGTCGCTCACCTTGTTGCGATGGGATTCACCCATGGCGCCGGGGTGGAAGGCGGTGATCTGGTTGTCGTCCTGGTCGGTGGTGATGAAGGCCTGGCCGGTGTAGTGCTCGGGGACGACGGTGATGTGCTTCTGGGTGATGCCGCACTTGTCCATCCAGTCGGCGTAGGGGTCGAAGTCGGCGCCGACGGTGGCCATGGGGAGAGGGTCGCCACCCAGCAGCTTCAGGTTGTAGGCGATGTTGCCGGCGCAGCCGCCGAATTCCCGACGCATCCCGGGCACCAGGAAGGATACGTTGAGCATGTGTACCTTCTCGGGGAGGATGTGGTTCTTGAAGCGGTCGGGAAAGACCATAATGGTGTCGTAGGCGTATGAACCGCAGATAAGAGCAGACATCGGATCTCCTGGCTTGGTTGAATGGGTGACCGACCGTGTAGTCGGCCCGGTGCTCCGGGCGAGCACCGTGGCCTGTCCATGGGGCCCGGCGGGAGGCCGGGGCGGCGTGGGTCCGTGGGGACCGCCGCAGGGTCGTGGACAGGCGAGAGAGATGTTGTCAGCCGCCCATGATAGTGGTGTTGGCTCTCAATTGCGAATCGGGGCGGTTGGCGCTATGTTCATCGGGCGTATGGGATGTTTTCTGCGGTTGCCGCGAAGAGGAGGGTGATATCCATGAGTGCTGCCTCGACAACCCTGCACCGGCGTCACCAGACGCAGGGAGAGGAAATCGCCAATAGCGTGAGTCACGGCGTCGCCCTGGTGGCGGTGATCGTGGGCATTCCGTTTTTGATTCTGGAGGCTGTGCGTTCGGGCAGTGCGGCCTTTGTTGCCGGGGTGAGCATCTTTTCAGCCACCATGGTGATCCTCTACCTGTCTTCGACCCTGTATCACGCGATGCCTCATGGGCGGGTCAAGCGAGCCTTTCGGGTGGTGGATCATTCGGTGATCTTTTTGATGATTGCCGGTACGTACACGCCTTTGACGCTGGGGGTTCTGGGTGGCCCGTGGGGCTGGACGCTGTTTGGTCTGGTCTGGGGGATGGCGGCGCTGGGGGTGTTGCTGAAATCACTGAATGGTCTGTCGCATCCGATCATTTCTACGGGGCTGTATTTGCTCATGGGGTGGCTGGTGGTGATTGCCATTGTGCCGCTCTATAACCTGATGCCAGCGCCGGGCCTGATGTGGCTGGTGGCGGGGGGGCTGGCCTATACCGGTGGGGTGGTGTTCTATGCCCTGGATCAGCGGGTGCCTTATGCCCATTTCGTCTGGCATTTGTTCGTGATCGCGGGGACGGTTTGTCATTATTTCGCGATTCTCTGGTATGGGGCTTAAGGGCTTCACCCACCCGGAGGCTTTGGGGTTGGTGCCTGCCGTGTGGGGGCTTGTCCTGGCGGCACCTTTACTGATTGTTGTCGGCGGGGCAGATGACGGGCAGGCAGTCGTTGTCCACGGCCAGGGTGTTGGGGGATGACTTGATGGTTTCCCGGGTGCGTTGGTAGTAGGGTTCGTCCGGGGCCAGTTGCAGGGCGCAGGTGACCGCCTGGTGAGCCTGGGTGGTGCAGCCGCGGGCGTGGAGGACGTGGGCCAGGTTGTTCCAGGCGGCGTGGGCCTTGGGGTCCTGGTGGATGAGTTGCCGGAAGGCTTGTTCGGCGCCCGGGAATTCATCGAGGGCATATAGGGTGTTGCCCAGGCCGATCCAGGCGATCGGGTGGGCTGGCCATTGCTGAGTGGCGGTCTGGTAGGCCGTTGCGGCGGTCTGGAGTTGGCCGGTGGCCTCCAGGGCGTTGGCGGCGCGTAGCCAGGGCAGGGGCTGGGCGGTGGCGGGTAGTTGGCCGGGGGGCTGGACGATGAAGGCCCAGTAGTCGCCACGACGCCAGGTGCGCTCGAATACGGGCATGCGCGTGATGTGGCGATGGTGGGTGCCCGATCGCAGGATGATTTCTTCCTGGTCCAGGTCGAACCCGATGACCACGGCGTAATGCCAGTAGGGGAAGGCGTTGAGGCCCAGGTTCTGGAATACCACGACCGGGTGGCCTGCTGCCACTTCCTTGAGCAGGGTGTCCATGCGCGGTTCGATGACGTAGGCCACGAGGCCGCGGGCTCGCGCGGCGGCGAGCATTTCGGTTTGCAGGGTGCCCTGGCGTTCGGGGAGGTAGACTTCTTCAACCAGGTCGTCCGGGTGAACGATGAGGCCCCGGGCGCCCAGTACGGTGGCCAGGGCTGCCGGGCCGCATTGATAGAGTTCCTGGGGGTGGAAGGGGGTCTGGTCCAGTTCCACCTGACGGGGGAGTTCGTCGGGTGGTTCATTGAGCAGGTCGCGGGTTTGCAGGGGGGTGGCGCAGCCGCTGAGCAGGAGGATTGCCAGCAACAGGCTGGCCAGCCCCCAGAGTGGGGCCGCTCCCACGTAGGGGATGCCGGGCTTCTCCAGGGTGAGTTTGACAGCCATGTGTCGCTCTTGCGGGGCTGGGGCCGACCCGGCCCCGCAGTCATCGTTGCGGGTCATTCGGCATGACCGGGTGAATCAGTTCACCGGGCGTACGAAGGGGAAGATGTCGGTGGCGCCGATGGCGTCGGTGATGATGAAGACGATGAAGACCAGGGCCACCACGCCGAGCACGCTGGCGGAGCCCACCGGCATGTCTTCAATGCGCTCGTTCAGTTCACGCACTTCCTGGTCGGTCATCCGTGCCACCCGCTGGGCTGCTTCGTTGGGGTCTACGCCCATAGCGGCCAGTTGTTCCCGCACATCATCCCGCTCCAGGGTGGCGAGCAGTTGTTCGCGGTCTACCTGGGCCTGTTCGGACAGGATGAGTTGATCCGTTCCTACCATGGAGGCGTGCAGGGGCGCCGTGCCGGCCAGAAGCAGGGCCATGATGCAGACCAGGGTGACGAGGCGTTGCAGGAGGGGATTCTTTTTCATGACGATCCTCGGGCTTGGGTGAAGTGTGCCTGCATTCTCGTCCCCACCATGGCTTTGGTCAATTGTTATCCCGGTGCGCGCGTCTGGATGGGTGTTTCCGGCGGGAGGGGCTTCGGGTAGTTGCGTTGCAGCAGGCGCGCACCTAACCTTGAGCCGGCAACCCAGGTGGTGAGTGCCATGAAGCGGGCCTCTTTCAAGGAAATCTTTGGCTGGGCGATGTTCGACTTCGCCAACCAGGCCTACACCCTGCTGATCATTACGGTGATCTTCGGGGATCTGTTCACGCGGGTCATCGTCGGTGATGCGGAGACGGATTATCGCCTGGGCAATCTGCTGTGGAGCGTTGCCCTGGCGGTGAGCTACCTGATGGTGGTGCTCGTGGGCCCGGTGGCGGGGGCGATCATGGATTTTTCCGCGGCCCGCAAAAAGTTTCTGTTTGCCAGCTATGTGCTTACGGTGGTGACGACGGGGCTGCTGTACTTTGTGGCTCCGGGGTATATCTGGCTGGGTATGCTGCTGATCATCTGCTCCAACTTTGCGTATGCCATCGGTGAGTCGTTCATTGCCAGTTTTTTGCCTGATCTGGGGCCTCGGGAGCAGTTGGGGTGGATTTCGGGGTTTGGCTGGGCTCTGGGCTATGTGGGTGGCCTGGTGGCCACGGCCTTTGCCCTGGTCATGCTGGGGGAGGTGAGCGAGGAGAATTTTGATCGCATCCGCTGGGTAGGGCCGTTTGCGGCGGTCTTCTTCCTGGTGGCGGCCATCCCCACCTTTCTGTGGCTTCGGGAGCGGGGGCGGGCCCGGCGGCTCAAGGGTGGGGTTCGCAGTTATCTGGGGATTGGTTTCCGGCGGGTACGGGCCACGCTCAAGGATCTGCGGCATTACCGTGATCTGGCCACGTTGCTGGTTTCGGTCTTCTTTGCGATGGCCGGGATCTATATCATCATCTCCTTCACCTTCATCTACGGCGCCCAGGTGATTCAATGGGATGAGCAGGTGAGGGTCTGGATGTTCGTCACCGTTCAGTTGACCGCGGCCGCCGGGGCCCTGGGTTTTGGTTTTCTTCAGGACAGGATTGGTGCCCGCACCACGTATCTGGCCACCTTGGTGCTATGGATCGTGGCGGTCACTTTGATCTTTGCGACGCCCTGGCTGGGGCGGGTGGTGCCCATGGAGGCTCAGCATGTGTTCCTGATCGTGGGCAGCGTGGCCGGTTTGTGTCTGGGTTCCACGCAATCGGCGGGGCGGGCTCTGGTGGGCGTGCTGGCGCCGCGTCTGCGGGCCGCGGAGTTCTTCGGCTTTTGGGGCCTGGCCAGTAAACTGGCTGCCATCGTGGGCTTGCTGGGGCTGGGCCTGCTGCAGGTGCTGGTGGGGCTGCATGTCTCCATTCTGTTCTGCAGTCTGTTGTTCGCGCTGGCCCTGGTGGTGGCGCTTGGACTTGACGAGGCCCGTGGGCGCCGGGTGGCGGAAGAGCGTGAGTTGCCTCGCCGTGCGCCTTTGTCGTGACTGACCAATCTTGGGAATTTAATCCGATCGGGATGCAAAACATGCCAGTGACTGTCGTCTACCCCGGGACTTTCGATCCCATTACCAATGGCCATATGGATATCGTCCGTCGGGCTCACCGCTTGTTTGATCATGTGCTGGTGGCGGTGGCTGCCAATCCGACGAAGCGGCCTACCTTTACGCTGGAGGAGCGGGTGGATCTGGCGCGGCAGGCGTTGCGGGGGATCGAGGGGGTGGAGGTGTGCGGGTTTGATGGTCTGCTGGCGGATTTTGCGGCTGCGCATGGGTCGCGGGTGTTGTTGCGCGGCCTTCGGGCGGTGTCGGATTTTGAGCATGAGTTTCAGTTGGCCAGCATGAACCGGCATCTGGCGCCAGATCTTGAGACGGTGTTTCTCACGCCGGCGGAGGAGTATTCGTATGTTTCCTCAAGTCTGGTGAGGGAAGTTGCTGCGTTGGGTGGTGATGTTTCACACTTTGTGGCGGAAAGCGTGGAGGCTGCGCTGCGCGCCCGCTTGGGCTAAGATGCGCGGTCATCCGCCGTGGGCGGGATTATAAGAAGCTGTGACGTGAGGTCTGTCGGTGGTCCGAAAGTGGGGCTGGCAGGGGTTTTCGCAGTCACGGACAAGCGATTACATCTTATTGAGTTTGAAGAGGAAAGTGCGTTATGGCCTTGATGATTACCGACGAGTGCATCAATTGCGACGTGTGCGAGCCGGAATGCCCCAATGGTGCGATCTCTCCGGGTGATGAGATTTATGTGATCGAGCCGAGTCTGTGCACGGAGTGCGTAGGTCATTTTGATGCGCCTCAGTGCGTGGAGGTGTGCCCGGTGGATTGCATTCCCAAGGATCCGGATAACGAAGAGAGCCATGATGTGCTGATGGCGAAGTTCGAGCGGATTACTGCCGGGGCTTCCTGAGTCGATCGTTTTTCGTGTTGTGGAGGGCCGGGGCTGCTACCCGGCCCTTTTTGTTTGGGGGCTTTGGGTGCTCTCCGTGGGTTCGGTGGTGGGCCTCCGGGTGGGTAAATCCCTCCGGGGGACGCCGTGAATACGTCCCTGTAGGCTTGGCCACCGCATCCATGCGGTGAACACCCCCGGAGGGCTTCACCCGCCCGGAGGCTTCAGGTTGGGTGCCCGCCGTATTGGTGCCCTCCGCGGGTTCGGTGGCGGCCTCCGGGTGGGTAAATCCCTCCGGGGGACGCCGTGAATACGTCCCTGTAGGCTTGGCCACCGCATCCCTGCGGTGAACACCCCCGGAGGGCTTCACCCACCCGGACGCTTCAGGTTGTGTGACTGCTGCGGGAGTTACTTCTGGCAGGTGGGGCAGTAGAAGCTGGAGCGGCCGCCCTGGGTGATCTGCTTGATGGGGGTCTGGCAGGTGGTGCAGGGTTCCTGGGGGCGTCCGTACACCCTGAGGGACTGGCTGAAGTAGCCGTGGGCGCCGTCTTCGTGGACGAAGTCTCTGAGGGTGGTGCCGCCCTGGGCGATGGAGGCTTGCAGGACCTGGCGGATGGCGTCGACGAGGCGGGTGGCCTCGGCGCGGGTGAGGCGGCCGGCGGCGCGGCGGGGGCGGATGCCGGCCAGGAAGAGGGATTCGGAGGCGTAGATGTTGCCCACCCCTACCACGATCTGGCTGTTCATGATCAGGGCCTTGATGCTCACCCGTCGGCCGCGACTGATGCGAAAGAGGTACTGGGCGTCGAAGGTGTCGCCCAGGGGTTCGGGGCCTAGGTGGGCGAGCAGGGGGTGGTTGCCGGTTGCGGGGTCGAACCAGAGGAGGGCGCCGAAGCGGCGGGGGTCGTGCAGGCGCAGGGTGAGGCCGGAGTCCAGGGTGAGGTCCACGTGGTCGTGTGGGCGGGGTGGGGCGCTGGGGGGTACCAGGCGCAGGCTGCCGGACATGCCCAGGTGGATCAGGACGGTCCCCGGGGGGCATTGGATGAGCAGGTACTTGCCCCGGCGCTCGACGCCGGTGATCCTGCGCCCTTCAAGTCGCTGGGGCAGGTCGGTGGGTATGGGCCAGCGCAGTCGCGGTTGCCGGATGTGGACCTGGGTGATGCGGCGTCTGGTGAGGTGGGGTTCGATGCCGCGCCGGGTGGTTTCCACCTCGGGCAGTTCAGGCATGCAGGCCTTCGATCTCCACCAGCAGGTCGTCCCGGCAGATGTCGCCTCGCAGGTAAACGGCGGGTGCCTTCGGGCCCAGGGCTGCCTGCAGGCGCGCGCGTACGGCGTCCACGTCCTGGGCGTGGCGTACGTAGACCTTGAGCAGGGAGAGGGCGCCGGGGTCGCCGTTCAGGGTGGCCATGGGGTCGCCGGCGGAGCCGATCAGGGCGCGCAGGTTCTCCAGGATCTCGTCCAGTTGTGTGATGACGTCGGTGTGCAGGGTTTCGTGGCCGACGATGCTGGCGGTGCCTGAGATGTACAGATGTGGGTTGCCCGGCCAGGGTTTGAGGGTGGCCCGGGAGAAGGACGGGCTCTTGGGTCCGTAGCGCCGGGGGTAGTGGAAGGCGCTGACCTGCCGGGGGTTTTCGATCTGTATGCCCGGTTCGCGTCCGGCCAGGAAGTAGACCACGAGGCCGGCCGCGGTGGTGCCGATGGCGGTGGCGGCGGGCAGTTCTCCTTCGGTGAGGGGCACGCGCTCCAGGGCGCGGTGGCGTCCCAGACAGAAGGCCTGATAGCGGTCCAGGCCGTCCACTTCGTCGTGCAGGTGCGGAAAGTAGTTCCAGATCCGCAGCAGGCAGGGGAATCCCATGGCTCGGTGGAAGGCGAGTACCCGGTCGTAGGCGTACTCTGCGGCCTGGTCCATGTCGTGATCGAAGCGGGCTTCGTCCACGAGGATCCAGCCGAACAGTGCGTCCCGGGTGTGGGCGTAACCCACGTCATGGTCGCAACCGGCGGCCACCGGTTCGTTGGCCTCCCAGACCTCCACGGGGGTGTCGGCCGCCAGGGGTGGCAGGGCCAGGGTGAGTTCCGTGGGGCGCGCCGGATCCAGAAGATTCTCCTGGCCGAAGCGGATCACGGCCAGGCGGCGGGGGTCGCGCGTGGCAAGCTCGCTTTCGGTCAGCAGTCGGACGGTCAGTGGTGTCGATTCAGAGATGTTCGCCATGGGCCTAATGTTACCGGATCATGGGCGGTCGTCGTATCACCAACGGATGAAAAGGCGTTCGCTCGGGTGCTGAAGGCAGTCGGGCACGTCATGGGATGCGGTCGGGCTTGAAATATACCTGGGCTGCGTGATACTTGACTGGAAAGCGGGGATACACCCGCTCTTTCACTATCGCGGGACAGCCAAAGATTGAAGGAGGGGGTGGAGATGTCGAATTTGCAGCATTTGCGTCAGGGTGTGAGTGACGCCTGGGAAAGTATCCTGGGTGGTTGGCAGCGTCTGTATGCCCGCGCTTCGGGGGCCATTACCCGGTTCAGTCCGGGGAGTTGGTCCGCTGAAGGCGTTGAGCGGGATGAGCATGAACTGGAGACCCGCAGCATCGGCTGGGGCGTGATGGCGGCGGAGGTCTTTGACGACAGTGATCGTCTGGTGGTGCGCCTGGAGGCTCCGGGTATGGATCGGGACAGCTTTGATATCCAGGTGATCGATGATCATCTGGTGATCCGGGGCGAGAAGGGTGTGCAGCAGGAACGCAGCAGGGGTCGCTACCATATCGCCGAGTGTGCCTATGGGCGCTTTGAGCGGGCCATCCCGCTGCCGGGGCCGGTGGATACCGAGGGTGCCCGAGCCACCTATGAGCATGGCGTGCTGCGCGTCGAGATGCCGCGGCTCAGCAGCGCCCATGGGCAACGCGCCATCAACGTGGAGGCGGGCTGAAAGCCCGTCACCGCCCGACAGAGGGTGAGGCATGGAGCAGATCAAGGCCCCTATGGGGGAGGAAGTCGAGTTGCGACAGGTGATGCACGAGAGCGGTGTGCCGCTGCTGCGGGTGCTCGTGCGCGACGGGGGGCGTTACACTTATCTGGATCTGGACCCCGCTACCGCCCATCGCTGGGGCAGGCTCATGCAGGTCTGGGCTCGGGAGACGGTGGAGCGGATGGAGGCGGATCAGAGGGAGGGGTGACCGCCGGGCCGGCGGCCCACCGCCAGACGGTGGGCCTATCAGCCAGGTGTTGCCGGGCCGGCTCATGCCGGCAGGCAAGCCGGTATTACTTGATCTTGGCTTCCTTGTACATCACATGCTGACGCACGACGGGATCGAATTTCTTGATCTCCATCTTGTCGGGCATGTTCCGCTTGTTCTTGGTGGTGGTGTAGAAGTGGCCGGTGCCGGCACTGGACACCAGGCGGATCTTTTCACGAATGCCTTTCGCCATGGGTGCGTCTCCTTAGACCTTTTCGCCACGGGCGCGCAGGTCCGTCAGGACCGTGTCGATACCCTTCTTGTCGATGATGCGCATGCCCTTCTGGCTGATGCGCAGCTTCACGAAACGGTTCTCGCTCTCCACCCAGAAACGGTGATCGTGCAGGTTGGGCAGGAAGCGACGACGCGTCTTGTTGTTCGCGTGGGATACGTTGTTCCCGGTCATCGGGCGCTTACCCGTGATTTGGCAGACTCGGGCCATTGGTGTTCTCCGGAAAAACCAGGCTGATTTGAGGAAAGCCGGGAACCTTAGCAGAAGGGTGGGGTGGGGGCAAGTACGGGGCGCCATAACGGACCATGTCAGGGGTGGTGCCCGCGCGGGACGGCGTATATAGTCCAAGCCCATGGACATCGTCTACATTCGTGATTTGAAGGTGAAAACCACCGTTGGCATCTTCGATTGGGAGCGCAGTATCCGTCAGGAGGTGCGCATCGATCTGGAGATGGGCACGGATATCCGCCCTGCGGCGGATTCCGACTGCATTGACCACACCCTGGATTACAAGGCAGTGGCCAAGCGTGTCATTGCCCTGGTGGAAAGCAATGAGCGGGAATTGGTGGAGGCCATGGCCGAGGACATCGCCCGCATGGTGATGCAGGAGTTCTCCGTGCCCTGGCTGCGCCTTACCCTGGGCAAGCCGGGAGCCGTGCGCGGGGCGCGCGAGGTGGGGGTGAGCATCGAGCGTGGGGAGCGCGGATGACTCAGCCGGAATCCCTGTCGCGCCGTGCCTTCGTGAGCATCGGCACCAACGTGAACCGCGAGTGGCACGTGGAGGTTGCTCGCCAGGAACTCCTGAACGCCTTCGGGGCGGTGACCTTTTCCCCCGTTTATGAGACCGGGGCCGTGGGTTTCGATGGCAGCCCTTTCTTCAATCTGGCGGCGGGCTTTGATACGGATCAACCGCCTGAGGCGCTGGTGGCAAGGCTCAAGGCCATGGAGTCGCGCCATGGTCGTCAGCGGGGTGGCGAGCGCTTCGCCGATCGCACCCTGGATCTGGACCTGTTGCTGCTGGGGGATCTCGTGCTGGATGCCCCCGGGGTGCAGCTGCCGCGCGATGAGATCATCCGTCACGCCTTCGTGCTCGGTCCTCTGGCGGACATTGCCGCCGACGTGATCCATCCGGTGCTCCAGACACCCATCGCCCGCCTCTGGGAGACCTTTGACCCCGCGGGCCAATGGCTGCGCCGTGTGGAGGTCCTGCCGTCGGATTAGCACGCAGTATTCACTGTGCCGTGGTACGCCCCCCGTCCACCGGGATCACCTGGCCGGTGATGTAACGGGCATCCCGGATCAGGAACAGCGCCGTGGTGGCGATGTCCTCCGGCGAGCCCTCCCGCTTGAGCGCCGTGCGCTGAATCATCTCTTCATGGGTGGCTGCGTTCTCCTCTGCCTCCGGCCACAGGATGGCTCCCGGCGCGATGCCATTGACCCGTACACGGGGGCCCAGTTCACGGGCCAGGGACTGGGTGAGCATCCACAGTCCCGCCTTGGCCGCGCAATAGACCGGGTAGCCCTTCAGGGGCCGCAGGGCGTGGATGTCCACGATATTGAGGATGCAGCCCTCAGCCCGCGTCAGTGCCGGCGCCAGCGCCTGGGACAGGAACAGCGGGGCCTTGAGATTGGTTCCCATCAGGTCATCCCAGTGGGCCTCGGTGATCTCGCCCAGGGCCGTGGGGTAGAAGGTGGAGGCATTGTTCACCAGCACATCCATGCCCCCGAAGGCGGCCTCCGCCTCGCTGGCCAGGCGCCCGAGCGCCCCGGGTTCCAGAAGTTCTCCTGCCACCAGATGCACCGAATCGGGCCGCTTGCGATGCAACTCCTCCCGAAGTGCCTGGGCTGCCTGCCCGGAACTGCGATAGTGGAGCACCAGGTTCATCCCGTGCGCGTGCAGTGTGCGCGCCATTTCGGCGCCGATGCGGCGGGCGCCGCCCGTGATGAAGGCGGTCTTGCCGGTCAGGTCGGGGTGTTTGGGCTGTTCCATGCGGTTTCCTTGTGCTGCTCGCGAAGCGGTGGGCCGACGGCTTGAGGCGCGGAGCGGGTGGGGCGACAATGCCCCTCCCCACGGCGCCGATCATCTTGGACTGCATGCATGCCCACGGATTCCCCATTACCCACGCCTGAACCCGAGGCCCTGCAGGTCAGCCAGCAGTTGCTGGAGCTGGTCAGACAGGAGATTAACGCAGGCGATGGCTGGCTGTCTTTCCGTCGTTACATGGAGTTGGCCCTGTATGCCCCGGGGTTGGGGTATTACACCGCGGGCAGCCACAAGCTGGGGCGGGGCGGCGACTTCATGACAGCCCCGGAGGTGTCGCCCCTGTTTGGTCGTTGTATCGCCCGCCAGTGTGCCCAGGTGCTGGAGAGCCTGGAGGGCGGCGATATCCTGGAATTCGGCGCGGGCACGGGCATCCTGGCGGTGGAGGTCCTCACCACCCTGGAGGCGCTGGATGCCCTCCCGGAACGTTACCAGATCCTGGAGTTGAGCCCCGATCTGCGTCAGCGCCAGCAGACCGCCGTGGCCGCGTTGCCCGAGGCCCTGCGTCATCGGGTGCAATGGCTGGATGCCCTGCCGGAGTCGGGCCGTTTCCGGGGCGTCATGCTGGGGAACGAGGTGCTGGATGCCATGCCGGTGCAGGTGTTCCATTGGCGGGATGGGGAGGTGCGTGAGCGGGGCGTGGTGCTCGGGGAGCGACTGGAGTGGGCCGATCGACCGGCCGATGAGGCGCTCACGAACATGGTGTGCGCCCTGCATGAAAGCGCCGGCGGCGCATGGCCGTCCGGTTATGTCTCGGAGATCAATCCCGGCTTGTCCGGGTGGATGCGGGCTGCTGCCGACAGCCTCGCTGCCGGCGTGATCCTGCTGGTGGATTACGGCTACCCGCGCCGGGAGTATTACAGCCCGGAGCGGTATCGGGGCACCCTGATCGCCCACTACCGTCATCGGGCCCTGGACGAGCCCCTGGTCTGGCCGGGGGTGGTGGACATTACCGCCAATGTGGATTTCACCGCCGTGGCCGAGGCCGGAGGGGCGGCAGGACTGTCGTTGCTGGGCTACACCAGCCAGGCCTGGTTTCTCATGGGTTCCGGGCTGGAGTCCGCCTTCCAGGCCTGCCAGGCACAGGGGCTGCGCGAGCAGATGGATCTGGCGGCCCAGGTACGCATGCTCACCCTGCCCGGGGAGATGGGGGAACGCTTCCAGGCCATGGCCCTCGGGCGTGGTGTGTCAGAGCCACTGATGGGGTTTTCCGGGCGGGATCTTATCCCTCGTCTGTAGCCCCTTCGGCCTTGAGCGCCTTGAGGGCCTGGATGCGTTGCTGTTGCAGGGCCTCGGCGATGGCCGGGCCCTTGAGTCCCTGCTCCACCAGTTCCCGGGCCTGGATGGCGGCGCAACGTGCCTGGGCGCGGCGCACGTAATCCGCCTGGGGGTAGGGCCTGGCCTCAAAGCCCGTGCGCCCCCGGTAGTCGGCCTCGCAGGCCAGCAATACCGATTCCAGCCGCTCGGGGCGGCGATAGGCGTCCAGCCCCTCCAGGGTGCGTGCCAGGGTCTGGGGGCGAAGCTCGAAAACCCGGTGCACCAGGCCATGGTAGCGGGCCACCAGTCGGGCCAGCTCCCGGTAGCGGTTGGGGATCCTGAATCGATCGCACAGGGCTTCGATCAATACCACGCCCCGTTCCTCGTGCCCCCGGTGGCTGGGCAGAATCTCCCGGGGTGTGTTGCCCTTGCCCAGGTCATGGGTGAGGGCTGCAAAGCGGACCAGCGGGTCCTCGCTCAGACGGGTGGCCTGATCCAGCACCATGAACACATGTACCCCGGTGTCGATCTCGGGATGATAGCGGGGGGGCTGGGGCACGCCATACAGGGCCTCCAGTTCCGGGAACAGCACCGCCAGGGCCCCGCAGTCACGCAGTACCTGGAAGAAGGCCGAGGGCGCCGGGGCCTTGAGTGCCTTTTCCGTCTCCTGCCAGACCCGTTCGGGGACCAGGGCATCCAGTTCGCCCTCGTCCACCATGCGTTGCATCAGCGAGCGGGTCTCGTCCGCCACCCGAAAACCCAGGGGGCACAGGCGGGCGGCGAAGCGGGCCACGCGCAGCACCCGCACCGGGTCTTCCACAAAGGCGGGGGAAACATGCCGCAGCCAGCGCTCCTGCAGATCCGCCTGGCCATTGAAAGGGTCGATCAGGTGGCCCTGCGCGTCCCGGGCCATGGCGTTGATGGTGAGGTCGCGCCGCGCCAGGTCCTCGTCCAGGGTCACCTCGGGCGAGGCATGAACCTCGAACCCATGGTAACCGGGCCCGGTGTTGCGTTCGGTGCGGGCCAGGGCATGCTCTTCGTGAGTGCGGGGATGCAGAAAGACCGGAAAATCCCTGCCCACCTGCGTGAAACCCTGGTCGAGCATCTCCTGGACGGTGCCACCCACCACGACCCAGTCCCGTTCCTTCACGGGCAGGCCCAGGAGTTCGTCCCGCAATGCGCCACCCACCAGGAAGGTCTGCATGATCAGCGGGCGCTGCTGCGCAAATGCTGCAGGCGATTATGGTGGGTGGCATCGCCCAGGTATTGGGGCACCACGGATTCCAGAGCGGTGGGGCAGATGCCTCCCTCCGGACAGAGACTGTCCCGCTGGAGTGAGTGGTAGTTGTCCAGGCTCAAGGGCTTGCCGGGCACGTATTCCATCACCCGGGCCTGCAGCAGGGAAAACCGGTCGGACAGGCCGATGATGAGCCGGGATTTTCCCAGAAGCCTTGCGGTGTACTCCACCAGTTCCTTCAGGGTGTAAACCTGGGGGCCGCACAGATCCAGGCGCTCACCGTGAGTGGCCGAATCCTTCAGGGCACCGACAAAGGCCTCCACCACGTCTCCCACGAACACCGGCACGAAACGGGCATTCGGGCAGGCCAGGGGCAGCACGGGAGTGATGCGCAGCAGGCCGGCAAAGCGGTTGAAGAAGCTGTCGCCCCGACCGAAGATCACCGACGGGCGGAAGCTGGTCACCGCCACATCACCCGCCAGGGTATGCACGATGTTTTCTGCCTCGCCCTTGGAGCGCAGATAATGGCTGGGGCCGCTGGCTGCGTCGGCGTTCAGGGCGCTCATGTGCAGAAGTCGTCTCACGCCCATCTCGCGGGCCGATTCGATCACGGTATGGGCCAGGTCCACGTGGGTGCGGCGGAAACCGCTGCCATCGTGGCCGCGCTCGTTTAGAATACCCACCAGGTTGATCACGGCCTCGCAATCCTGGAAGTGGGCTCTCAGCACCGACCCGTCGTGGCAGTCCGCTTCCACCAGTCTCACCCCGGGGAGCACCATCAGGTGCTTGGAACGAAAGGCCCGCCGGGTCAGAACCTTGACCCGGTATCCCTGGTCCACCAGTCGGGTGACCAGGTGGCTCCCGACAAAACCCGTGCCCCCCAATACACACACCGTCCGGATGTTCATGCTTTTGTTATTCCTGTCTTGAAGTACGTTGAAAGTCATAAGGCAACCGGCATCCGGAACCCTGCCCGTCGCGCCTTCCTCCTTTTTTAAAGGGGAGTGACGGCGGCGGTCCCGTTACATCGTCAAACGGCCAAATATACTATGGTATGGCCCCCTGCTTCCCAAGGAGTTCACCTGTGCCCATGAGTTCTGTCAATCCCGCCAATGGTTCCGTGCTCAACGTGTTTGAGACCTGGGACCGGCCGCGTATTGACAAGGCCCTCGGTCAGGCCGAGCGCGTTGCCCGCCCCTGGCGGGATCTGCCGCTGGCCGAGCGAGCCGATTTGATGCGCCAGGCGGCGCACGTTCTGCGCCATCGCCGGGACCACTTTGCCCATATGATCACCCAGGAGATGGGCAAGCTGCTGCGCGAGTCCCAGGGGGAGATCGACCGCTGCGCGACCGTGTGCGACTACTATGCCGATCATGCGGCACAATTTCTGGCCGACGAGACCGTGCCCGAGGTGGAAGGGGACGCCCGGGTCATCTTCCAGCCCCTGGGCACCATCCTGGCCGTCATGCCCTGGAACTTCCCCTTGTGGCAGGTGTTCCGCTTCGCCGCCCCCACCCTGATGGCGGGCAACACCGCCCTGCTCAAGCATGCCTCCAATGTTCCCCGGTGTGCGCTGGCGGTGGAGGAAATCTTTCGGGACGCAGGTTTCCCCGCCGGGGTCTTTCAGACATTGATGATCCCCTCCGATGCCGTGGCCGATGTCATCCGTGACCCGCGGGTTCATGGGGTGACCCTCACGGGCAGCGAGCCGGCAGGACGTGCCGTGGCCGCGGTGGCCGGCGAGTGCATCAAGCCATCCGTGCTGGAACTGGGGGGCTCGGACCCCTTCATCGTCCTGGACGATGCGGATCTGGACCGGGCCGTGGAGCAGGCGGTGGTCTCCCGTTATCAGAATGCCGGCCAGAGCTGCATCGCGGCCAAGCGCTTCATTCTCCTGCCCGGCGCCGCCGATGGCTTCATGGAACGTTTCAAGGCCGCGGTGAAGGCCCTCAAGCCTGGCGACCCCACCCGGGATGACACCACATTGGCCCCCATGGCTCGCACGGACCTGCGGGATGAGCTCCACCAGCAGGTGCGGGAGTCCATCGCCGAGGGGGCCGTCCCTGTACTGGGATGCGAACCGCTGCCCGGCAAGGGGGCCTGGTACGCCCCCTCGATCCTGGATCGGGTGGTGCCCGGCACCCGGGCCTACCACGAGGAGATGTTCGGTCCGGTGGCCAGCATCATCCGTGCCGAGGACGATGCGGACGCGGTGCGCATCGCCAATGACACCCGCTTCGGTCTGGGCGGCAGTGTCTGGACCCGCGACCCGGAGCGGGGGGCGGCCGTGGCCCGACAGCTGGCCTGCGGTGCCACCTTCGTGAACGCCATGGTCAAGAGCGACCCGCGTCTGCCCTTCGGTGGTGTCAAGGATTCCGGTTATGGTCGGGAACTGGCACGGGCCGGCATCCTGGCCTTCGTGAATACCAAGACCCTCACCCTGCGTTGAGAGAGCGCTGACCCCCATGGACATGGTCGAACTGGCAACGGACGCGATCGCCGACTACGGCTACTGGGCCTTGGGGGTCTTCCTGGTGATCCTGGCGCCGGAGGCCCTGATGCCGTTCGCGGGCTTCCTGGCCCACGAGGGTCTGCTGAACCTGTGGTTGTCCATCCTGGTGGGCTCGCTCGGGGGCACCACCGGTTCCACCCTGATCTACCTGCTGGCCCGGCGCGCAGGCGAGGAGCGCATGCGGGATCTGGTGCGGCGTCGTGGCCGCTGGGTGCTGGTGCGTGAGTCCGACCTGGACCTGGTGCTGGGGGTCTATGAGCGCAAGGGCTACTGGATCGTGGCCGGTGGGCGCCTGATCCCCACGGTGCGCAGCCTGGTGTCCATTCCGGCGGGGCTGCT